>NZ_CAJHBN010000001.1:0-345958 GCF_904846655.1 Psychrobacter sp. NC44 | reverse complement strand
AGTGATCCAAAACGTCAATTACACCAGCTAAAACAATGGGTTAAACAGGAACTGAACTAGTTATCTAGGACAGCCCCTTAATTTAACACTCAACATAGCGGCCTGGATTTCATCCAAACGACTATTGATCCCTTGATATAGGTTTTTATATTTTTCATGTGAGCCATAATTACGTAACGCGCGCAATGTGTGAGCCAGCGCTTCGTCACTCGTAGTAATTGCACCCGCATCACCTAAGGCGCCAAGATTTTTACCAGGATAGAAACTAAAACCTGATGCATCACCCCAACTCCCTGCTCTCTTACCTTCAAGAGAAGCACCATGTGCTTGCGCAGAGTCTTCTAATACCAACAACTCATGACATTTAGCAATATCCATAATCGCTGGCATATCTGCTAGTTGCCCATATAAATGCACAGGAAGTATCGCTTTTGTTTTGCTAGTAATAGCCATCTCAATTTTTTTGGGATCAATATTGAAGCTGTCGACACATGGTTCAACTAAAATAGGCATTAAGTTATTAGCGCTAATTGCCAATATACTCGCAATATACGTATTTGATGGGACAATGACCTCGTCACCATCTTTTAGCTTACCTAGCTCCTTCCATGCTCGCAGCGTTAGAATAAGCGCGTCCAAACCATTAGCAACACCTATGGCAAATTTCGTCTCACAATAATCAGCAAACTGCTGCTCAAATTGTTCGAGCTCACTGCCGCCGATATACCAGCCTGAATCAATAACACGAGCACAAGCGTCTACAAGCTCATCACGATATTGAGCATTAATTGCTTTTAAATCAAGAAAAGGAATCATGTGGTAACCCTATGAGGTAAATATTTAAGCAAATAGTTAAATTGAGTATTATTGTGTTTGGTGATTGACTCTAGGCTACAAGGGCTTTCATACCTTTTTATCTTTTTTACTCACTCATCCACGATGTTACCAATTCTTCTGGATAACCACGATGGAAGTGTTTACGCCACGGATAAGCATCACCCGTTCCATCATGCAATTTGACTTTAGTAGTGGGGCATATTTTCTTAGCAGGAGAGCCGGCATAAATCATATCGGCTTCTGTGATACCTTTAATCGATGAATGCGCAGCAATTAGGCAGCCATGACTTATTTTAGCACCTGGCAAAACAACACTCATGGTGGCAATGACAGCATAATCTTCAACAGTGACACCAAGCAAGGTGTCGCTAGGCGGATGCGGATCATTGGTTAAGACCACATATGGAAAAATCCAAACATAGTTGCCGATTTTACTTTTTTGCCCAATATGGACATTACTGTGAAAACGTACAAAATCGCCTATGTCACAATGACCTTGTAAATCAGACAAAGTGCCTATTTGTAAGTTTTTTCCAGCGTTTACTTTCTCTCTTACCGTGACTCGATGACCTGTCACTAATGCTTCTAAAAAATGTGAGCCTTCATAGAAAATACTATGTGATCGAATATGGGAATTAACCCCTATATATAGCTTCTCTCCATTTGACAAATGATTTGAAACGCCTATCTCGCAGAACGCTTCAATCACTGTATTCTCACAGATCTCTACATTGTCATAAACAATGGTGTAAGCACCAATCTTTACATTAGAGCCTATAATAGCTTTGTCCGAAACTATTGCCGTAGGATGGATACTCATAGACACCTCAAAAATTCATCATAATCGCGAATATAATCATTTTCGTCGTAATGCTCGCTTGCCAGTACCAAAAGCACACAGTCGTGACTAAAGTTATGCATCTCACGCCATACCAAATCACCAACGATTAAGCCTTTCGTAGGAGAATCAAGCCAAGCTTCTTGACGCTGCGCACCATCATCAAGAACCATACGGCACTTACCAGTCACACAAATAGCAACCTGTTGGAGGTTGTGATGCGCATGAAAACCGCGTGACGCCTCTATCTGTGTACCAAAAATATAGTAGACACGCTTTATTTTAAATGGCACAGTCTTTTCTGCTTCCAAAGCAACTAGTGAACCACGTTCATCGCCCAATGCTGGAAAATCAACCCATTTTATTAAGCTCATGACTCTTCATCCGCTAGAGAAATCAAATACTGGCCATAAGCATTTTTGTTCATACTGCGACCAATCTCTAACACTTTTTGCTTACTCAACCAGCCATTATTGAGGGCAATCTCTTCCAAGCATGCCACTTTATAACCTTGACGCTTTTCAATAGTCTCAACAAACTGTGCTGCTTCTAGCAAGCTTTCATGTGTACCTGTATCAAGCCACGCAAACCCACGACCTAGTAGCTCTACGCTTAAATCACCACGTTCCATATACATCTGATTGACGGTGGTAATCTCAACTTCGCCTCGATCGGAAGGCTTAACATTTTTCGCAATCTCTATGACATCATTATCATAAAAGTATAAACCCGTCACCGCATAATTGGATTTAGGCTTGGTAGGTTTTTCTTCTATCGAAATAGCGCGCTTATCTTCATCAAATGCCACTACGCCAAAACGCTCTGGATCTTTCACTTGATAGCCGAAGACGGTTGCACCGTTTTTACGATTGACGGCTTGACGTAATAATGGCGTGAACCCTTGACCATAAAAGATATTGTCACCTAGTACTAGACAAACATTACTATCACCAATGAAGTCTTCACCAATAATGAATGCTTGAGCCAAACCCTCTGGACTTGGCTGTACTGCATAGCTAATGTTAATCCCTAGCTCGCTACCATCGCTAAGTAAACGCTTAAAACACCCTATATCATCAGGCGTACTAATGATGAGCACGTCACGGATACCTGCAAGCATCAATACGGATAACGGATAATAAATCATCGGTTTATCATAGATAGGTAGCAGCTGCTTAGAGATACCTTTAGTAATGGGATAAAGACGTGTGCCTGAGCCACCCGCTAAAACAATACCTTTCGTATTCATTACTCACCTGCTCCTATTCTGCTTATTCCAATTTTTTGACGTTGATAACTGCCATTTTGGACACGACTACACCATTCCGTATTACTTAAATACCATTCAACTGTTTTTCTGATACCGCTATCGAAGGTCTCTTTTGGTGTCCAATTTAACTCATTAGCAATTTTACTCGCATCGATTGCATAGCGTAGGTCATGTCCTGGACGATCTTTTACAAATGTAATCAATGACTCGTATTGAATCCCATCAGCGCGAGGTTGCAATTCATCCAAAATTTGGCAGATCGTTTTGACTACTTCAATATTTTGTTTTTCGTTATGTCCGCCGATATTATAAGTCTCACCCACTTTCCCTTCAGTGACCACTTTATATAGTGCACGCGCATGATCTTCTACGAATAACCAATCTCGTATTTGGTTGCCTTTACCGTAGATAGGCAAAGCTTTGCCATCTAGAGCATTTAAGATAACCAACGGAATAAGTTTTTCAGGAAAATGATAGGGGCCATAATTATTAGAGCAGTTAGTAACTAAGATAGGGAAATCGTAAGTACGATGCCATGCACGAACCAAATGATCAGAACTTGCTTTAGATGCAGAATAAGGTGAACTTGGCGCATAAGGAGTGGTTTCGGTAAATAAACCAGTCGTCCCTTCCAGATCGCCATAAACCTCATCGGTAGAGATATGATGAAACCTAAACTGCTGTTTACCTATGCCATCAAGCTTTTGCCAGTATTGACGTGCGACTTCTAATAAATGATAAGTGCCTACAATATTAGTATTAATAAATTCAGCAGGCCCATCAATAGAACGATCTACATGTGACTCGGCTGCTAAATGCATGACAAGATTGGGCTGAAAACTGTCAAATACTTGCTCTAACGCTTCTTTGTCACAGATATCTATCTGTTGAAACTCATATCGTGGACTTTGATCAATGTCTTTGAGTGATTCTAAATTACCCGCATAGGTTAATTTATCAATATTTAATACTTCGTCATCCGTATTGTGGATAATATGACGAATAACAGCCGAACCAATGAATCCGGCACCGCCAGTAACTACTATTTTCATATCAACCTTTTTATGATATTTGAATAAAATCGCATAAGTATAAAAAAGCTAAGCCCACATGGTCTTAGCTTTTTAATCGTTAATTCACAATCATACAGCTGTTTTAATCAATAAAGCTTAACCAATCCATATACTGCTCATTGCGACCATGAACCACATCAAAGTACAAGGTCTGTAGCTGCTCAGTCAAAGGTCCTCGGCCACCATTTCCGATATTACGATCATCATATTCACGGATAGGTGTGACTTCAGCCGCCGTACCCGTCATGAATATCTCATCCGCCAAGTAGAACTCATCACGGGTGATACGGCGCTCAACGACCTTGATTCCTAGATCATCGGCAAATTGAATGATAGTACGACGCGTGATGCCGTCAAGTGCACCGCCCGCTAAATCTGGCGTATGCAATACACCATCCTTTACTAAGAACAAGTTCTCGCCAGCACCTTGGCAGACATAACCTTGCGGATCCATCAAAATTGCTTCGTCATAGCCATTACGAGTGACTTCTTGGTTTGCCATGATAGAAACTGGATAGTTGCTCGAGGCTTTTGCCTTACACATGGTCACATTGGTCATATGATGAGTAAATGACGAGGTTTTTACACGGATACCATTTTTGATACCCTCTTCACCCAGATAAGCGCCCCAATGCCAAGCAGCAACCATTGCATTGATACTGTTATCACGTGACGATAAACCAAGCTTTTCTGCACCGACCCAAATGAGCGGACGAATATAGGCTTCTGCCAAGTTGTTTTGCTTGACCACATCTTTGTGCGCCTGCTCCAGAGTCGCTGCATCAAACGGTACATTCATTTGAAAGATTTTTGCAGAGCCTAACAGGCGCTCAGTATGTTCTTTTAGACGAAAGATTGCTGTACGCTTGTCAGCAGTTTGGTACGCGCGCACACCTTCAAACACAGCCATGCCATAATGCAAGCTATGCGTCAGCACATGGACTTTGGCATCTGGCTGCTCAATCATTGTGCCATTCATCCAAAGCTTACCATCTTGTGTTGCCATATTCATTTTATAATCCTTATGTTAGCACTAACGGCTATTTTTTTAGGTATAGTCGACGCACGTATAAATGCTTCGACTATAGGTTTTGTTTAATCGTATTTATCAACATCATATGATAACACCGCAGCGTCAAATTTTATTGCTAAAATATAGTGTTATCCTTACTCAGAAATAACCAACAACTGACAGCTTTATCGTAATGTGTCGCCGATTATATCACTGGCGGTGCTAGCAAATGAAATCTTTTAGTTTGAGTATCACAGGCTATTATTTATAAGCAAAAACCTTCTTAAGAATTGGGCGAATCGCTATCGGACAAATTAACACCCATCAAATGTTGCCATTGCGCTTGTACTAATGCTCGTGTTTCTTTCCACAGTGACTCATCCACCAATAGCGATTGCTCTGATAGTGCCAATTGATGAGTAGCAGCACGAATTCTGAGGTAAGCATCCGTTAAATCTTGGCAGACTTGCTCCTCCCAAATACCCAGTGATGCCACTTCTTCAAAAATACGAACGTTGTCGCTCCATTTGGTCAGGCTCGGATGCTCATGCGAATAAGCCAATACTGCAAATTGTGCTAAGAACTCAATGTCGATGATCCCGCCTGCATCTTGTTTAAGATGAAACTTACCTGCTTGTTGTTGCCATTGACTGGTGCCCAGATGTTTTTGCATCTTAATACGCATACTGGTGACTTCTGTACGCACCTGCTCTATCGTGCGTGGTAATGATAATACGTCTCGGCGAATATCACAAAAGCGTGCCGTCACTCGTTTGTCACCGCAAATCGCTCGTGCCCGTACCAAGGCTTGATGCTCCCATGACCATGCCTTTTCTAGCTGATAGGTTTCAAAAGCATGACAAGACACCACCATCATGCCAGCATTACCTGAGGGGCGCAGACGCATATCAATCTCATAAGCGCGGCCATCTCGAGTTTGGGTATTGAGATAGTTCATCAGCTTTTGTACCAAACGGGCAGCAAACTTCATACCGCTGACTGATTTTTCACCCGTAGTCATACCCTGCTCTTTTATCTTATGCAAAAACACCAAATCCAAATCTGAAGAATACGACAGCTCTAGCCCGCCAAGCTTGCCATAACCAATGATGGCAAAACCGCAGTCTGCCTCGGTCACTGGGTCGCCATCTTGACCAATAGGATAGCCGTAGCGTTTGACAATTTCTGCAAAGGCCCGTTCTAATGCGGCTTCTAGTACCACCGCTGCGATATACGTAAGAGAATCCGACACCTTCATAATCGGACGCTCAGCCAATACATCACTGGCGGCGACCGCCAACACTTGGTTCTTCTTAAATAGTCTTAATACGCTGAGCAGCTCTTCTTCGTCATTAGGCTCTACGCGCAATAGCTGTTGACGCAAAATATCACGCAACTCTGGCTTGTCCGGCAAGTGGCGATAGCGCTGCTGTAAAAAAGTATCTAAAAGCACAGGATAATGTGCCAACTCTTTGGCAATCCAAGGACTGGCCGATAGCATGGGTATCAGCTCAATTGTCGCATTGGGATTTTCTGCAATCATCACCAAATAGATAGAACGACGACAAATCGCTTCGAGCAATGTAATGAGACGCGGCAAAGCGGTATTGGCCAATTGCTGCTGCTCTTGATGAGCGAGTAACGCATGGATAATCACAGGATAAGCGTCATCCAACCGCTCGCGAGCCTCATCGCTTAAGTTAGCGACCATCTTTGACTGCCAAAAATCTTGTAATAACACTCGATTTTCTGCCGTGAGCACATCATTCAATCGTGCAATCTGTTCATCAAGATGTTCGGGCTCAAGATCTGTGTCTTCATGATCCGGTACCTGACGTTCGGTCACCATACGCTCAAAGGGAACATTGACATTGTCTCGGTGGTGATTAAGGGTATCTAACAGCGCATTCCAATCGTCAAACCCAAGGGTAACCGCCAAGTTATACTGCCACTGCGGATCATGTGGCAAACGCTGAGTCTGTTGATCATTAATCGCTTGAATGGCGTGTTCAAGCCGACGTAAAAAACGATACGCGGCTTGGAGCTCTTGATAAGTAGTCCTCTCTAGATACTCAAGCTTATGTAATACCTGCATTGCTTGTAAACAAGATTTCACCTGTAATTGAGGATGCCTGCCACCATAAATCAACTGAAAGGCCTGCACAATAAACTCAATGTCTCGGATACCACCAGCACCCAGCTTGATGTTATCCAAATCCTCCCGCTGAGCGACTTGGTTTTGAATAAGGGATTTCATCTCCCTGAGCGCTGAAAAAGCACTATAATCCACGTAATAACGGAAAACAAAGGGTTTGATGAGCGCTTGTATCTCATCATAAAACGGCTGTTCTATCTGCCCGACTACTCGTGCTTTCAGCCATGCAAAACGCTCCCATGCACGTCCATGTTGAGAGAAGTACTTCTGTAATGCGGACAGATGAATGGCCAAATCACTACCATCACCCCACGGTCGCAGACGCATATCGACCCGAAAGACAAAGCCATCAGCCGTCTTTTGATCCAGTAATTTAATAATACCTTGACCGAGCCTTGTCATAAACCGCTTATTATCTATGCTGCGCGTGCCTTTTGATTTATCACCGTTGGTTACACCGCGAGCCTGATGGACAAAGATAAGGTCTATATCACTCGATAGGTTCAGTTCATGAGCGCCAAGCTTGCCCATCGCCATAATCGCCATATCATCAATTTGCACGTTACCTTTAGCATTGATAAAAGTCGGTTCGCCGTACTGTTTAATCAAATGCTGGTAGGTGTAATCTTTGGCAAATGAGATACAGCCGTCTGCAAACTCAGACAGCTCGTCGGTCAATTGCTCAAGTGCTATCAGTTGTAAGGCATCTTGCCAAATCCAGCGCATCATCAGCAGTGTACGTAGATGACGCAGGCCACTCATCACCTTCACTTCATCAGCAAGTTGGTAATTATCATCTAACGTATAATCTTGAATCAAATCATCGATTTGCTGCCGAGTTAAGGTTCGATCTAACGGGTAGCTGCGTAAAAACGTTTGGCATGAAACCGTTCGACTCTCCCAAATCTGATAAGCGAACTCGCTTGCCGTCTGCAATATTTGCAGCTGTTCGGTTGTATACTGACAATCTGTACCATGGGTCGCACGTGAAGGCATAGCGGGTGACATAGGGAACATAACTCCTTGCATAGAGTGATAAGACTACGTGAACTTAGCGCATAAGTTTATCGTTTTTTCTTACGAAGCAGTCACAGCATCAACTAACGATACGCAATATGTCAGTATTTAATATAAAACTACGTTTAATGACAGTGACCCTATTTGCTTTTGAGCGCTTTATGGTAGCATAAACAACTTTAGCGCAGATGATTGAAAAGAGCTCTTATGACAACCATGACCCCATTGCTTCTGATTACTGCTGATCCTAGCCACCCACTTGCCCATTTAGCGCTACGCTATGCACGCGCTTATCTGACAAATACTGCCAATAATAAAGATACCAATGACAATGTCACCTTAGATAATATCACCTTAAACGTGTTTTTTTATGGCGATGCGGCGCATACGGCCAATGGTTTACGCTGGCAGTCGGCGGATCAAATTAATTTGACCAAAGAGTGGCAAACGCTCGCTGAGCAGTTCCAGTTAGCGCTGCCTGTCTGTGTCAGTACTGCACTCAGTCGCGGCATTAGCGACACGGATAACAGCAAACGCCATCAACTTAATGGTGACAACCTTGCCACCGGCTTTTCACTGGTCGGACTGAGTGAGCTTGCGATGATGATGCAAGGCGACTGTCGTTTGATGCAGTTTTGATGACTTGCCGTGCAGACAGATTACATCTTATGATAATAATTGTCAGCGACCAATTAGATTAGGAATTAACCATGAAATTATTAATTCAGCTGCTCACGCCGACTGAAATGGCGAGTTATGAAGGCTGTGCGCTTGCATTAACGCTAGCGACCTTTGGTCATGAAGTACAGCTGTATTTGGATGCGCCTGTTTTTGGCTTGTTGATGCAGCCTGCGTCGCGTTTGCATGGCATGATTCAGTCGCTTGAGCTATATGACATGCCAGCCGCTTGGCTACCTGACGATGTCTTTAGCGGGTGGGTCACAGGTATGCTGCCTATTGATTTGGCTTCACAATTGACATTGATACCTGAAGTGGTGAACGCTTCAGACTTTGAGCAAATACTACGCTTTTAGCCTCGCAATTTTATTTGTAATACTTTAAATACTAGGGCGTGTCCTCATTTTAAAAATAGAGATGAAAATGAGGACACGCCTTATCCTAAATCTAGCAACGAATCGGACACTGTTATGGCAACTTTATATCAAATACACAGCACAATGGATATGCTCAGGCGCAGTGTCGATGAGATGTCACGGACATGGCGCACCGGTGACAGTATTCTCTTGCTTGGTAGCACCGTGGCTTTTATCAGTT
Source organism: Psychrobacter sp. NC44 (assembly GCF_904846655.1). Lineage (NCBI taxonomy): Bacteria > Pseudomonadati > Pseudomonadota > Gammaproteobacteria > Moraxellales > Moraxellaceae > Psychrobacter > Psychrobacter sp. NC44. Next base: position 336,481 of record NZ_CAJHBN010000001.1, on the reverse strand, counting down.
GGCTTGATGCGTATTTGAGTGACAGTGAAATACAAGGCATCGCAAATATTTATGCCTTAGCCGATGATGTGGCGCAGCTGAGTAACAATACCAGTGCTAAGCTCAATCTAGAAACCAAGTTGAGTGGGCTGTTAACCGATGAAGAATGGGTCAATCTAACTCAGAATACCGATGCTAATAATGCGGGGTTTGATAAAGTAGTGACCATCGCCCTATGAATAACGATAATACGATTAATCACGATATAACAGCGGCAATCAACGTTGAATTGGATCAAGACGGTCATTTATGTGACCATAATATCTGGACCCCTGATGTCGCTCAGCAATTGGCCGACACTCTAGAGGTGCATCTAGAAACTGAGCATTTACAAATTTTACAACAGGTACGGGCATTTTTTACTCAGTTTAATCACGCACCAGCCACGCGCCCACTGATTAAATGGTTACAGAAAACCTTGCCAGAGCATGATATTAGCAATCAGAAACTACAGCAGTTATTCAACACTGGCTTGGTTGCCCGCCATGTTAATCGCCTTGCCGGTCTGCCCAAACCACCCAACTGTTTGTAAGATATATGATTGATAAGGGATTATGAATGGCGATGAATACCTGAATGTTGGATCATCGCCTGCAATCAGTAAAAAATGCACGGCTATTTTGGATCGTACACTGTCAACGTCTCATACCCGATACTACGACCTTCATCACCAGTGAAGCCTTGCTGACGCCAGACCTCATACAGACATATCGCCACACTATTCGATAAGTTCAAACTGCGTGAATCAGCCAGCATAGGCAAGCGTAACCAGTGATCAGCGCCGATATCTTCACGTATATCATCTGCCAAACCTGCTGTTTCAGAGCCAAATACTAAGGCGACATTAGGTATCTGTTCAGGCATCAAAGCACGATCAGATTCGGCAGCCATCTGTTGCCCACCAAAGTCATAGTCATAAAAAGGCTTGCTCAGTTTGGTGGTCAATGCTGTGACAATATGACAATCCGCTGCCTGTAGCGCCAGTTTTGCTGCTGCCCAATCATCATGTACTTGTAGGTGCGCGTATTCATGATAATCCAAACCTGCACGCCGTAGCTTTTTATCATCAAGCTCAAACCCTAATGGCCTGACCAAGTGTAGCTGCGCGCCCGTGTTGGCACATAAGCGGATAATATTGCCCGTGTTACTAGGCATTTTTGGCGCTACCAACACAATATGGGTGGTCATATCGACTCCTTAAGTCGTCAAATCTGCGTGTTATCGTCGATCCAAGATAACGTGGACAGACTCTACTAAGATGATGGTTATTTGAATTTCTGAGCAAAAGGTAATTAAAAGTTACAGTTTACTGCCAATAATTACATTTTGATACTTTGCACAGTTTTTAACTTTCACTATGATGTCTCTAACGGATATCGAGATAGTATTTATCAATTATTATCTTATCCAATAACCCCTCAGTGAGGCTCAAGCCTAATGCTTAGCATCACTGTTATTATTTATAACGACCCATTTTTGAGGATTCTATTATGAAAAAATTAATCATTGCATCTTTAACTGCTATGTTTGTTCTAACTGGTTGCAACACTTTTAAAGGTTTGGGCCAAGACGTATCAAGCGCTGGCGAAGCTGTTACTGGCGGCGCACAAGACGTACAAAATAAAATCTAAGTATTGATTTTTTTTGCGTATTTGAAAGGCTTATCATTTATGTGATAAGCCTTTTTTTATGACTTTATTTTTCGATAGTAAAGACTGACATTAAAGACACCGTGAATATCTCCAATTATAAAAAGGCTCGCAATATCTGATTGAGATAACGTTGACCCAATAGCGTTGGCTGTAGCCGCTCAGTACTGTCTACTAGCAATCCCTGAATAATCAATTGCGCCACTTGTATAGCAATATCATCGTAACTCAGCCCTGTCCTTGCGGTAAACATCGACCAAGCGACACCGTCATGTAGACGTAGCGCATTCAGCATAAACTCACTGACCAACTCCTCACTGTCAATTTCCTGCCAACCCACCATTTTTGGTGCGCTTTGTTTAACAGAAGAATCAGTGTTATCTTGATAATCCACATAATCTTTAGGCAGTCGTGACTTACTAAAACGATAAATACCAGAGTCTGCTAGCAAGTCATTCTTTAAGCCATTCTCTGTTAATGCTGATGCTTCATGAGCAATCGTTACTTTGCCATGCGCGCCCGCACCAATCGCTAGGTAGTCACCAAATTGCCAGTAATTAACATTGTGACAGCATGCCTCATCTGACGCGCCTGCCCACGCGGATACTTCGTAATTATGGTAGCCCAACTGCTGCAACAACGCTTGACCTGCCTGCTCAATATCTGCCAAGTTATCCTCATCTGGCAAAATCGGCTGGCTACGGTAAAATACGGTATTGGGCTCAATCGTTAATTGATACCAAGAAATATGCGTCGCCCCAGCATCATGCGCCATCTGGATATCGTTCAGCGCCTCATTCATCGTTTGCTGCGGCAGCCCATGCATCAAATCGACATTGACTCGCTCAAACCCAGCCTCGCGAGCCGCACGAATCGCTGACAATGCTTGTGCAGGGTCATGTATGCGACCAAGGGTTTTGAGCTTATCAGCAGCAAAACTTTGTACCCCTATCGACAAACGATTGATACCCACCTCTAAATATTGGGCAAAAGGCGCATGCTCAAGCGTGCCCGGATTGGCTTCCATCGTCACTTCAATGCTATCAGCAAACTTAAAAATGTTGCGTAAGCCAGTAAACAATCGCTGGTATTGCGCAATGGGTAGCAGTGAAGGCGTACCACCACCGATAAAAATCGAACTGATTTCACGCGCTTGGGTTAACGACTGCTGCATGGCGGCATCTGACAGCAGCGCATCCACATATTCGTCATACATAGATAGCTGCGTATCCATCGGCAGCTCATGCGAATTAAAATCACAATAAGGGCATTTTTTGACACACCACGGGATATGAATATAAAGCGCCAGTGGGATGGCGCTTACCTGTATCCCACTCGCAGTATTATTAGAGATGCTGAGATTATCAGAAAAATGAGCAGGTGTAATATTTGACATAAACGAAGGTATCTATAAAAAAGGTTACATAAATGGATGACTGCTGTCACTAGCAGAAAGTAACGCTAGGATAACGGCTAATGTGATTAAAAAAAAGGCTATCTTAAAGAAAAGCCGATCAATAACAAAACCAGTCACAAACATCCATGTTAACCCTGTACTTTTATAGGCAAAATAGTGAAGAATGATGGCATAAAGTGACATTGTATTAAATGACATTGCATAAAGTGATATTGCAAATAATGAATGGCTGATAATGATAAATAGGATAAAGATATGGCTTATTGGTTAATGAAGTCTAACCCCAAGTTTTTTGGTATTGATGATTTGCAACGCCTAGAGACCGACAGTTGGGATGGTGTGCGTAATTACCGCGCTCGTAACTTCATGCGTGACGAGATGCAGGTCGGCGACAAGGTGTTCTTTTATCACTCTAGCGCTAAGCCGTCTGGCGTCGCTGGCATCATGACGGTAAGCAAAGCAGGCTACCCTGACCCTTGCCAGTTCCATCCTGAGCACCGTCATTACGATCCTATTGCCACCGAAGATGAGCCACGCTGGTATATGGTAGACGTCACTTTTGAGCAAGCATTTATTGATATTCTACCACTATCAGCCCTTAAATTTTTACCCGCACTTGAGGATTCACTATTAATGAGAAAAGGCTGTGAGCAACTTACCGTGATTCCACTAGACGCCAAACACTGGTACGCCATTATGGATATGGCAGAAACCCTTCATCTACTATCTGAGCAACCAGTGGTGAGATAGTAACGATTGAGTAAGGTTTTTAGTGTTATCAACGAACACTTATTGATGCGCTGTCTGCAAAAAATTTGCTATATTTGCGATTTATGCTCAACAATTCATTTATCGATTTTCTTTATCATGCCTTTATCCCCATTATCAGGACCCGCTTATGAGCGCACCCAAACTACTATTATCTGTATTAACCGTCAGCATGTTCAGTCTGACCCTTAGCGCCTGTGGCAGTGACGGGGACAAGGTGAAAGAGGAATATGACCGAATAGAAGATCAGGTGAAAGATGAATATGATCGTGTGGAAGACAAGGTCAAAGAGAAGTATAAAGAAGTCGAAGATAAGCTGAGCGATGATGAAAAATCCATGGCTGAGATTTTGGAGTCGGTATTTTTACCAGAAGAATCACTCGATAATTTCTTGGATAAAATAACCCCAGAAGGCGGTCGCGGCGGTTTATATGTCGGACACTTTATTGAGATTGACGATGGTGACAACGACGATATCGATATCGGTGCCGTTTACTTTGACATCAGCAAAGATGGCGCTGGCAGCGTCGATGGTAGCGTTAGTTATCAGCAGCAAGCCTGCCAAGAAAATAACACTTTGGGTATCAACTCAGCCATTAAGGTTGACAACTATATCGCGGGTAAAATAACAGGCAGTCTCGATACGTTAGCGTTTTTAGACATTAAATATGTCAATGATTTGGGCGTAGAAACACCAAACTTATTAACCACTTTTGCGGGGAGCTTTGAGGAAAAAGAAGCAGGATCACCTTGGAGAGGTAGCTTTGAGTATCAGGATGGCATCGGCGGTAAAAAACTGACCAGTAGCGAAAAAAATTGCAACGTCACCTACACCATCAGCGATCGCTCTAATTTTAAGACGTACCCACTTGATTATAGTCTGGGCAAAATGACTCTTGATGTCATCGGTAATGGCAGTCAAAAGACTGTCACTTGGCAAAATCCTGCCAATACCAAGCATTTACTGGTCAGCCAAATTGATGTCAATAAAGCCGAGTCTGGTGCCAACGGCTATGTGCAGAACGTGATATTAAGTAATCTTGAAACGCAGTTTGCTCCTGTTATTCCAGTCATGTTCACCAATTACGTGATTGTCGTGCAAGCATTTGATGCCAATAATACCTTGATTGGCTATCAAGCAGTGGTGCAAGATTTGCCTGAGTCGCTATAAATGCCTGCTGATGTGCCTATAAATTAGAACGGTTATCGTCCAGTGCACGCTCTATTGAATCGATTACCTTTCACAGTCAGTTTTTAAGATCGATACAACGCTTTTAAAGCGTTGACATCATAGCGTGGCTTCTTTACCATTCTATTTATTTATGACCTGTCAATCCACTGCTTGGATTGACGGGTTATTTTTATTTTTGTGCCTGACTTTTTTTTGCATACTCTGTCTATATAGGCTTGCTCATATTATTTATCGGAGTATTATCGTCGGCACGACTCCCCCTTTTACATCCAGCCAAAAAACTAGATTGGCTTGGTTAAACTTGCTTAGAGCATGTCCTCATTCTCATTTGCTTTTCCGCTCAAGTTTTTGGTCAGGGTATGACTGTCTCGCTATTGTTTTGTTGATGGCAATATTTGCTCATCTATCATAATTACCGCAAAGAATAAAAAGTTGCTCACTATGGTTTTCCCATTATCTTTTAGAGATTTTAAAAGCTACAGCTTACGCTTAGGCGTGCTCGCGCTTCCTATTTTAATTACTCAGTTTTGCCAAGCAGCACTTGGTGTGGTCGATGCTATCATGGCAGGTCAAGTCTCCGCGCTTGATTTGGCTGCCGTCGCCGTTGGCTCTGGTATTTGGCTGCCGCTGTTTTTATTAGCCACTGGTATTTTAATCGCCACCACCCCTCTTATTGGTGAGGCGATCGGTCAAAATAAGCACCATCAAGTGCCACATATCACGCAGCAGTCTTTATGGACCGCCAGTGTCATTGGTATTATGGGCTTTATCATCGTTAATTTAGCACCCAATGTACTTGGGGTCATGGGTGTGCCTGAAAACATCCAACCGATAGCAACGCAGTATTTGCATGGCGTGTCGTTTGGTTTTCCCGCACTGGCTGTCTATGCGGTACTACGCAGTTATTGCGAAGCACTTGGGCGACCTGAGCCGGTGACAGTGATTAGTATCATCGGACTACTTGCCGATATTCCCCTTAACTATATATTTATCCACGGTCTGTTTGGTATGCCCGAAATGGGCGGCGCAGGCTGCGGGGTCGCAACGGCTATTGTGTTATGGATAAATGTTTTATTACTGGCGGCTTATACCAGCTTCACTAAGCGACAGCAGTTTGCCAGCACGCGCTTCTTTTATGCCTTTGCCAGTCCTAATCGTGCACAGATTAAAAAGCTCCTTAAACTTGGTATTCCGATTGGTATCTCTATCTTTTTTGAAGCCAGTTTGTTCAGCTTGGGCGCTCTTGTTATCAGTCCATTAGGTGAGCTAGCAACCGCATCGCATCAGGTGGCATTAGCAGTGACTTCCCAGCTGTTTATGATTCCGATATCGGTCGCGATGGCACTGACAATAATGGTATCCAATCGTTTTGGCGAAAAAAACCTCATAGCGTTACGTCAAGTGCAAGCCACTGGTCTTATCTGGACAGTATTGATTGCGCTCACTTGTATGATTGGTATTTGGCTATTTAGGCCGCAATTGGCAGCCGCATTCTCTGATAACCCAGCCGTTATCACGCAATCTATGCATTTACTTATTTTTGCTCTTGGTTATCAGCTGTTCGATGGCTGGCAAGTCAACGTCGCTGGTATATTGCGCGGCATGCAAGACACCACGATCCCAATGTGGGTCACGTTGTTCTGTTACTGGCTGGTGGCATTGCCACTCGGTGTTTATTTGGTGCGCTTCACCGATATAGGCGCACAAGGGTTTTGGATGGCATTAATCACGGGTTTATTCTTATCGTCTATTCTACTCACCCTACGCCTGCGCTATCAACAAAAGCGTCTGACGACGATGTGGGGTTAATGCATCAGCTATACTGATGTAAATGCAGTATCTACTAACCATGACTAGCGCTACATGGTCACATAGACTATGATAAATCATTAAGCATTTCTTACTCGTAAGAAATGCTTACGTCATAATATGTAAAAAAACTCAGTTAACAACTGTACATCGATTGCTCATTGCCATGAATATAGGTATCATTAGCAATTACCTACACAATATTTAGTTACACTATTTCTTGAAATTAGTAGAAGGCAAAATTAAAACTATGGATATTGAAAAAATACGCACCCTAATCGCCCTCATGGAAGAAAGTGAACTGGTTAATTTAGAAATCAGCTCAGATGATGAGCACATCAGCTTAACTCGTCACTATGATGCGCCTGCACCGACCATGATGGCCGCACCTGCTGCTGGCATTACCCCTATCACTGCTGAAGCAAAGCCAGCGGTAAAAGCGGGTAGCGTTGAGACATCGCCGATGGTTGGTGTTTATTACTCAGCCCCTAGCCCTAATGATCCGCCATTCGTAAAGGTCGGACAAAAGGTGCAAGCTGGTGACACATTGGGCATCATCGAAGCCATGAAAATTATGAATCCTCTTGAGGCAACGCAAAGTGGTGTCGTTGACGAAATCTTAGTCGATAACTCCGAAGTGGTACAGTTTGGTCAACCCGTCATACGCTATAGAGCTTAACGACACTATTTACCAACCTTTACCTCATTATGATAGAGATTTCGTTATCATTTGGCATTTTAGCTTGAGTTATTTTATCTTTATCGTAGCTCGATTTAATGGTGCCTAAAATAACGACTCTATCAATGACCGCCGCTTCGACAAGGATGACCCCATGATAAAAAAACTGCTCATCGCCAATAGAGGTGAGATTGCCCTACGTATCGTTCGAGCCTGCAAAGCCCTTGGCATAGAGACCGTCGGTATCTACTCCACAGCTGATGCAAACTTGATGCACCTGCGCTTTGTTGATGAGGCAATCTGTATTGGCAAACCCAATGCCAATCAAAGCTATCTTGATATCAATACTATTTTAACCGCAGCTGAAATCACTGGTGCCGACGCTATCCATCCGGGTTATGGTTTTTTGGCTGAAAATGCTGAATTCGCTGAACGCGTCGAAGAAGCAGGTCTCACTTTCGTTGGTCCTAATGCTGATCATATTCGATTAATGGGCAATAAAGTCTCTGCCATTAATGCGATGAAAAAAGCTGGCGTACCGACCGTCCCTGGTTCAGTGGGCGCGGTAACGTTGCATAATGCTGAAGAGCAAGCACGCCATATCGGCTTTCCGTTATTGATTAAAGCCGCTTCTGGCGGCGGCGGTCGCGGTATGCGTGTGGTTGAGCGCTTCGAAGAAGTCATTGGGCAAGTACAGGCTGCTAAGCAAGAAGCTGAGCTGTGGTTTGGTGATGATACCGTGTATATGGAACGCTACCTACAAAATCCGCGCCACGTAGAGATACAAGTGCTTGGCGATGGTAACGGTAATGCCATTCACTTATACGATCGAGATTGTTCATTGCAACGTCGTCACCAAAAGGTATTAGAAGAAGCCCCTGCGCCTGATATCCCTGATGATGTACGTCAGCCTATCTTAGATGCTTGCGTTAAAGCATGTGAGTTGGTGAAATATCGCGGTGCCGGTACTTTTGAGTTTTTATTTGAAAATAATGAATACTTTTTTATTGAGATGAATACTCGTGTGCAAGTTGAGCATCCGGTAACTGAGATGATTACTGGCATCGACGTGGTTGTCGAGCAGTTAAAAATCGCAGCCGGCTACGGTTTGTCTTATCGTCAAAGCGAGATTGAAATTCAAGGCCATGCCATTGAATGTCGCATCAATGCTGAAGATCCAGCCACCTTTATGCCTTGTCCTGGTACAGTCACTCAGTTATTTGCCCCCAGTGGTGCTGGTGTACGCTTTGACTCGCACCTCTACCCGGGCTACGAGATTCCAAGCTATTATGACTCATTGATTGGCAAGCTTATCTGCCATGGTCAAACGCGCCAGCAAGCCGTCTCTAAGACGCTGCATGCACTCGATGAATTGGTGATTGAGGGTATTAAAACCAATATCCCGCTGCATCGCGATGTCATTTTGGCAGATGACAATTTTATTCACGAAGCACAAAATATTCATTACCTTGAAAGAGAGCTTCTAACTGGCAATAAAAAGAAGGCGGATGTATAACCTGCTTTGATTCATTGTTAAACATAAAAAAACCGCTACCTATTTAGATAGCGGTTTTTTTATGTTTCTATTGTAGAAAAAAATGGTCTTAAGTCTTATGATTAACGATAAAGTGCTATGGCAACACTCTATTAAAATTCATAAAGCATTCATTACCATCAGGATCCGCACACCACTGCATTTGGTTGCCGTCGTGGTTTAAAAACGCAATCAACGCTTCGTCAGTTTGGTCGATTTGGTTACCTGAACAATCTACTTCATTGTTGTCATAGACTGTTTTTAGCGCAATAATGGGCAGCCCTTCTTCGCGGTGCGTGATTAGGTAACGACCATATGTCCACTCTTTGCCACTCACTGCCCACATCTCATTATCGGCCGCAAAATTGTATAGCTCGCGGCACTGGCTTGCTTTTTTGGCAGAGACCTTTAACTGGTTGTTGGTATTTGGCTTAATATTAAGGACGCGCTTTTCACTTTGCACAAGGACACCGCCTTCTGTACCAGCAGTTACTTCTGGCTCATCACTTTTTGTCTGTTTCAGCTCTTTTGCTACAGCTTGTCTGGCTTTGGCTTCTTTGGTCATCGTGATACTACTGTCTAAGTCGATTTCCCATTGTCCTGCGATAGCTGGGCTGATATGAGTGGTAATAGTCGGTTTAGTGACCACTTCGCCATTTACTGGCAATGACGCCAAAATAGCAGCCAATGAAAATGAAGCAAGTGAGATAGGTTCCATAATTAACCTTTTGTTTATAATAATATAATAATATGAGTTATGTACATTAGCGTAAGTCTTAGACATCAAAAACACAAGTAACATTATGCTATTAGTCGCGATGCTTTAGCCAACTGCAAGATAGGCGATAATCATAAATGTCTACTTTCTACATATAGACTGTCTTTTTTCATGCAAAAAATAACGCCATCGCTTTACTTGCTAAAGACAAGAAGCGACAGCGTTATAGCGACAAGTTATCAAAACGATCATAAAGACATTAAGCAGTGATAGTACTAACTGCTTGAGCAAACGCTGATAAGGCGCCTTTAAGCATCGCTGATACAGTACTGCTGCAAGTGCCAATACCAGAATAAACCTCCCCATCAACATTCAACTGAATGTAAGCAGCGGCATTGGCATTGGTTTTGTTGTCATTATTGGTATCATCATCGATGCCATCACCGCTATTGTGCTGTGGATTGATGGCATGCTCAGCGTAATTAATAACATGGATAGATTTACCAGTGTGCTGGGCAAGTCCGTCTATAAACGATGATAATGGACCATTACCAGTGCCATCAATATTAATGATGTCCCCATTCATTTGTACTTGACCAGTAAAGTAGACTTCACCGCCTTTATTATTGACCGTATAATCTAATAGCTCAAAACTGCCTTGCTGTAGATACGTGTCTTCAAAGGTTTGTAAGATTTCATCATTCTGCAATTCGCGAGCAGCTGATTCAGCTTGCTTCTGTACCACGCCGCTGAAGTCAATTTGCATCCAGCGCGGCAAATTAAAGCCATAGTTGCGCTGCAAGATATAAGCCACACCGCCTTTACCAGACTGGCTATTGATACGTACCACATCCTGATAACTACGACCGATATGCGCCGGATCAATTGGCAAGTAAGCCACATCCCAAACGTTATCCGTCTCGTTTTGATGCTTTTCGTTATAATCGAGAGATTTTTTGATGGCATCTTGATGCGAGCCACTAAAGGCCGTAAAGACCAATTCGCCGACGTATGGATGACGCGGATGTAAGGGCAAATTGTTACATTCGCTGACCACTTGTACAATTTCGCTCATGTTACTAAAATCAAGCTCTGGATCGATACCTTGACTAAACAAGTTCATCGCCATGACCATGATATCCATATTACCCGTACGCTCACCGTTACCCAATAGCGTACCTTCGATACGATCGGCGCCCGCTAATACCCCAAGCTCTGCTGCTGCAACCGCACAGCCACGGTCATTATGCGTATGCAAGCTGATAATGACATGCTCACGCTGGGCAAGATGACGGCAGAAATATTCGACTTGGTCGGCAAAAACATTGGGCATAGACGCTTCAACCGTCGCTGGCAAGTTTAAAATTACTTCCTGCCCTTGTTGTGGTTGCCACACATCACAGACCGCATCACAGACTTCTACAGCATATTCAGTTTCCGTTTGACTAAAGCTCTCTGGTGAATACTGGAATACCCACTCTGTTTCTGGGTATTTAGCCGCATATTCAACCAATAATTTAGCACCAGTAACAGCAATTTCTTTGATTTCAGCTTTATCTTTACCGTAGACCTTTTCACGTTGTACACGGCACGTTGAATTATAAACATGGACAATCGCACGCTTCGCGCCTTTCAATGACTCAAACGTACGGGCGATCAAATGCTCACGAGCCTGTACCAATACCTGCAAAGTCACATCGTCTGGGACGTGATTTTCTTCGATAAGTTTACGAGCAAAATCAAACTCAACCTGCGCCGCTGATGGAAAGCCAATTTCAATTTCTTTAAAACCAACCTCAACCAACGTTTTAAAAAAACGCATTTTTTGTTCGATCGTCATCGGGTCAATCAGTGCTTGATTGCCATCACGCAGATCCACACTTGCCCAAATTGGTGACTTTTCAATCGTTTTGCTCGGCCAAGTACGATCTGACAGCGATGGCGCAAAAGCAAATGGACGATACTTTTTATAATCAAAAGCGGCATTTTTGGGTGTAATCTTTGCAGTCGTTGAAGCTACAGTGCGTTTGGCTTGGTCAGACATAATCAATCCTTAGATGATATGGGAATTTATGTTTTTAGCTGGACGGCTGGTGATTAGATCAATGTTTATCATACGAGATAACCAATGTTTATACCATAATAATATCAGAGTTTATGCAATAGAAATCAGCTTTCTTTGATAATATATGGCGCTATTTTAGTGAAAAAATACAATTTAATCAGTATAATTAGCTGAATTCACTAATAAAGCAACAGATCATGCCAAACAGTCATCTGGATAGTCCATATTTAGCCGATATTGATGAGATCGATCGACAGCTCTTGCGCGTATTGCAAACTCAGGCACGTATGAGTATCACCGAGCTTGCCGAACGCGTCAACCTGTCAGCCACGCCTTGTGCACGCCGTATTAAACGCTTAGAAGATGCTGGTATTATCACAGGTTATCACACCAAAACAGATGCGCAAAAACTTGGCTACCCGCTCGCCGTCTTTATCGCGATTAGTATGGACCGCCATACGGCTGAGCGCTTTGAGCAATTTGAGCGCAAGATTCAGAGCTTTGATGAAGTCATTAGCTGTAGCATTGTCACGGGTCGTACGGAAGACTACCTTATCAAGGTAAGGGTACGCGATATGGCACATTATGAGGAGTTTTTATTACATAGGCTCAATCGTATCGAAGGTGTTGCTCAAGTGCATACCAGTTTTGAGTTGCGAGAAATATTTAATCGTAGTGTGGTTTAGTAGTGTCGTTTAAATGGTAGTCGGTGGCTGTCGACGAAACAATAGTAACAGCACCAATCCAACCATCAATCCAGCGGCGGCAACGAGTAGCCCTGCATTGAAATTGTCGTCCTGCCCTGCCAATGCTACCGTCACCAATGGTCCCAAGAACTGACCCAATGCATAAGCCAAAGTTGCCAATCCTATCAGCAAATTTGAGTAAGCAGGATTGATGTTTTTAATCAAAGTGAGCGTCATCGACACCATACCTACGAATGTCAGCCCTAAAATAGCAGCATTACCATACAACCCAATAGCGCCGTCGAACCATATGGGCAAGCACATGCCAAATGCTTGTAATATTGTTAAACCTATTAATGTTTTTATTTCACCAATTCGTTTGGCAAGTGCGCCCCACAGTGGATTTGATAACATCGCAAACACACCAACGACTAGCCAAATGAGCAATCCAGCATACGTCTGCGTCGTGAGCCGCTGTGCTGCCATGACTGGCAAAAAGGTCGCAGAGGTAATATAACCGAATCCTGCCAGTACATAGCTCGCTGACAGCAAAGCAATAGCCTTACGATGACCAGCAATGGCCTCATACAAAGCGCGCTTAAAGCTCAAATAGGTTTGATGCACTGACACGTGCTGTTTAGGATCAGTCCGCAGCAAGTCGGAACCATTTGTTTGTCTTGGTTTTACCGCATAGAGTAGCCATACCAGAGGTAAACTTGTAAAGCCTGCTACCAACCAAATGACATCAAAATGATAGCCCAATATTAACAACCACCACGTCAGTATGGCAGAGGCACTGATGCCCACACCAATACCTGCGTAGTGTACTGCCGACAGTACAGAGCGGCGTTCAGGACTTAAGCTTTGAATCACAAACGATGAGCTTAAAATCATCGCTACCCCGCTTGCAATACCTGCGATTAGACGAATGAGATACCATAGAGTTAATGACATATCAGGTACGACAAGTAGCATCGTTGTGACGACACTTATAATCGCCCACAGTGTCAGTGCTTGCCACGTTGAACGCTGAGGCACAAACATGGCGATGAGGGCACCGATAAAATAACCGATGTAATTGATAGAGGCAAGACAGCCTGCAATCGTCGTTGAAATCGACAGTTGCACCATAATATCAGGTAAGGTGGCAGTAAACAAAAAACGTCCATAGCCCATGACGACTGCCATGCAGTACATACCAATACAGGCAATGGCAGCTTCATTGGTAATATGAGGAAAAGCACGGCTTTTGAGAGCAGTCATCATGACAGAGCCATTTTTGCGGCCATTAGCACACAATCCTTTGTGTTAGAGCATTCAAGAGCAGCGGCAGATTAATAATCAAACATACAAGCGAAAACTACGATACGTTTACTATTGGCGGCATGGTCACATCTGTTTCTGTGTGTCCTAGCATTTGTACGCGTTGATCACTAAACATATCCATATCAGGTGCCAGCGTACGCATAAAGCGATCAAAATACAGCATCTGCTTGGTCAATAAAGCAAAGTCACGTGGGAAATGAATACCATGACGCTTACCGACTTCTACAATCTCAAGCATCATTTTATTTAGCTCATCGGCTTGCTCTTTACTATTAAAAGGCACACCACTGGTAAAGGATTTGTCCTCCGCCATAATAGTCTTCATCATACGCTGCAAATCATTACCCAATGCCACTACATCGACTTTATTGCCACCATGGGTCATTTCCATATCAATCATATGGCGCGCCATCGCTTGATAGTCACTGTCCTGCATAGCTTGCATCATACCCATGCACGCACGCCAACTCTCAGCTTTTAGCTTACCGACAATACCAAAATCCAAGAAGCCAATACGACCATCGGTTAATAGCATCAAATTGCCCGCATGCAGGTCAGCATGGAAACTGTTGCACAGCATGAGACTGGCAAACCACGTATTCAAGGTATCCGCCATGACTTGCGCAGGATCAGCACAATACTGACGCATGAGCGACTCATCGACCATAGAGACGCCGTACAAGCGGCTCATGGTTAGTACACGCTTGGTCGTCAGCTCTTCATATACTTTGGGTGCTACCACGCGTGTATTGCCCGATACGGCTAAGAACTGCTGAAAATCGCGGATGTTTTGTGCCTCAGCGATAAAGTCCGTCTCGGCAAGCATTCGCAGGCGAATCTCATCGATAATCGGCGCAATACTGGCAAACTTCATCGACGGCATCAAGATCTCAAGTAACTTAGTCACCCCATGCAATACGCCCAAATCGGTTTGCATAATGGTCTCGACGTCAGGCTTTTGTACCTTTAATACGACTTCATCGCCATTATGCAACCGTGCCGCATGAACTTGAGCAATAGAGGCTGATGCTAGTGGATTTGAGTCGATATGGGCGAACTTATCATCAAGCGTCATGCCATCAACCGCCAACTCTTCTTTCAATACCTGCTCGATATAAGCATAGGACAATGGCGTGGTTTGATCCAGACAGCTCTGAAAAGCTTTTACATATTCACGTGGAAACAGTGACGGCGTACTGGCGATAAACTGACCAATCTTGATATAAGTCGTGCCCAATTGCTCAAACGTTTCTTTTAATAATGTGGCATCAGGCTTTTCACCTTTTGCCACTCTCAGCGCAGATAAACCTGCCACGCTGGCTGTTTGGCGAACACGGTTCATGACATTGAAGGTATGCTTTAATAAATGCGGACGATGAATTTTCATAAAAAACAACTATGGTCATAAGAAAGGTTTTTGAGAATAGGCGATCATAAATAATGACAAGTTACACAGTCACTAATGAACAATAACTAATGACTACCACAGACAGGACACTGCGCATCTTTTCTATAGCCCATCAGCCGTTGCTGCATCTGGCTACCATCCCATATTAATAGCTTATTTGTCAGTGGATTTTTGGTTAATCCCAAATACTGCAGAGCAGCATTCGCTTGCAAATTACCCATGATAGCAGTGGTACTCGCTAGCACACCTGAGTTGGCACACGTACGCTCATCAGCCGCTGCATCAAGTACTACCGAACCAAACACGCAGTGATAACAACCAGTGTTTAGTTGCGGCTCAAACAGCGCCAACTGACCTTGCATCGCAATGGCTGAGGCAGATAATAGCGGGATTTTATAGCGCACGCTAATACAATTGATGACATCACGCGTAGCAAAATTATCGGTGCAATCTAAAAGTAAATGAGGCTTGCCTGTCGCCATATCGAGCAATTCATAAGCATTGTCTTCGCTTAATCTTGCAACTGTACCGCGAGCGGTAATTAAAGGGTTAATACGCTCTAGCATTTGCGCCGCTGTTAGCGCTTTAGTTTTACCGATATCCTCAGGTAAAAACAGCGTTTGGCGCTGCAAGTTGCTGGCTTCAATGACGTCATCATCTATAAGATGAATTTGCCCAAGTCCTGCACGCACCAGCGTCTCAGAAGCAGGACAACCAAGCCCGCCTGCCCCTATCATAACCACACGAGCTGATTTTAAGCGTAGTTGAGCGTCAATATCCCAACCATCTAATAATATCTGCCTCGCATAACGCAGCAGCTCCTCATCCAACAACTGCCCTTCATCTGATGTGTGCGCCATATTTATTACCAATAACCTATTATTAAAGAAGTCTACTAACAAAAATCTGATGACTTAATTTGACCCAGCGTAACACGATCATTACCACCATAATCTTGTACTGTACGCACAGATTCAAAGTCACTGTCTACAAACAACTTGCGAACGGCATCACCTTGGTCAAAACCATGTTCGATAGCCAGCAGCCCACCGACACGCAAGTATTTCGGTGCCTGTCCTACGATATGCTCTATATCGGCAAGCCCATGATTGGGGGCACTTAAGGCACTAATAGGTTCGGCTACAAGGCGTGCCAAATGCTCATCTTCCTCATCGATATAAGGAGGGTTAGAAACAATCACATCAAATAATAGCTCACCATGACTGGGCAGCTCGTCATACCAACTGCTTTGTATAAACTCAATATCAGCAACATCATTGATAGCTGCATTGTGCTGAGCAACCTTGAGCGCTTCTGGCGACATATCCACCGCAACGACTTGCCAGCTTTCGGCCTTACTGTCTGAACGCTGCGTATTTAACTCGTGAGCGAGACTAATCGCAATACAGCCTGAACCTGTCCCTAAATCCAGTAACCGTTTTGGGCTGCTGACACTGTTTGGCTGATATTTTATCCAAGTTAATACTTGCTCAATCAGTATCTCAGTATCAGGTCGCGGAATTAAAGTGTACTTATTGACAGTAAACGTCAGCGACCAGAACTCTTGCTGACCAGTCAAATACGCAAGTGGCATTCCTTGCTGCATCTTCGTTACACCTGCATTGAATTGCTCAAACTCACTGTCTGTTAGCTGGCAACCTTCATCTGTGATTAGCGCTATCGCAGGCTTATCAACGACATACAACAGCCAATCGGTCAGCCAAAATGACGGTAGCTTGCTATTTGCAGTCTCATTCGTCAATTGCTGAATGTGCTGCTTTATTTGACGAATAGTCGATGCTGTCATAAGTAACTCTTAAAAATATGATGAATCAATGAGAATAAAATACTGCTTAGCCTACTCTGACGCGCGTGGTGGCTCTTTGGTGTCGGTCAGGTTTGGATTCGCCTTGGCCAACTTATCACTGCTTCCATCATTATTGTCATCGCCATAAATATCATCGTTATCACCAATGACGATATGTTTATCAACAAAGTAAATCAATACCAAAATCGGAATCCCAATAGCGAAAGTAAAGATAAAGAAAAATGGATAGCCCATATTATCGACGATAGCACCTGAATAACCGCCCATCACCTTGGGAATGAGCGTCATTAATGAAGAGAAAATCGCATACTGCACTGCCGTAAAACGAATAGACGTTAGAGCAGATAAGAAAGCAATAAACACGGCACTCGCCAGCCCTGCGGCTAAGTTATCAAATATGACCGCAACATACATAAACGGCAAACTGCCTGGGTTGTAAGTTAGTAGTACAAACAATAAATTGGTCGCACACGCAAGAATAGCGCCAATCATCATGGCATGCATCATACGGAAACGCTGTGCCAATAGCCCACCTAAGAACCCACCTGCAATCGCCATAATCACGCCGACGAGTTTCACTGCATTGGCAATATCTGTTTTACTAAACCCCATGTCTTGATAAAAAACGTTGGAAATCACGCCTGCCACAATGTCTGAAATTCGATATAGTCCAATGAGCGCCAATAGTAATAACGCCTTTTTGCCATAGCGTCTAAAAAAGTCTAAAATCGGCTCAACCCAAGTAGCCATGGCTACTTCTTTTTTCACCAACCCTACTTGCACTAATGCATAACCTGCTACTATCGCTACACCCAAGCTTATCAGCAGATGCAATGTTTCAACAAAGAAGCTGGAGAATGCTCCTTCAAACTCTGGCAGTACTGGCCCCATCAATATATAAGCGGCGATAAAAGCGATCACAGAAAATACAAATAGCGCCACCAATCTCACGTAGTCTTCGCGAGTTTCAGCAACCAATGGGGCTTTATTGATAATTTTTGGTTGATTGATGATGAAATACAACAGCAATAACGGTGCGCAAGCGACCAGTGCCAAAAAGTAAAACTTAATCGCTGGCATGACCATTAACGGTATCATCGCCAATGTGCTATCGAACACTGTATTAATCAAAATATTGATCAGATAAATAATGCCAAAAATCAGACCTGGGATAAGTAATAAAGCAGAATAAATAAGAAATACTTTTAAATTGCCCTTTTGCTTTTTACTTTGCAACATTTCAGCCGTTGGCTCATAGCTGGCAAACGTGGTTAATACTCCTAAAGTCATGACACCTGCCATAATGTAGTAAGTATTTCGCCATGCCTCATAACTATAAAAAGTCTCATTCGAGCCAAAAAAATCTGCCAAATATAACGCGCCTGCCCCCGCGACGATCATGCCGATACGATAACCCGACACATAAATAGAGGATAGAATGGACTGCATCGATGGCGGCGCAAGCTCGATGCGGTAAGCATCAATCACGATATCTTGGGTGGCAGAAGAAAAGCCAAGCAAAACCGCAGCGCCTGCCATGTAGACTAAAACGTCTTCACTAACTGGATTAACATTTGCCATCAAAAAGATAGCCAATATGATAAGCAGCTGTGATACCACCATCCAACTGCGACGACGACCCAACCATTTGGTCAAAAATGGCACAGGAAGCGCATCTATTAATGGCGCCCAAATAAATTTAAACGAATAACCCAGTGCCGCCCAGCTAAACATGGTCACAACACTACGATCAATGCCTGCCTCTCTCAGCCAAAGTGATAAACTTGAAAAAATAAGCAGTATAGGAATACCCGCTGAAAAGCCCAAAAACAACATGATAATGACACGAGGGTCTAAATAAGCCTTTGCAGCCTCTCCCCATGATTTTTTGACAGCTGATTGATTGGGTGGCACAGATTTGACAGCAGACATAATCGCTCACTAGCACTTAAGAAAAAGAACACAACCGCGCACAATTTTTATCAATCATTAGTATCATCTATCGGTAACTGACACTGATAAATAGCACTGATAAACGGGATCGATAAAAATTGCTTAACGTTGCACAAATACAGCCATTACAACAAAATTGAATTATGGTACTTGAGAACGCTGACCTTGACTAGACATTCTAACGATATTTTTGCATTAACCTTTCTTTCTACTGGTTAATAAAACCTAGCTTATAGACTAGGGTTTACTTTCATATTGAGCATGGGTATAAAAATAAGGAAAATCTCGCATTTTGCATCATAACCATTTTATACAAACCCCTTTCTTTTGTGATTAGCCCATCATCATCCTGATAAGTCATTAATAATTAATGCTTCAACAACCAGAACTTATTACTAAATCCTTACTTTTATATATTTAAAAAATATAATTTTATTAGATATATCATTTATTTTACAAAACAATGCGTTTGTATAAATTAGTTCCCTAAATCAATAATTATTCTATATGCTAGAGATGACAAATAATTTTTGCAAACAATAGTAAATAACACCCTCGATTGCTATTTATCTGATTACTGCCTAGGAGCCACATGATGACTAACTCAAACTCAACATCAGATGCTGCAAGTAACACCACTTATGATAAAGGAGATGGTCATGGACCAACCATTCATAGTGAAAATGTAGATACTTCGCACGAGCCACAACGTCCAAGCATGGGTGGCTGTCCTGTCATGCACCAAGCACATACTACGAACGCCTCGGCAGCAACCGATTGGTGGCCGAATAGCTTAAACTTAGATATCTTGCATCAGCAGGATCACAAAACCAATCCAATGGATCCTGACTTTGATTATGCAAAAGCCTTTAAGCAATTAGATTTAGAAGCCGTCAAGCAAGATTTAAAAAATCTAATGACTGAGTCACAAGCATGGTGGCCTGCAGATTGGGGTCATTATGGTGGTTTGATGATTCGTATGGCTTGGCATTCTGCCGGTACTTATCGACGCTCCGACGGCCGCGGTGGTTCTAACACTGGTAATCAACGCTTTGCGCCATTAAACAGTTGGCCGGACAATGTCAATTTGGACAAAGCACGTCGTCTATTATGGCCAATCAAGAAAAAGTATGGTAACAAACTTTCTTGGGCAGATTTGATGATACTAGCGGGTAATATGGCTTATGAATCTATGGGCTTTAAAACGTTAGGTTTCGCTGGTGGACGTACCGATATTTGGCATCCAGAAAAGGATATCTACTGGGGTTCTGAGCGTGAATGGCTTGCGGCTACCAAAAATCGTTATGAAGATGATAATCAGCGTGAATCACTAGAGAACCCTTTAGCAGCGGTACAGATGGGCTTGATTTATGTCAACCCTGAAGGCGTCGACGGCAACCCCGATCCTATTAAAACGGCACAAGATATTCGTACCACTTTTGCTCGTATGTCAATGAATGATGAAGAAACGGTCGCCTTGACTGCTGGTGGTCACACGGTTGGTAAATGTCATGGTAATGGTGACGCTACCTTATTAGAAGATGAGCCAGAAGCTGCTGATATCAAAGAGCAAGGTCTAGGTTGGCGCAACCCTAAAGGTACAGGCAATGCTGGCGACACCGTCTCAAGCGGTATCGAGGGCGCATGGACCACGCATCCAACCCAATGGGATTATGAATATTTTGAGTTATTGCTAAATCATGAGTGGGCACTGACTAAGAGTCCTGCTGGTGCTTGGCAATGGGAACCTATCGATATCAAGGAAGAGGATCGTCCTTTAGATGCACATGATCCAAGTGTACGCCGCAACCCTATCATGACCGACGCTGATATGGCAATGATTAAAGACCCTGCTTACCGTAAAATTTCAGAGAACTTTCATCAAAATCCAGAATATTTCGATGAGGTATTTGCAAAAGCTTGGTTTAAGCTTACCCATCGTGATTTGGGGCCAAAATCTCGCTATTTAGGAGCGGATGTGCCAAGCGAGGACTTCACTTGGCAGGATCCAATTCCACAAGGCAATATTGATCTGAGCGCTGATGATATTGCGATCTTAAAAGCACAGATACTAGGCAGTGGTATCGACCATCGCGAATTTATTATTACCGCTTGGGATAGCGCTCGTACATTCCGCGCCTCAGACTATCGCGGCGGCGCCAATGGTGCACGCATTCGTTTAGCCCCGCAAAAAGACTGGTTAGGTAATGAGCCTGAGCAATTGGCTCGCGTACTTGAGGCGCTCACTGCCATCCAGACGAACTTTGATAAAGACGTCAGCATCGCGGATTTAGTGGTACTCGCTGGTAACACCGCCATTGAAAAAGCAGCAGCTAATGCAGGTGTTCAAATTGAAGTGCCATTCGATGCGGGTCGTGGCGATGCGAGCGATGAGATGACTGAAACAGAGAGCTTCTCTGATTTAGAGCCACGACATGATGGCTACCGTAACTGGATCAAAGGCAGCTATGCCATATCACCTGAAGAGATGCTATTAGATCGTACTCAGCTGATGGGCTTGACTGCACCTGAAATGGTCGTTTTAATCGGTGGTATGCGTGTCTTGGATACCAACTACGCTCAGAGCCAACAAGGGGTCTTTACTGAGCGTGCTGGAACACTTAGCAATGACTTCTTTGTGAACTTGACAGACATGAGCTATTCTTGGCATCCCGTTAAGACAGACAATAATGGCGCCCCTGCCCTCTATGAAGTGCGTGAGCGTGCTACTGGCAATGTAAAATGGCAAGCCAGCCGCGTAGACCTAGTGTTTGGCTCAAACTCCATACTACGCGCTTACGCTGAGCTTTACGCACAAGACGATAACCTAGAAAAATTCGTTCATGACTTTGTAACTGCTTGGAATAAAGTGATGAATGCGGATCGTTTTCGCTAGAGGCAGCCGCAAATCGTATCATTATTGAAGTTGTAAGCTAAGACAGTCATCGAAAGATGGCTGTTTTTTTATGTTTGTATCACATCTAATTCAAAGTAAATATTATAATGAATACGCCCTATTTATTAGAGAATTAAATTATGAATATAGCCTTATTTGACTTTGACGGTACCATAACGAACACAGACACCTTTACCAAATTTATATTATTCGCAGCAAATAAAAGAAAAATTAATGTAGGTAAAATCATTTTATTACCAACTATCGTTAAATATAAGCTAGGTAGATTACACGGTAGCGAGATTCGAAAAAAAGTTTATAACTTCGCTTTTAAAGGGACAAATGAGGGACAGCTTAGAATAAAAGGTGAAGCATTTTCTGAGCTGATGATACCTAATTATATAAGAGCTAATGCTTTCGAAAAAATAAAATGGCATCAACAAAGAGGAGACATCGTCGTTATCGTCTCTGCATCTTTGGATTTATATCTCAATCCATGGTGTATAAAATATGGACTAGACTTGATATGTACTAAGGTAGATGTCGTTGATGGTATATTGACGGGTAACTATCTCAATGATGACTGTAGCGGAATAACGAAAAAGCAGTTGGTTGAACAAAAATATAATCTAAGTAATTTTGACACTATATATGCTTATGGAGACACATTAGAAGATGAAGAGTTGCTGAGTCTAGCAGATGAAAGATTCTATCAGTACTTCTGAGTACTCAAAAACAATTTCAATGTATACTTTTAATCACATATTCCAAATACGTATAAATAGATAACTATTAAGTATATACAAGAATAAACACTTTGTTTTACACTACCTGCTTACTGCATATTTGTACATTTTCACTTTTGTATACAGACAGGGTTTGTATATTTATACAATAGGATTTAGTTATGGCAATCGACGTAGTGGTCAATCAGCGGCATTTACAGATTCAGCTCAAGCAGTTGGAGACAGTATGGCATACGGTGATTAATGGCTATAACTTAAGTCAGGCGGCGACCGTACTGCACACCAGCCAATCTAGCCTATCAAAACATATTGCGGCACTTGAAAATCAGCTCAAAACGGAAGTATTCGTCCGTCAAGGCAAACGCCTAACGGGTCTTACGACCATGGGCACAGCACTAATGCCGCATATCGAATCTATCTTCGCCGAAATCCGTACGATTGAAAACCTAAGTCTCGATTTTAATAATCCGAATATTGGCACGCTGACGATTGCCACCACTCACACGCAAGCGCGATATGTATTGCCGCAAGTCGTCAAAGAGTTTAAAGAGCGTTTCCCCAAAGTCAACCTAATACTACAACAAGCGGATCCAGAGACCATCGCGCAGATGGTCATTCGCGGGCAGGCAGATATTGGCATTGCAACCGAGTCTTTACTTCATAACAATTATTTACGCTGCTATCGCTATTATGACTGGACGCATCGCGTCATTGTGCCAAGCGATCACGAACTGGCCAATCACGAGTCTGTGGATTTGCCGACCCTCGCCAGCTATCCGATTGTGACCTATCACGGTGGCTTTACGGGGCGCGGTGCGATTGACAAAACTTTTGAAGAAGCAGGATTGGAACCAGATATCGTACTAGCAGCACTCGATGCTGATGTAATCAGTACTTACGTAGGTCTGGGCTTGGGTATCGGTATTATCGCAGAGATGGCGTTTGAACCGAGTCACTATCAAAATTTAACGGCGATACCTGTAGATCACTTTGGGCGCTTTACCAGTTGGATGGCGGTACGTGATGATGCAGAAATTCGTCAGTATGGTCGAGCATTTATGGAACTGTGTCAAAAACAATTTAGCCAGTAAAGAACCATTAATTCATATTTTCACTAAACGTCAATGGCATCGTTATCAACAGATAATGATGTCATTTTCTATTCTCATTTCTACTCAAAATCGACTGCCACGCATGTGATTATTATAACTCTACACCATTATTAAGATTTGTTATCGTCTTAACTTCTGACCTTTATATTCAATAGAACCGCCCCATTATATGAACTATTGAGCGACTAGTTACAGCAATATTGAATTAGCCCTAGATTCTTGAGGTGCTGGTTTATCATTGCTGTCGCTAGTCTCTTTTATAACTAGAATCAAATACCAATATAACCATGTCGTTGAAAGGCGGCATCATAAAAACAGGTGATTTATGAGTAACGCTATTCCCTTATCCTTTTTAGATCTAGCCCCCGTGCCTGAAGGTAAAACCATCGCTGAAGGCATTGCCCAAACAGTTGAGACAGCACAGCAAGCAGAAAAAGTCGGCTTAAACCGTTATTGGATGGCAGAGCACCATAATATGCCGGGCATCGCTAGTGCAGCGACGTCAGTACTACTAGCGCATATCGGTAGCCAAACCAAGCATATACGTATTGGTGCGGGTGGTGTGATGCTTCCGAACCATGCACCGCTCGTCATCGCTGAGCAATTCGGCACTTTGCAGGCATTATATGGTGATCGCGTAGATTTAGGGTTGGGTCGTGCGCCGGGTACTGATGGCGCAACCTTTCAGGCACTACGCCGTCAGATGCAAGATGCTGATCGCTTTCCGCAAGACGTCCAAGAATTGATGTACTTTTTAGGGAACGGTACAGATAATAGCCCAGTACAGGCATTTCCTGGGGCAAAGTCAAACGTTCCTATCTGGATATTAGGCTCTTCTCTTTTTGGGGCTACGTTAGCGGCGCATTTGGGACTTCCTTATGTGTTTGCCTCACACTTTGCACCGCAAATGCTTGGGCAAGCGATTACAGCTTATCGTGAACAGTTCAAACCATCAGCCTATTTAGATAAGCCTTATGTCATGCTGGCAGCCAATTTATTACTCGCCGATGACGATGCTACTGCACAGTATCATTTTACCTCTGCGCAGCAAAGTTTCGTACGCTTGCGCCGTGGTGAAACAGGTCAAATGCCGAAACCTACTCACGATATGGACAGTATCTGGAGCCCTGCTGAAAAAATGATGGTGGATAGCGCATTGTCAGTGTCATTCATCGGTTCTGTGGAAACTGTCAAACCGAGACTGGCGGCATTCCTTGCCCAGTATGAGCCAGACGAGCTGATTGTGACGGCTAACGTTTACGATCAGGCAGCGCGCATGCGTTCACTGGAACTTACACCTGAGTTAAATTTATTTACTTTACAATGAAATCAGACACTTGCATAATTATTGATAAACCTTAGCTGGATGTTTGACATGGATGCAACTCCTATTATCGGTGCCTCACTACTTATTGGCTCATCAATATTTATGTACATTGTGGCTTTTCTTGCGGTGATGGCTGTCGGTGGTTATTTGACCTACCGCACCAGCCCAAAACGTAAGCAGCGGCGCGAAGACAAACGTAATAAAGACAATCCAAATTAATAACCGCTCTGAAAATATGCTAGGGCGTATTAATTTAACGTTTAAAGCAATGTAAAAAGCCCTCTTTTCTTATTTAGAAAGAGGGCTTTTTTTGGCTTGCTACATAATAAAAACACAGCAATCTTTACGTACTTTCACTTAGATGGCATTACCATTCAACTGACGAGCCAAGATTTTTTTGTGCGGCTTGTTGTGCGACATATAGAGCGACTGCTGCATCAAAACTGGCTGCACCAACCGATTTAAATAACGTAACACCATGATTAGACTTAGCGGTTTTTTCTTGTAGCGCCCCTGTGACTAGCGCCTGTAAGTCACCACTGAGGTCGTCCCATGTCCATGCACAATCGACACTATCGTGAGCTTGGATTAAATCGCCCGCTTCATGACGACTGCCAACCAAATCATCGACAACGACCATGCGACTGTTTGCAATGACATCATTGCTTATCTCTTTCATTGAAGGCTGATAGGCACCGACTGCGTTGATGTGTGCATCAGATTTAATATGGTTGAGATCAAACAAACCTTCTGTTGCGCGGGTTGCGACGTTGATAACATCTGCATCACGGACAGCATCATTGATATTTTCACAAACCGTTATAGTAACGTCCCATTGCGGATACTCACGAGTAAATTTCACTTTGAAAGTCTCAGCGCCTTCCCTGCTTCTATTCCATAAATATACTGTTTTAATCTCAGGACGTACTGTCATTACCGCATGTAATTGCTCATAAGCCATGCCACCACAACCGACCACCGCCACACTTTGACAGTCAGCGCTTGCCATATATTTGGTCGCAATACCTGACAATGCTGCCGTACGCACTTGGGTAATATAAACCCCATCCATAATTGCCAATATCTCACCAGTATCATTGTTTGACACGGTAATAATCGCCGTTGTGGTTGGTAAATTTCGGCTCGGATTATCAGGACAAATGGTGACCAATTTTACGGCTGTATACTCGTTCTTACCATCATACATCGTGGCTGGCATGGATAAATGCGAACCTAAGCTATGGGCGTCATCTTCACTAAAAGTTTCAATGACCAAACGTTCAGGCGCTTTGATCCAATTGGGATGCGCTGCCTGTTGATGCAACAATGCTTCTATCGCCCCAATGGCAGATTGCATATTGAGATGTTCGGTCACGATTGCTTTGTTTAGTAATTGCAATTTGAGTACTCCTATTTATAGATTTATTATTAGAACATGTTTTATCACGCCAAACGGCTACTACATTAATCCTGACCCGCGTAATATTGCCGCACCAATCGCCATTCCAAACATACCTACGACGGTGGTAAAAGCCAAAATATTAGCAGCTAACACATCATTGCCACCCATGGCTTTTGCCATTACATAGCTGGCGGCGGCTGTTGGTGAAGCTGCCATCAAAAACAACACACCCATATGCACACCTGATAGACCAAATCCGAGTCCAATAGCGATGGCAATCAATGGCGCAACAATAATACGTCCGATACTCGCCTGCATGGATAGCCCTGAAGGGTGCAACATCGACTTCAAATCAATACTGGCACCGGCGCAAATCAATGCTAAGGGCAATGCCACTGCCGCCAGTAAATCACCAGTCGTATGAATCACACCTGTAATAGGCGGCAGTGGTGATGCCTTATAAGCAAATGCTGCTACCAATGCGATAATCAGTGGGTTAGTAAATAGTTTTTTAATAATCATGGTACTGCGACTGAGCCAAGTATCATCCACACTTTTGGACACACGGCTGAGAGTGATAACCGCTAAGATATTAAACAGTATCGTCACCACACCCATATAGACAGCGCCGATACTTAAGCCACGTTCTCCGTAGGCATTAGCAACCGTTGCCAGTCCAATAATAGCCATATTACTCCGAAATATCCCTTGTACAAACACCCCTTGATCAGCCGGTTTGCTCACAAAATATTTGGCGTAAATCTCTGCACCTATAAACAAGATGAATGTCACCAGAATACCAGCCACTATCAGCGTGATTTGTTTGCTGTAATCGACATCACTATCAACGACGCTAAAAAAAAGCAAACAGGGTAAACAGTAATTAAAGACAAAGCTCGATGCTTGATCAATAAAAGTCTGGCTCGCCTCACCGCGTCTCTGCATAAAAAAACCCAACCACATTAAGGCAAGGTTGGGCAAGACAATGGTAATAGCAAAGACAATAGCATCAATCATAAATAGGCTCAGTTCGTTGACAAGCCCATCATGATATGGACATCAGCGAGATAAATTGACAAGTAATCATTAAGTTTTCTAACCTAGTATAGAGACAAAATAGCAAGTAAGACAAGCGCCTGCTCTATTTTCTTTTAACAGCGGCTGTATTTTTAACAAACAAAAGCCCATAGCGATATATCGTTATGGGCTTTTGTTATACTAGTTATACTAGTTATACTAGTTATACTAGTTATACTAGTTATACTAGTTATACTAGTTATACTACTATTACGAATCTAGCGCGGCCTTCGCTTTTTTCTGTTTCTTCACTGTCATGGCTAGCAATTGAACGGCCGCAGGCGTCACACCGCTTACACGCCCCGCTTGGGCGAGCGTCGCAGGACGTATTTGCGTCAATTTCTGTACAATCTCATTTGATAAGCCTGATACTACGCTATAATCAAAGTCCAGTGGCAGCGCTGTATTTTCTAGGCGCTTCATCTGATCAATGTCTTCTTGCTGACGGTCAATATAGCCTGCGTACTTCACAGAGATTTCTATCTGCTCGCCTACTTGGGCATCGACTTGCGAATCAGTGATGACAGCGATATCAGCAAAATGAATCTGCGGACGCTTGAGCAAATCAAAAGCAGTCGATTCTTTTGACAGCACCTCGCCCGTTTGCTCTGTGACTTTTTTGCCTAGCGCGTTAGCAGGGGTTGCCCACATATCTTTGAGACGTGAGGTCTCCGTTGTGATCGCTTCCATTTTTTCTTGATAAGCCTGCCAGCGCACATCATCTACTAGACCAAGCTTGCGACCCGTCTCAGTTAGGCGTTGATCTGCATTGTCTTCACGTAATAATAGACGATATTCTGCGCGGCTCGTAAACATACGATATGGCTCAGTCGTACCATGGGTAATCAAATCATCAACGAGCACGCCAAGATAGGCTTCATCACGGCGCGGTGTCCACACGTCAAAATCGCTGTTATTAGTGGTTACCAATGCGGCATTAGTACCTGCTAGCAAACCCTGTACGCCAGCCTCTTCATAACCAGTTGTACCATTAATCTGTCCAGCGAAGTAAAGACGATCGATAGATTTGGTTTCAAGCGTTGGCTTTAGGTTTTGCGGATCAAAATAATCATACTCAATGGCATAGCCTGGACGGGTAATGTGTGCGTTTTCTAAGCCTTTCATACTATGAATAAACTCTAACTGCACATCAAACGGCAGACTCGTTGAGATACCATTTGGATATAGCTCATGTGTCGTCAAACCTTCTGGCTCAATAAATATCTGATGGCTGTCTTTATCCGCAAAACGATGAATCTTGTCTTCAATTGACGGACAATAACGTGGACCCACACCTTCAATTTTGCCTGAGAACATTGGAGAACGGTCTAAGTTTTCACGGATGATGTCATGCGTGCGCGCATTAGTATGCGTGATGTAGCAATTGACCTGCTCAGGGTGCATCGACACGTCACCCATATAACTCATCACTGGTAGCGGCGTGTCGCCCGGCTGTACGGTCATCACACTAAAGTCAACGCTACGCGCATCAATCCGCGCGGGCGTACCTGTCTTTAGGCGACCGACTGGCAGCTTAAGCTCACGCAAACGATCTGCCAACTTGATAGAAGGTTGATCGCCTGCGCGACCACCTTTTGAGCTTTCGAGACCAATATGAATAACTCCGCCTAAAAACGTACCTGAGGTCAGTACCACCGTTTGCGTATTAAAGATAATACCCGTTGCAGTAACCACTGCCGTCGCACGACCATTTTCAACTAAGATATCATCAGCCGCTTGTTGAAATATATCAAGATTTGGCTGATTCTCAAGCGTATGGCGAATAGCGGCTTTATATAAAATACGATCTGCTTGCGCACGCGTAGCTCGAACTGCCGCACCTTTACGACTGTTAAGCACACGAAACTGAATGCCTGACTTATCCGTTGCCAGTGCCATTGCACCGCCAAGTGCATCAATCTCACGTACCAGATGGGATTTGCCAATACCACCAATTGCTGGATTACAACTCATCTGCCCGAGCGTCTCAATATTATGTGTCAACAGCAAGGTCTGCGCGCCCATACGTGCGGCTGCCAAAGCAGCTTCTGTGCCAGCATGACCGCCACCGATCACTACCACGTCGTAATTTTTTGGGTATTGCATATACGCCTCACTTGACTCATAACGCCGCTTTTAGCCAAAAACTATCATTACCAGAATTTTATGGCTAAATAGCATGGTCATCAGCAAATAAACGTCAGTCGGATTTAAAAAGTTAACGACTTGGAAAAGCCGCTAGATATTGGATTGCTAACCCATCATTATAACAATTTTTTGATGCTTAAAAAACGCCGCAGTAGAAACTATTTACATTAAGTGTTAAGCATCATTTTTAAACTTAGTAACTAGTAACTTAATAATTAGCGCCTAGTTACCAGGGCTCAGCGGTACGATTTGATCTGATTGACCACTGCTTAGCATATGCTGACTGCCATAACCTTCTGGATTGATCTGCAAATAAGCATTCATCAAGCCAATAGCATCGCCATCATTACTCGCCAAAATTTGCTCTTTAATCATGTCCACTGGCGGTAGTAGCAAGTTTTTTAGCAATGCCAAACGCTGCTGATTATCGCCTTTATTAACGACCATCTCGATAAGTTGACGCGCATCAATGGGTAAATCTGGCGTATTCTGTGCCAATAATGCCAAATGATAAGCGCCCGCAGAATCTTGATCCGCAACGATACGCTGCTCAATCGCAATATAAGTGGCTTCTGTTGCGCCGCCTGCCACGCTAAGCTGATGAATACATTTCAGCGCTGAATGTGGCTCATTGCCAGCAATTTCAATGATGCGCGTGGATTCATTTTTTAAATGCTCACGGCGTTTTTCGATTACCGCTTGCTCAGCAGCTTCTTTTTGCACGTCCGGCTGTTCCGTTGCTTGACTATTCATAAAGCTCTCTCACTCGTATGATAATTATTATTTATATCGCTGATATCTTGCACACTATATGGGGGTAAATTCGATAAAAACAACGAAGCCTAAAAACACTAAAGCGTAAAGACACTAAAAAACCCAAATAGCCATTAACTGACCATTTGGGTTTACTGTGCTTTATCTTATCAAGTTTATTTGAATATCAAAGACATCCAAAGCATACTATCAAGTATTAAGCAGCAGGGCTGTTTGCTTCAACCAATGGCTTAAGCTCGCCTGATTGATACATTTGCAAAATAATGTCTGATCCGCCCATCAATTCGCCGTCAATCCACAACTGTGGAAAAGTCGGCCAATTAGCCACTTTAGGTAACGTCGCACGGATTTCTGGGTTTTCTAAAATATTTACAAACGCAAATGGACGACCGATTTGAGTAAGCACTTCAATCGATTTAGCAGAAAAGCCACACTGCGGAAATTGCGGCGTTCCTTTCATATAAATAATAACTTTATTGTCACGGATTTGATCACGGATCAATTGTTCAACGTCGTTTGCAGCAGTATTTGGGGTTTGCTCACTCATAAAAGCTCCTATTGATAAAGCGGTTCATTGAAAACAGTGATTGATATTACAAAATGATTGAGAAAAGAGATGGCTGATACATGGGGCAAGCGCCACGGTATTACAAGTATAACTCTATAGAGTCTATATATAAAATCTACGCTCAACTCACCAAGTCAATATGACTCGGAGTGCTCAAGCAGCGATGACACCCGATCTAAGCTATCTAGATTCGACAACATTAGGGACTAATAATACCACGGCATTGGCCATAATGCCCTCTTGCCGACCGGTAAAGCCTAACTTTTCAGTGGTGGTGGCTTTAACGCTGATATTATTAACCGCCGTCTGCAAATCACTGGCAATATTATCACGCATGGCTTGACTGTGCGGTGCCAGCTTTGGACGCTCACACATCACAGTGATATCAGCGTTGCCTAGACTATAACCAGCCTCTTGCACTTTACTGTAGACATAACGTAGCAGCACCCGCGAGTCCAAACCTGCATGGGCGGCATCTGTATCAGGAAAATGCTGACCGATATCTCCAAGCGCCAATGCGCCAAGCAGTGCATCGGCAAGCGCATGCAGCACCACATCTCCATCAGAGTGTGCCAGCAAACTGTGCGTGTGTTCAATAGGCACACCTGCTAGCACCACATATTGCTGCTGCTGACCATTATTGTGAAAAGCGTGAACGTCGATACCTTGACCAATTTTTATCATTATTATTCCAAGATGAGTGAAACGTGATTAAAATAATTCAAAACCACTATCTAAATTTCTAAAGCGATTTTACCAATGCCTAGACACCATCGGTCGCCACCAGTTTCAATTAACTGGTATAATATGACGTTTATTTTATCATAATACCAGATCCAAAAGATAAGCTGACGTCGTTCTGCTGAGACTACCTATTGTAGCAATGGCATAATTTTTGGCGTCAATATCTATTTTGGAGAACGTACAAATAGTTGAGCCGCTTTATGTCAGCCATACAAGATACCTCAAGCATAGCCATTTCTAAGTCTTTTACGCCTCATCGTCCATTAACACTTGCCGATATCGAAAATCCTAGCGCCAAACACGTGATTGTCGGTATGTCAGGTGGCGTTGATTCTTCTGTATCAGCCGTTTTACTTCAACAAGCAGGCTTTAAAGTCGAAGGTCTGTTTATGAAGAACTGGGAAGAAGATGACGGCACCGAATACTGTACGGCAATGGACGACCTAGCGGACGCACAAGCGGTATGTGACAAAATCGGTATGAAGCTACATACGGCTAATTTTGCCATGGAATATTGGGATCGCGTCTTTGAGCATTTTTTAGCAGAATACAAAGCGGGTCGTACGCCCAATCCAGATATTTTGTGCAACAAAGAAATCAAGTTCAAAGCATTTTTAGACTATGCTTTGACGTTGGGCGCAGATTATATCGCCACCGGTCACTACACGCGCCGTAGTATGAACTATACGAATGCTAATGGCACTGAGGTTGCGCAGCTATTACGCGGGCTT
Organism: Psychrobacter sp. NC44; assembly: GCF_904846655.1. NCBI lineage: Bacteria > Pseudomonadati > Pseudomonadota > Gammaproteobacteria > Moraxellales > Moraxellaceae > Psychrobacter > Psychrobacter sp. NC44. Next base: position 303,885 of record NZ_CAJHBN010000001.1, on the reverse strand, counting down.
GATAACAATAAAGACCAAAGTTACTTTTTACATGCGGTTGGCGGCGATAAAATCGCTAAGACACTGTTCCCAGTCGGTGAGCTTGAAAAACCAGTGGTTCGTCAAATCGCTGAAGAACATGATCTTATTACTGCCAATAAAAAAGATTCAACGGGTATTTGCTTTATTGGTGAGCGCCGCTTTAAAGACTTTTTACAACAGTACTTGCCGGCACAAAAAGGCGATATCGTCACGGATGATGGTCACATTATCGGTCAACACGATGGTTTAATGTATTATACGTTAGGTCAGCGTGGTGGTATTGGTATCGGCGGTGTCAAAGATCGCCCAGAAGAGCCTTGGTTTGTATTGGCAAAAGACTTGGACAACAACCGTTTGATCGTTGGACAAGGTCATGAGCATCCCATGATGCTGAGTAATGAGCTGCAAGCTTATAAGCTCGATTGGGTCGATGGTTTACCGCCTACAGATATATTTAGCGAAGACGGCTTACGTTGTATGGCAAAATCGCGCTACCGTCAGCCAGACCAAGCGTGCCGAGTGTTTGCTGTTGATGATAAAGGTTTAGAAGTACGAGTGATATTTGATACGCCGCAACGGGCAGTGACGCCAGGTCAGTCAGCGGTGTTTTATATCGATGAGGTTTGTTTGGGCGGTGGCGTCATTGCCTCTATTCATGCGCCTTGCGGAATTTGACATCTCAGTTAACATTAATTAATACAATGATTTGTCTTTTTTTAGGATACTGAATGACCGCTCGCCTTTTCGCCTTGCTGAATATCTCATTTTCTTGTTCGATATGGGTAAAGAGAGGTCTTACGCTTACTTTTATTGCTGCGTCATTTAGTGCACAGTCAGCACCATCAGAGCTGGGTAGTATTACGGTTACCAGCTCTAATGCTTCGACTGGTACTGCTTCTGGCACCTATATCGCAGCAGGTTCTGGTGCTACTGGTCGTTTTACTTTAGTGCGCAATGAAAATATTGGTTATAACAGTAATGCTGAGATAACACCATCTAGTGGTACGCGTACCAATGGTATTGAGATCAGGAATGATTCTAATACTAGTATTGATAGAGATAAGTTTAAGTACACTTTTACTATTACGCCTAATGATAACGCCTCTATACATACCATAAAGATTGGTCAAGCCAGCTATTCAATGGGTGGTAACTCAGAAATTGCACGTCAAACGTTAAATTTTACTCAAAATAGTCAAATTAGTATACCTGCGCAAGCCACTATCAAAAACAACCCAGATGTCCCCTATTACTATAATGCAATGGGTGATTATTTTATGGGCAGCAAAGTCAATAGTACCCAGCTGAATTCACAAAATGCTGTGTTCAACCCGCAGCTGCGTACCGATAGCTCAAATGTGAATGGTAGTGGTTTATATTATTATAATATTACTAATCTAGCTGGTATTACCGGTAGCCAAAACCCATATACCCCTACCTTGAATACGAATAAACAAGTAAGCCTCAATTCAAATAACGGAGTTTTACCACCGACGCCAACTTTTGAAAATATTATTAAAAGTATCAATAATGGCAGCACGTATTCTGCACTCTCATCTAATACCGCTATTTCCAATGGTGGTACTTATGTCAGTTATGGCATTGAAAACAGTCAAAGCAATTATGTTGTCGCGGTAAGAAACGCGAACGCCGTGACTTTGACTTATGAAGGGATTATGAATGGTAATATCGGCATTGCGCGTAACGTAATCGGTGAAACCTATAACGAATGGATCAGCTTTGGGGTAGAAAGTGAACCGTTGAATTACGTCTTTTCAGGCACTGTATTCAATGATAATGGCGGTATAAATGATAGCGACATCAATGTCAAAAAAGATAACGCTACGATAGACAGCGGTATATATAACAATACCAACTTCTTCAATGGTACTTTTGACTCTGCTGAAAGTGGTATTGCAGGTAGCACAGTCAAGCTGGTTGACTGTACAACCAATGCTCCTCTTGAAACTATCAATATTCCTACTAATATTGTCGGTAAATATGAGATTAAAATACCTATCGCTTCTCTAACTGGCAAAAGTACTGTCTGCCTGATTGAAGAAAATAGTGGTAGCACTTATCCCATTCGTACTACTAATGAAAAGACTGTTATTTCCTTGACTACTAACAAGTCTAACTATGAAAATAATAACTTTGGCAGAGTGATTGATAAAAGCACAGCTTTAGTCCTTGAAAAAGAACAAGCACTTAACGATTGCAAAATCGCCTCATTGTTACCAAATCTAGAAAACAAGCTTGCCTATAGTAAAGCCGCCCTATCTGAAGTAACTCCAGGACAATGTATTGCCTACAAAATTACTGCGACCAATCGAGCCAACCTTAGTATTAATCACTTTGTTCTACAAGATGTCTTGCAAGAAAAAAATGTGAATGGCGCGATAGTGACGTCAAAACTTGCGAATCCAATTCATCAAGCAAGCGAATATGCCGCAGACAGTGTCGCTATCGGCAATAACGGTACTGTTAAAACGGTAACCTCAATTTTAGATCCAAGGACAAAACGTAGTTTTTACTTTAATACTAAGTATGGCACCACACACTCTAATACACCCGATACCCCTTAATAATAGCGTTATATGCATATTTTGGTTTTATCAACGGCTACATTTGCTACACTACCCGTATTTTTTTGACCACAGTCTTATATGATGTGTTCATTTGTGTGATTTCACAGTTTTCATCACTTTTACTTTTTTAATTTAAAGGCATTATTATGAACTTACTTACCGCACTCTCCCCAATCGATGGTCGCTACGCCTCCAAAGCTGACAGCTTGCGTCCTTATTTATCTGAATTTGGTCTCATTAAAGCCCGCGTCACTGTCGAGATTCGCTGGTTACAGTCATTGGCTGATAACAATGCGATTGGTGAATTGGCAGCATTTGATACCGATACCAATGCCTTTTTAAACAGCATCGTTGATGACTTTAGTGAAGCCGATGCCCAAGCTATCAAAGACATCGAAGCGACGACCAATCATGATGTAAAAGCCGTTGAGTACTTCATCAAAGACAAGTTCCGTGGTCAGGCAGCGCTTGAAGATTCATTAGAATTTATTCATTTTGCGTGTACCAGTGAAGATATCAACAACTTATCATATGCGTTAATGCTAAAAGACAGCCGCGAGATTGTGGTTGCGAAAATGCAGCAATTGACTGATAGCATCGTTGATTTGGCGATTGCTCATGCTGATCAACCCATGTTATCACGCACCCATGGTCAAACCGCGAGCCCAACGACGCTAGGCAAAGAAATGGCAAACGTCGCTTATCGCCTAGCCCGTCAAATCAAACAAGTCGGTCAAGTTGAACTATTGGGCAAAATTAATGGCGCGGTTGGTAACTATAACGCTCATTACGCCTCATACCCTGACGTCGATTGGCAAGCACATGCAGAACGCTTCATTGATGAAAGTCTTGAGCTGACTTTTAACCCTTATACCACGCAAATTGAGCCGCATGATTATATCGCTGAGCTATTTGATGCTGTCAAACGTTTTAATACTATCTTAATCGATTTTAACCGTGATATTTGGCAATATATTAGCTTAGGCTATTTTAAACAGCGCCTAAAAGATGGTGAAGTTGGTTCTTCTACCATGCCGCATAAAGTCAACCCGATTGATTTTGAAAACTCTGAAGGCAACTTGGGCGTTGCGAACGCCATGCTGGCTCATTTGGGTGAAAAACTGCCAATTTCGCGTATGCAGCGTGATTTATCAGACTCTACCGTACTTCGTAATATCGGTGTTGGTCTGGCACAAAGCATGATTGCTTATGATGCTTGTTTAAAAGGTGTCAGCAAACTTGAATTGAATGCCCAGCGCTTAAATGACGATTTGGATAATGCACAAGAAGTATTGGCAGAGCCGATTCAAACCGTCATGCGTCGCTATCGTGTTGAGAACCCATATGAGAAGCTTAAAGCTCTGACTCGTGGCAATGCCATGACTCGCGAAGCCATGCTGACATTCGTTGAAAGCGATGAGCTATCTGCCGTTAGTGATGCGGATAAAGCGCGCCTACGTGAGATGACGCCAGCCACTTATATCGGTAATGCGGCGGAGCAAGCAAGCACGATTAAAGAGTGGATTGCTAAGATTTAACTGGTAACAATCTTATCTTTATAAAATGTAAAAAAGATATAAACGAGCATTCATTTATATCTTTTTAAAAAAACCTTACTCTAAACACTATGATTTTTTAAATACATAGTTAATGGGTGAGGTTTTATTCTTTATCGTCTTTGTCTTTTTTGTCACTACTATCGCCCGGTATGATGGCTTTAGTAACAGCAACAGTACCTTTGACGACGCCTTTAGTGGTTTTGTAGGCGACTTTTACAGGTACAGTGACGATTTTATGCACACAAGCTTGCAGCATAAACATACTCGCGATGATGACGATAAACTGTAATTTTTTCATAAATTTCCTACGGATAATGAGAGGCATTGATGGCTATATTTTGACCATCAGCTAGACGCTAATCATAAACCAATACACGTCAGCTATAAAGCACTGTTCTAGTTTTATATTCTGCTTACCTTGATATCCTTTCTACTTAAACACACGGATCTACCCATGACTTCTATACCGCTTTGTTTACCCGACTCTATCACGCCTGAGCAATTTTTAAGCGAATACTGGCAAAAAAAGCCACTCTTAATTAAACAAGGCTTACCACAACTAATTGGCATGTTTGAACCTGACGACATGCTCGGTCTAGCCCTAGAAGAAGATGCCGCAGCGCGCCTGCTGACTCAAGCAGCAAGTAAAAAAGAAGGTCAGGCGCAGTGGCAACTTAAAAAAAGCCCATTGACTGAAACTGATTTCGATAACTTACCTGAGCAATGGACCGTACTGGTGCAGAATATGGAACAGTGGTCACCTGAGCTTGGTCAATTGTGGCAAGCCTTTGACTTTATTCCACAATGGCAACGTGATGACATCATGGTTTCTTATGCGCCAAAAGCTGGCTCAGTCGGCAAACACTATGACGATTATGATGTGTTTCTTGCGCAAGGCTACGGCACTAGACGTTGGCAACTGGGCAAATTCTGTGATAAAAATACCGAGTTTGTCGCTGATGAACCGATTCGATTGTTTGATGATATGGGCGAGATTATCTTTGATGAGATATTAGAAGCGGGTGACGTGCTTTACGTACCACCGAAGCTATCACATTTTGGTGTGGCACAAGACGATTGCTTAACCTTTTCATTTGGCTGCCGTCGTCCCAACTTGATGCAAATCATCGACAGCTTGGCTGATATTGCCACCAACGATAGCGATTTATTTATCCCAATACTGCTGCCACAAGCGCTGCAAGCGTCAGGTGAATTGCAAGCGAGCAGCATCAATGCGATCAAAGATCAGCTATTACAAATGCTACAGTCTGAGCGTGGTAATGATATCATTCGTCAAGCAGTTTCTGAAGTCGTCAGCAAACGCCAGTATGATGCGCTGATGCCAGAGGATACATTGGATACGGATGAGCTCATGCAAGCTCTAGCAGAAGGTGCCACCTTGCAAGCGGATTATAGCAATCGTTTGCTCTATAGCCAGACTAATGATGGCATTATGCTATATGCCAATGGTCAGCGCATTGACGGGCTTGACGAGACCGCAGTAGCGGTATTGGTGCGTTTGGCTAATGGCGAACACCTAAATAGTCAAGATGTCACCGATGTTGATGCAGATGATTTGAGCGAATGGCTAGAGAACGGTTGGGTATGGATTGATATTGCTGAATAACATCTATTAATCAGACATGAATCAAATAACGCAAATAAAAAAACCGCTATCTGACAATTATTCAGATAGCGGTTTTTTCTTATAAATCGTATTCGGTATTTATAGCTATACCAAACACTGCTTCGCACTTATCAAAACGGATATAAGAGAGAAGCGGGTTTGTAATTAATACGGTTATTCTGTACCAAGTTCAAGCAAGCTAGCATTACCACCGATCGCTGTGGTATTGATTGTTTTGACACGCTCAGTGACAAAACGATGCAAATAATCAGGCGTTAGCATCTCTGACAAGCCTTCCATATCGGTGACGCTGATGACTTGCGTTAAGATACCATCGGTATTGGCAAGCTCTTGACTGATAGTCTGCACTTCGCTTCGATTGCCAGAGACTGCAACCTGTGCCAGACGATCGATATATAAAAGCGTGACGGTTTGCGAGTCATTCGCCACACTCAATACATCTTCGCTGATACCTGTATCGTATAGTATCTTGGCAGCTTCATTGCACATCTCATCTTGGCTTGGGCAATGCAGAATGACTTCATTACCTGTCAATAGTGCGGCTACCAACTGTCCTAATACCGCCATGGCTCTAGCAGATTCACCACCAATAACCATGGTTTTACCACGACCAGTGACATATAGATCATTGGATTCACCAGTTGCACCAGTCATGCGATGCACCTCATCCAAGCTAGGCGCGGCGCTCAATAGATGATTGAACAAACGCTTTGCTTTATTGGCATCACCAGTCAGCAATGCCAACTTTGGAATAGCCGCTTGCAGATATGTTGCGCGATTCACTGCGCCAAGTAATCGCCAAGATTCACAAACCTGGGCATGATTTTTTTTGAATTCAGTCGCCATGTTGCTACTCCTTATGCGAGTTCTGTTTGAGTGGTGGTTTGGGTAGTGGTATTAGTAGTATTAGCAGTTGTCTGATTACTGCTATTTGACTCTGAGCTAAGCTGCATCAAACGTGCGACATAATGCGGGCCACCAGCTTTAGGACCCGTGCCAGACAGACCACAACCCCCGAATGGTTGTACGTTTACGACGGCACCGATTTGGTTGCGGTTGATATAAGTATTACCTACAAATGCACGGCGCTCGATGTGCTCAACGGTATTTTCGATACGGCTATGAATACCCAAGGTCAAACCAAAGCCTGTCGCGTTGATGGCATCAATCAGCTTATTCAGATCACGTGCTTGATAGCGCAGTACGTGCAAAATTGGACCAAAATGCTCGCCACCTATCACGTCGATACTTTTCACTTCGATCGCTGTTGGCAATACAAAGGTAGACTGTTCTTGACTGACAACTGAGCTTGAGCTCATTGGCGTCTGTGCCAAGATAGTCGCCGTTGGCTCAGCGTCCATACGCTCGATATGCGCTTCAAGACTACGTTTGGCATCCGCATCAATCACTGGACCCACATCTGTAGCAGCATATAAAGGATTGCCGACCGATAGCTCAGCCATATTACCTTGTAATAGCTCAATTAAATTATCAGCCATTTCTTCTTGCACGCACAATATACGGCAAGCTGAGCAACGCTGACCTGCTGAACCAAATGCAGATAAGACAGCGTCTCTAACCACTTGTTCTGGCAATGCCGTTGAATCAACAATCATAGCATTCTGACCACCAGTTTCGGCGATAAAAACAGGTAGCTCACCACTGGCTTGGGCATGATCATTTAGGCTTTGGTTAATACGTTGAGCCGTTTGGGTTGAACCCGTAAATATCACACCTGCTATATTGTCAGCCGCTGTCAATGCACCACCAACATCGCCAGCACCGATCACTAACTGTAAGGCTTGTGTTGGTACGCCTGCTTGGTACATTAGCTGAGCACCAAAATGGGCAATCAAGCTGGTTTGTTCGGCAGGTTTCGCCACCACCGTATTACCTGCTGCTAGCGCCGCTACGATTTGACCCGTATAGATAGCCAATGGGAAGTTCCATGGGCTAATACAGACAAAGGTGCCACGTGCTTTATAAACTTGACGAGATTGCTTGCCAGCCAAATCGGTAAATTCATGCACGACGTCGTCTAAACGCTCTGCTTCATCGGCATAAAAACGGCAGAAATCAACCGCTTCTTTAATTTCATCAATACCGTCTTGAAGGGTTTTGCCCGCTTCGATTTGGCATAGCGCCATTAGCTCAGCGTAGTTTTCTTCATAGAGATCAGCTATCTTACGCAATATTTCAGCACGCTTAGCAGCTGATACTGCTTGCCAGACACTTTGCCCTGCCACTGCCGCATCGATCGCTTGACCAGCTATTTCAGCATTGGCATAAGTGACTTCACCAGCACTTACTTCGTGGTTCCAAGGTGCACGTACGGTTTGAGTCTCAAGCTTATGCGTTATGCCTTCTACTTCATATTCATCAATTGCTTTGCCATTGACGATTGACGTCGCTGACCAAGTTTTATGCAGATGGCTATCGATAGCAGATTTAAAGGGCAGCCATTGTGACTCTACGAATATATTAGGACCAAAACTGGCACGGCGCGCACCATAAATCTCTAACGGCAACGGAATCTCTGGATTGTGTAACGTCGCATTAGCCAGTAGCTTGTCATAAGGATGTACTGTTAGCTTCTCAATCGGATAAGACTTGTCTAGCAGCTGATGGACAAACGAGCTGTTGGCACCGTTTTCGAGCAAGCGACGTACCAAGTACGGCAGCAAGTCTTTATGCGCGCCAACTGGGGCATAGATACGTACCGGAATTTTATACGCTTGTAAGATATGATCATAAAGCGCATCGCCCATACCATGTAGACGCTGAAACTCAAAGTCTCTATGCTTACTCATGGTCATAATTGACGCTAGGGTGTGCGCATTGTGTGTCGCAAACTGTGGCCAAATCAAGCCTCGCAGATGATCTGATAACAAGAAACGCGCACAGGCAAGATAAGCAGTATCCGTGCCTTCTTTACGTGTCCAGACAGGATAGCCTGACAGACCTTTTTGCTGGGCAAGCTTGATCTCAGTATCCCAATAGGCACCCTTTACCAGACGTACTGGAATACGATCTCCCACCTCAGTCGATAGGCGAGCCAGCCACACCAAAATAGCAATGGCACGCTTAGAGTAACCTTGCACGACCAAGCCAAGACCATCCCAGTCAGCCGTCAAATTGTCACGGTACAAAGACTCAAACAGTTTTAAAGAAATTTCAAGGCGGTCGGCTTCTTCGGCATCGATACTAAGGTCAACGTTGACTTCACGTGCCGCTTCGATGAGCAGCAAGCAGCGTTGACGTAATAAACCCATGACTTGGGCTTCTTGCGTGGCTTCATAGCGAGGGTGCAATGCTGACAGCTTGATAGATACTGATGGCTTAGGCATGCCTTCTTTGACTTTGATACTGGCAGTGGCTCTGATCGCATGCAGGTAGTCATTGAAGTATTTTTCAGCGTCTTTATGCGCAATAGCCGCTTCACCGAGCATATCAAACGAATAGGTATAGCCTTTATTACGATAAGGCTGGCTATTTTTATTGGCGTCCTCGATGGTCTCGCCCAATACAAACTGATGACCCATGATCCGCATGGCTTTTTGCATGGCACTACGAATAACAGGCTCACCCATCTTTTTAGTCATGCGATCCAAAAAGCCTGATGCTGTGGTGCTACTATCAATACTGACGACACGACCTGTCATCATCATGCCCCATGTCGAGGCATTGACCATAAAACCGTTGTCATTTTTGATGTGCTTTTTCCAATCAGCCACACTCATTTTGTCATGAATCAAGGCATCAGCAGTATAATTGTCTGGCACTCGAATCAAGGCTTCTGCTAAGCTCATCAGCAAGATACCTTCTTGGGTATCAAGACTATACTCAAGCAGTAATGAGTCGACCATCTTGACCGCTTTGCCATCATTACGTACATGCTCAACCAGCTGGCGCGTTTGCTCAGCAGCGGCGTCACGTTCTTCTGTGCTGGGTTCAGCCAGTGGCAATAATTTGGACAACCAGCGCTCTTCATCGACGCTATACAACGGCGAAATACGGGCGTGCAGAGTTTCTGCCGACTGGGTAATGTAGTCTGGCGATAGCAAATCGACAGGATTAAACAAAATCGGCTCTTGCGGGGTAAACTGGTCTACTGGGTTCATAACAACTCCATAACTATCGTTTAAAAACCATCATAAATAGTGCTTTAGGAAGTCTGATCGTCTGGTATAACTAGCCATCACCATCATTCATTTAGATGATAGCTATCGATAGATACTTATAACAATAATCAAAAGTCCAAACGGCGCCATCACAAAACGAGAAAATCCAGCGTAGGCTGGAAGCGGTTAAGTAGGTCGTTCGACTGTTAAACGGGCTACGTTAACAATACAAAGGCAACAACGAACAGCTAAGCGGCATTAGTGCCTTCTTCTTGTTTGTAGTGAAAGGAGTGTGATGATCAGATATCGCTATTAAAACGAAAAAATCGCTTTAGCAAAAAAATCTGCCACCTTGGATGCTGCTAATTCACTGTAAGAAAAACCTCTACGGCGTTGATTGAGGTGATGCGCTTAACTCGGCTATAATATCATGAAAAAAAATTTCAAACTAACGATATTGCTTATTTTCACAAATTAATATATTTCTAAAAAACAATCAGTTAACAGCACTTTATCCCTTATGACGCACTGGTTATACTTTTCTATTTACTATTGGCGATTAATTATTTTATTAAATCAAACACTTGAATAAATTTAGGGAAATTTGAGCCATTTTAAATCAAAAAAAACCCCTTTATCGTTTCCGAATAAAGAGGAATTTAACGTAACAAAACTCAAAAGCAGTAAAATAATATCGAAAGCAGTAAATTAGTATCAAACGCTCACCGCATCCTAGTAAAACTTATAAAACCACCAACTTGGTCAGCAAAATAACCGTCAATACCCAAACTGGGATCGTAATTTCAGAGAATTTACCGGTCATCAGTTTTACCGCGGTAAAAGTGATAAAACCAAGCGCAATACCATCAGCGATAGAGTACGTCAGCGGGGTCAATAACAGAACAACCGCTACAGGAGCCGCTTCTGTCAAATCTTCCCAGTTGATTTCTTTTAGGGTAAATAACATCAGTACCGACACATAGAAAATCGCGCCAGCTGTGGCGTAAGCAGGAATCATACCAGCCAATGGTGCAAAGAAAATACTCAGTACAAACAATACGCCAACCGTCACTGCCATCAGACCTGTACGACCACCTGATGCTACTCCAGAAGCACTCTCAATATAACTGGTAGTCGATGACGTACCCAACATTGCACCAGCGACCGTAGCAGTAGAATCCGCCAGTAGCGCTTTGTCCATATTAGGAATATTGCCGTCTTTATCAATTAAACCCGCTTTATTGGCAATACCAACCAAACTACCTGTCGTATCAAATAAATCGACGAATAAGAAGGCAAAAATAACGCTGATCATACCAACGTCAAACGCACCGGCAATATCAAGCTCCATCAATGTTGGTGTGATAGATGGCGGCGCAGACATGATGCCAGCAAACTGTGTATGGCCTGTCAACAAGCTAATCACGGTGATAACCAAGATACCAATCGTTACGGCACCTGGGACTTTTTTATAGACCAAACCAATAATAATAAAGAAACCCAAAGCAGCCATCATAGGTGCAAATGAGGTCATATCACCCAGCATCACCAATGTCGCATCACGACCGACAATGATACCTGAGCTCTGTAGCGCAATAAATGCTAAGAAAGCACCAATACCTGCCACAATACCCTGCTTAAGGCTGTTTGGAATGGCATTGATAACCCATTCGCGAATCTTAAACAAACTCAAAATGATAAACAAGCAACCCGATAAGAAAACAGCACCTAGCGCAGTTTGCCAAGCGTAGCCCATACCCAATACAACGCCGTAAGTAAAAAAGGCGTTCAAACCCATACCTGGTGCGAGTGCCACCGGCAGTCTGGCATAGATACCCATAATAAAGCAGCCTATTGCCGCTGCTAAACAGGTGGCAACAAATACCGCCCCTTTATCCATACCAGCTTCCGCCAATACGTTGGGGTTGACAAAGATGATATAAGCCATGGTCAAAAAGGTGGTTATACCGGCAAGGATTTCCGTTTTGACTGTGGTGTTTTCACCATTAATCCCAAAATAGCGTTCAATTGCATTCATAAGTGTCGCGCCCAGCTTGCTAGTGAAAGAACAAATTTATTGATGCCTAAAATAAATATGACGTCAGCCAATGGATGGCGACGTCATTATCAAAAGACAGCGGTAACAAGGTGCAACATTTTAGAGAAGTTGCGGTACAAATTCAATCATTACCAGTGCCTTATGGGTACAAACCCACCTTTTCAGTCAATTAAGACATAACAGCCAGATAATATTTCAGACATCCACATATAAATTAACCTTATACTATGAATTGTACAAACAGCTGTTAATTATTTGGTATTTAACACTTTAACAAATGACCTTTTCGACATTTAGCAGTACACTAGGCGGCTGATAGCAATATGCATCATGACTGTCATATTATATTTTCGTTATTAAAGATCCTATCTGGTCTGCGTGTCGCGCCATACCAGCTATTATTAATTATCCATGAGTCCCATACATGCCTGAATCATTAAATATTATCGACCTTATTACCCAAGCCAGTCTCTTGGTGCAGATTGTGATGGCATTATTGTTATTGGCGTCTTTAGTCAGCTGGGTAATTATCTTTCGTATGAGCGCGCGGCTTGGTACGGCCAAAAATTTCGATCAACAGTTTGAAACTTGGTTTTGGTCAGGTGAAGACTTAGCCAAGCTTTACCAAGGCGTGCAAGGCTCGCCTGAACGCCAAGGACTTGAGCAAATATTTTATGTGGGATTTTCTGAATACTTAAGAATGCATAAAAAGCGCCAACCCAAAGATGACATCATCGATGGTGTTGAGCGCAAGCTACGAGTCGGTTTAGGACGTCAGCAGCAACTATTAGAATCAGGACTGACTACGCTAGCGAGCATTGGCTCAGTCGCGCCTTATGTTGGATTGTTCGGTACAGTTTGGGGCATCATGAACGCCTTTTTAGGGTTGTCACAAACGGAACAAGCAACCCTCGCCTCTGTCGCACCTGGTATTGCCGAAGCACTAATCGCAACCGCTATGGGCTTGTTTGCAGCGATTCCTGCCGTACTAGCGTATAACCACTTTACCGCCAAATCTAGTCGCTTGTACGATTCACGTGCTTTATTTTGTGATGAAATGACGGGCATGCTCCAGCGCGAGACAAGTGCAGAAAGCACTGTTGGTAGAGACAATATCGCTACGAGAGAAACGACATCTACAGCCAATCAGGCACAAGGACTATGAAATCATGAAACAGAGTCCCTATCGCCGTGAAAAAAAAGCGCTAAATGCGGAGATGAATGTCGTTCCTTATATCGATGTGATGTTGGTGCTGCTCGTCATATTTATGGTCACAGCACCCATGCTGATTACGGGCGTCGATGTTGACTTGCCAAAAGAGCAAACCAATACCATGAGCCAAAGCCAACTACCCGTCATTGTGTCCTTGACCGATAGTGGCGATATTTTTATCAGTTATGAAGACAATGTCGACCTGCCGATTAGTGAAACAGAGCTGATTGATACGCTCGCCAATCTGCAAAACCAAAGCAGCAATGTAGGTGCTCAGCCCGTACAAGTGATGATTAATGCCGATCAAAACAACCAATATGGCGCTATCATGACACTCATGGCCACCTTACAACAAGCAGGCATTCAAAAGGTGGGATTATTAACAGGCGCACCCTTGCCCACACCATCATTGTAATAAATCCTATTCCTCGCTCAGCTTGCTATAATAAAGTAGATAATTTGATGAACCTCGTCCTTGAGTATCTTTACCATGCATAATGCTCCTGTCGTTTACGTACCGACCCAACCTGAAGGCAATGGGCTAACATTGCCTACGCTACTTAGCGTGCTGGCACATGGTCTCGTGATTGGGATACTCGTTTATACTTATCAACATACTAAAACCGACACTGTGGAAAGTATTGAGACGGTCATGGTCTCCCCTGAGCAATTGGCTGAAATGCAAGGTCAAATCCTTGCCAATCGTGCAGCGGCAGCTAGCGCGATGCAAGCTGAAACTAGCACAAGCAGTGCATCGAGCACCTCATCATCAGAAAGTTTTAGCGATAGCGCCAGTCAGCCAAACTCGCAGCGTGTGCCTGTCTTTACGCGCTCTAACGATCCTGCCAGTCAACCAATGCTGATGAGTGAAGAGCAGCATCAACGCTTACTTGAGCAAAACCAAGACTACGAACGTCGAATGGCAGAGTGGGCAGCACAATTAGATGAGTCGGTGACAGAAGAGCATGGTCAGGTGGAGCAAAACAAAAAAGAGCAGCTAATAGAAGAACAAAAACAGCTGGGCGATTTCCGTAATAAACAAAATAACCCGCCAAAGATTACACGCCCGACTGCGACTGATAAAAATTTAAAGATTAATACAGGTGATTCTGGTAGCGCAGGTCAGAGATATGATCTAGAAGCAGACGGCAACTCAACAACATCTAATGGTGGTAGTAGCAGTACCTCTGGTTCTACTGGTGCTAGCGATAGTGATATAAAAGCACTAATCAAAAAGAATCTTATATCACCAGAAGGAGCTAAGGGGCAAACTGTCTTAGCAACTCTGACTATTACTGTTGATAGCAGTGGTATTATAACTGGTTACAATGCATCAGGAAGTAACCCAAAATATAACAAAGCACTAGAAGATGCAGCTAGGGTTACCAGAAAATTACCCATTGGTCCTGACGATCCTAAATACCCTACTTTTAGCATAGAATATATTGGAACAACTAAATAAAACTCAGTATATAAAAATCTCATTTCTTAAATTTTAAAAGTATCAAGATTCTTTATTAATTTTAGGAGAATAAATTGTACAATTATATTTACAAAAAAAAGCTGACAACTCTGTGTATTAGCGCATCATGTTTACTTGCTTCTACTAGTTTGTTTGCCAAAGAAATAGTCGTACTACAGGATAGTTTCGAAATTCCCGTTCAACAAAACCAAGTCGCGTTTGTGCCATTTGCTGGTGATTCTGTATTATCGCCGATTATTCTAAATGATTTAAGCAAAACAGAGCTAAAAGTGACTAGCAAAGATCTACCACAGCAGCCGCGCAGTAGCAGCGAGCTGGCAGGCACATTGCCGGTATGGCAAAGCATGGGGATTCCTTATTTAGTGGTCGGCAGTACTCGCAGCAATCGCGGTAAAATAGTAACCGATTACGAAGTGATTGACGTTAAATCTGGTAGAGTAATCGAAGGCAAACAAAGCTTAACGGCTGACAATAATAAAGAAAGCATGCGCTATGCTGGTCACGTCATCGCTGATAAAGTATATGAGCTAATTACTGGTACGCCAGGGGACTTTTCAGGGCGTATTGCTTACATTGAAGAGATTGGTGCTGGTAAAGAAAAAGTCTCACGTTTAAAAGTGATGGATGCCGATGGCGAAAATGCCAAAACCATTACTGAAGTAACCGGTTCTATCTTTTCACCAACATGGTCGCCAGATGGCAATCGTATTGCTTATTCCGTACAACGTGATAAATCTTATCCCGTTATTTATGTACAAAGTGTGAGCGGTGGCGGTGCAACCCCGTTAACCCCCTTCCCTGGCAGCAATCTCAGTCCATCATTCTCTCCTGATGGCAGCAAGATATTATTCTCTAGTAGCTTTGAAGGTAGCGCAGATATTTATGAGATGAGTGCCAGTGGTGGTCAACCTAGAAGGCTTATCAATTGGCCAAGCAGCGAAGTTCAACCAAGTTATGCGCCTGATGGCAAATCCTTTGTTTTTGTATCAGACAAAACTGGATTTAACAAACCACAGATTTATCGTTATGAGTTTGGTTCAGGACGTACTACTAAGGTATCAAGTAGCGGTTATGCCACTAGCCCGCAATTTAGTAACGATGGCTCACAAATTGCCTTTTTAAGTGGTCGCTCAGCGGCGATCATGAATAGCGGCGGCGCTGTTACTACTAACTTGGGCAATACGGGTATCGATGAAGCGCCTAGCTTTTCGCCTAATGGTAAGCGTGTCGTTTATGCCTCAAAGCAAGGCGGCAAAGGTGTATTAACCATCAAATCATTGAATGGTGGTGAGTCGTTTGGTAAGTCGGGTCAAGGCACTATTCGCTCACCAGTCTGGTCATCTAGTCCTAAATAAACCCTCTTTCTTAATTCATAAAGTCTTGCTCACAAAAAAAGCGCCTAATAAATAATTAGGCGCTTTTTTATATTGCGAAGCACGGTTAAATCATTTTGCCACTAGCATGTATTGGACAATTATTGACTAAAATAGTAAACACGATTAATCATCACTCGGATCACCCGCTGATGGATTGGAATGCCGCAGTTTTGCCACATCTTCAGCAGTCACGGTATCGGTAAAACCATTTAAGTCACTGACCACATATTGAGTAACCGCCGCCATCTGCGCATCGTTCATCATTCCATGGAATGAGGGCATGCCACGAAAGCCATTAATCAAGATATCGATGATGTAATACTTTGATTGCATCTTACTGTTATTCGCCAGTGGCGGATAATAGCCTGCACCGTAAGCACCCTCGCCTTTGTGCATGTGACAAGCCGCACAAGAGTCGTGATACAGCTTTTTGCCATCTGTCGTCACAAAGCCATTTGTGCCTTCAAACTTTGCATCCCATTCAGTAATACTTGGGTCGTCTTCCATATTGGGCAATGAGCTGTCGTCGACAATATTGATAGCAGGTGCAGTAAGCTCCTCACGGCTCATATAAACGCCGCCCCACGCACCCGTATTTCGGCTTGCTTGATAGTCATTGGTTGTTAGGGAGTCCTGATCTTGTACACTGGAAACCGTCACTTCATCATCTGACCGTTGACTACAGCCCAACAGTGCTGCACTGCTTATCCCACTCAGCAGCATCACCGTCAGCAGTTTGAGTGTCATGTTTTTCATGACTTTTTTCTTCAAGATTGCTTTCTCCACGATTGCCTTCTTCACAATTGCATTGTCCATGATAGCCTCTGAATCTTATAGTTATTTATATAACCCAAGCGTTATTAAACCAGCATTTTTGCTTTTTTATGTAGGCGCTTTGCGGCATCCATACCAGATAAAATAGCGCCTTCTTGCCATGCCGGAATGTGTGAGCAATGTTCGCCCGCCAGCACAATACGATTATCAATACTGCACAAGGTATCGTAATGTTGACGACGGGTCGACTCATTCCAAATACCGTAACAGCCGAGCGTCCATGGGATGCGGTGCCAGACAACTGATGTCCCTGCACGGAATTCTTTTGGATACTGAGGATGGATGTATTTACCATAAGCAAGCGCAACATTAATACGTTCTTGCGGCGTTAAGCTATTAAACTTATAAGACGTCGGACCATAACCATACGCACCGAGTAGCACGCCAGTACCATCTTTAAACATATTTTGTGAAGGATAAGCAATTTGCGCAATGGGCATGTCGGTATAAGTCAGACCACCAAATATCCATTCATCTTCTTCCCAAAAACGGCGGTTGAACTCTAAGCCGACTTTATAAGAGGTTTCATAAGGCACAGCGGCCATCGCCTGCTTCATTGGTTTTGAGACATTAATATCCATCTGCGTCAATATAGTTAATGGAATATTGCACACGCACCAGTCTGCACGAATGGTCTTGGTGGCACCATCTGGGCTGTTGCTGTCTACATAATCGACAGTGACGCCACTGTCATCTTGATGAATTTTAGTGACCTTTGCATTAAACTCAATCATATCGCGGCATTCACGGGTGAACGCATCACCAATTTTCCCCATACCACCTACTGGCTGAAACATCGTCGGTTGATGACCATAAGTCATATGGTTGCCATAAATATCTGCCCACATACCTGAATCTAGTATCTCACTGATCGGCAAAGGTTTTGATGGCGTTGCATCAGGCATCAAGCCACCACCCGGAAACACACTAAAGCCGCGATGTTTACTGGTCTCATTACTGGCGCGGTAACGATAATCTTTATCCAGCACACCCCAACCTTTTAAGCCTTCTAATAACTTTTCTTTGTCCTCAGTATTGACCGAGCGATCAAGACCACCAACGTTGACTGATTTCGATAGCAGCTCCGCGACATGACCTTGGATGTCGTTTTTCACATCACCCAAGCGCTGCGGCACGCCGTCGAAATGAGTACTGCGATGCAGATAAGCACGATCATTGGTTTGAATAAAGGGCTGCATCTCAACGCCGAACTGTTTGCAATAATGGAAGACGGCATAATGATGGCTTGGCAGACGCCACGGTCCACCATTAAAGTAATTGCCCTCTTCAAAATCACAGGTGACTTCTTCGCCGCCAAGCTCGGTATATTTATCACCGCTGTTCAATGTCCAGCTACGACCGCCGCCACGATTTTGATATTCAAGTACTTTGACATCGTAGCCTGCTTTACGTAACTCATAAGCCGCGGTCAGCCCGCCAAGACCCGCACCAAGAATGACAATACTAGCGCCCGGAGGTGCACCCTTCAGATCCATGGTCTCTTTAAAACTCGACTCTGACGCAAATCCTAACGTCGTCATCGCCTGATACATCGCTGTTGCGCCTGCGGTTTTACCAATCATCGAGAGCAGTTGGCGCCGCGTTGGTGATTGAAGCATGTCTTTCATAATAATGTCCTTAAAGTAGACGTTCCTGCAAGACGGTAGGCATATATATATTATTAATCAGCTCGACTTAGTTCTAAGTCTGTTTTTCGAGCTGTTGTGCCTTACCATATTGCCTGTAGATCTTGTCCTATAATAAATATGTAAATCGTCTTTATAGAATCAATGAATTAAAGACGGCGCCTAGACCGCAAGATTGCTCGTATAATAAACACAATGATAATAATAGCCACGATGATGCCGATTACTGCCAGTAAGCCCGCATATTTGATTAAGAAGGGCTTGTCAGTACCTGTCGTTGCGATACGATCAACATCATTAGCACTCACCTCACTACTGTTGAGACCACCAAAATTCACACGCACATAATTGGTAATACCAGCGATTTGCTCGCTATTTAGCTCATCTGAGAACCCTGGCATGATAGGTGATGTGTTAGTCGCGCCTTCTACCCCATGAAGGATCATATTGACCAGCGCATCAGGTTTCTCACGGCGAATACTGCTGAGTCCAACGATAGGAGCGTAACGCGCATCAGGCTGACCATAACCGTCAACGCCGTGACAGCTACCACAGGCTGCCAAATATAGCGATTCTGGTGAATTGCTGCCATTACTCACCTGTGCTTTGGCTTGGGCTAAATAATCTTTTTGCGCCAGTAAATCATGAGTGATAGATTCGCTAATGGGTGTTGGTAAACGCGAGACATCAACGGCTGCGACCTTATCATCTGTTTGGATAGCAGGCACCGCTTTTAGATAAGAAGCAATGGCATTCAAATCTTCATTTTTTAAGTAGCGCGTACTATGTGCAACCGCCTCGCCCATAGGACCACCCGCATAGGCACGCTGGTCAAGCTCACCAGTACGCAGATAAGTGACGATATCTTGTTCACTCCAACTACCGATACCGCTCGACTCGTCAGACGTGATATTTGGTGCATGCCAATGACCAAGCTGAGCACCTGATAGATACATTTTTTTATTGAAACCCATAGTGCTATTACGCGGGGTATGGCAAGTGCCGCAGTGCTCTAAGTTATTGACAATATATTCACCACGTTGCTGCGTCTCGGTGAGACCATCACGGTTTTCAGTAGACGGGACATTGAGAAAATTCCAGCCAATCATTAAGCTGCGAATGTTAAAGGGAAATGGCAGGTCAGTTTTATATTTCGGTGCTTCATCGACAGCAGGTACGGTTTGCAGATAAGCAAACAACGCACTGATATCTTCTTCTTTCATGCCACTATAAGAAGGATATGGCATGGCAGGGTAAAGCATATGGCTTGGCGTACGACCTTTTTGCAACGCAGCCTTTAAATCCTTTTCGGTATAATCACCGATACCATAACGTTTAGACGGGGTAATATTGGTTGAGTAGATATCTCCCATCGGCGTTTCGATCGCTGTACCGCCAGTATAATCTTCGCCATGACATGCCATGCAATCGGCCGCACGGGCAATGTAAGCACCGCGATTGACAAGCTCGCTATTGGCTGGACTAATATTAGGTAAACTGGCATTAGGCAAGCTAGCATTGGCTAGGCTGGTATTGACGACGCTTGCGCCTTCAGCCATCGCAGCGCTGGAGGTCATACCAATGACGAGCATCGATAACATCACAGAAAGTGGCTTCATAATATCCTCATATAGCGGGCACCTAGGGTGTTGTAATTATTATTAGGATGAATGATTGAGATGAAACATTTTATATTGAGCAAGCCTTAATGAGTGACGACTTGTTATACTCAATTGATAGTCCATTAAGTGAGGTAGCAAATCATCCAGTAAAATAGCGTGACAAAAGTAATTTCATAAGCGTAGTTACTAAGCATGGTTACTAAATGATGTCTACTCACTCTACTAATGTAAGACTATTTCGCTACTATTACTTAATGAGTAACGTATTGATCTCAAATTTTTACAAAACGTAAAGAACCGCATTGTCATTATCAGTTTTTGATAACGTAATATATTTTTTTATATTGTAATAATAGGTAATTTAAATAATACCTTTAAAATCAGTAACTAAAGTTCTATTTTTTGGGTGCATATCTTTTATAAAAAACCTATCATTATAGATAATTGTCATATATGCGCTTCATTTTTTGTCATCATCGATTTTAGTTGTACATAATAGATACATAGACTTAAGTTAGCACTCGCTTTTTTTACCAGTCAGATTTTTATAATGCTACGAAACAAACTATTGCACCGCACCATATTTTGTTTATGATAGGCGCTATTTCCACATTGCCGATCGCCGCCTGAGACACCACTATGAAGTTACCAATCCTTGCTTATATACTTACATCAGCCCTGTTAATGACAGGCTGCCAATCATTTCAGTTTGTCGACAGCCCTATCCCTGTGAATACCACCCCTACCAATAGCATCTTGGTCAAAAATACGCCTGCCACCACTGTGCAAGTTCAAAATAATACCAGTACAAAAAATCAAAAATAGTGCCATCACACTCATAAAATAAGCAGAAAAAAGGCAGATATCGGTTTGATATCTGCCTTTAATGTTTAATAAATTACCTTGAATGATTCAATAGCCATTCATTTCAAGGGCGCGACGCTGGCTGATGCTTGATAATTGTCTTGGCCAAATGATCGCCGAACCAAATAGCCGTATCAATATCTCCCCGTCCTGGCGTTTCCTCAGGAGGACCATCAAGCGACTGGGTCATCAAGCCCAAAAAGCTAGATAAACGGTTTAAATCATGAGCCTCATGACCTGTCGGCATCAGCGGTAATCCAATCCAGTTCATGCCATGCTGCATCGCATACAAAGAAATCTGCTGTAATACCGCCAGCTTATCACCGCTCAGCCCACCAGAGTTGGCAAAAGCGGCTGCCCACTTGCCTTCCCATTTACGATGATACCAGCGCTTTGAGGTTTCATCCATAAAAGTCTTAAATTCAGCAGTGACACTACCCATATATACGGCACTACCGAAAACCAGCAAATCCGCCTGATCCAAATAATCCCAGTCAACCTTGTGGACATCAACGGCTTTGGCCTGTGCTGCTGGCAATTGCTGATGCGCCCCTTTAACGATCGCTTCAGCGACGCGCTTGGTATGACCGTAGTTGCTATGATAAATAACAGCAATAGATACAGTCGGTATGCTATCAGTAATGGACGATTTGGCAGGTGTATTCATACAAACTCTAATAATGGCTATAAATGGTTAAATAAAAACAATATAAACTCAACAGTTAATCGCACGCAACAGCAAATAGCGTAATCCTACGCAGCGACACGTACAATGACCAGCGCCATTCGACCTGTAGCAGGCTGCTGCAAATGCGTTTGACGCCGATAAGAATAATAGTGGTCATCAGTATAACTACAGCTGCTAGATAAGGTGTCATCTACTATAACGCCCGCCGCACTAAGCTGATCCGCTGCCAACTTTGGTAAGTTTAGCTTGATTTTCATTGCGTCAACTTTGTCACAGCTTGACAGCTTATCAATCGTATCCTGTACATGTTGAGTCTCGCTATCACCTTTAATAGTAGCCACAGAATCTATGACATATAACGAATCAAAATGTTCAATACTTGCTGTGTTCAATAACTTATTTTCTGTGCAACCTTTTAATAATTGATTGCGAACTTGAGCGCCAACTTCATAGCTGTCTTGACTGATACAAACACCAATCCAAGCTTTGATTTGTCCCGATTGCGTAAAGCATTGCACAGTCGCTTGAATAACCCCGCAAGCCAGACCTTGCCAACCCGCGTGAATCGCTGCTATTTGACCACTAGCTGGCTGATATAAGACTATCGGCACACAGTCAGCCGTCATTATCGCCAGCCCAAGCCCTTGTTGCCGACTGACCATCGCGTCAGCAGACATTGGCGTCATACCTAGCGCCGTGCCATCAATATCATGAATTTGCTTACCGTGAACTTGGTTAACCCAGTGTAAGCGTTTGATGGGTACGTGTTTGCATGTCGACGATAAGGGTGCAAGCTGCTCATTGATAGCAGATAATAAACGCATGCGATTGCTCAGTACTTTTGCAGCATCGTCATTGACATGCAAACCTAAATTTAGCTCACCGTAATTCGCTTGACGTTGCTTTCGTACCAACTGTTCTGTGGGCTGGTCTTGTGAGTCAACATCATCGCTTGAAAAGGCAGCCGTTTGAAAAACAGCCACATCATCAATCTGTGCGAGCAATGTCATAGGAAACTGATGAGTCATGGCTGATTTACCGTCTTAATGAGTCATTTTTATGTCGCGGATCGCTATTTACTACTAGGCTCTGTTTTTTACAAGCGACTTTACGCTCTCGCCTGCAAGGAGCGGTCTACTCGTCATCATAGCCATCACTTAGCACAGCCATTAACTGCTGCATATCTTCAGGCAGTGGTGTGGTGACTTCAATATCTTCACCTGTCGTTGGATGTACGAAACCCAGTGTGTAGGCATGCAAGGCTTGACGTGGAAAATTATTAATCGCTTGACGTTGTGCTTCTGTCAGTCCTGCCCGCAATTGACGACGACCACCATAGACACGATCACCCACTATCGGATAAGTAACATGACTTAAATGCACACGAATTTGGTGAGTGCGTCCCGTTTCAAGACCTACATCCAACAGGCAATAATTGCCATTAAGCGCGGTCACATTCAGTAAATGAGTCACAGCTTCGCGTCCTGCCGTCATTACCGTCATTTTAGTACGCTGGTTGCGGTGACGACCGATTGGGGCGTCAATACGGCGATGGCGCGATAGACTCGCTGCATCCCCCGCTACCACACATTGATAATGACGATATACCGACTTATCCTTTAGTTGCTCCATCAGCGCAAGCTGTGCTGGCTTGGTTTTACCAATCAACAATAGCCCTGAGGTATCTTTATCAATACGGTGCACCAGACCTGCACGCGGCAGATGGTGCTGCTGCGGATAATGATACAGCAGTGCATTGACCAAGGTGCCGGTTTGGTTGCCCGCACCAGGATGCACTACCATGCCAACAGGTTTATTAATGACCAATACGTCATCATCTTCATAGACCACATCGATGTCTATATTTTCTGGTTGATCTTCACTATGCTGCTCTAATGTGGTGGTTAACTGCAGCACATCACCCGCTCTGACACGAATTTTTGGTTTTTGCACGCCACCGTTATACAGCAGGCTGCCATCACTGATCCAACCTTGTAATTGAACACGTGAGAAATCGGTAAATATTTTTGAAGCCAATTTATCAATACGTAAACCAGCTTCGTCTTCTATAACCGTATGCGTCATATTAATAATCACTGGCACCACTTGACCGGCGGCTGACGCTTCATCATCGTCGATATCAACAATGTCGTCAGCATCTTCATCGCTGCTATCTATCATATCGTCGTCAAGCACATCACTATCTTTTAACATAGCTTCTTCTAAAACATGATCGCTATGGATTTGCTCATCAAGCATCGACTGATTATTGTCAGGTAATTCACTATTATTTAAAACGTCATTTGGCATCGGTGACTCTTGTGCTGATGAATCAGTCTGTCGTGATTGATTCGGTGGTAAATGGGTAGTCATAGCATTATTATTCATAGCAGATTTATATATGGCAAAGCGCCTGACATGGTTTTGAAAGGTAGCTTTTGAGAAAATTTCTAATAAAGTGTTAAGCGTAACGCTATAAAAAACAAAAGGCCATTCGCTATCAATCGCTTATCATAAAAGCGATCGTCGTCGAAAAAAGCGGAGGCAATACCGTGCTAGTGTATCACGCCAAGCGCCTAAGCCCTATAGAAGCTGTGTGTTATCTGTCATTTTTTGATTATACCGCAGCGAGCCTCAGCGTCGTACTTAACTCTCTAAAATATGACATTGCTGTAATTTACTGTATATTTGTCAGTGTCAGCGACATTCGATATCGCTCGTGACAGCAGCTCATGTTAAAATGCCAAACTGACATGCGCTAGTGTACAGCTCATTGCGAGCAGCAGCATATCGTATATGCGTTGCAGTAGACTAATAACTGTACGATACTGACTCAAATCCGATGAGCACGATTGGATTAAGTACAATATAGATGGCGAAAAAATAGACGAAGCAAACGTTATTCTATAAAGTATAGCCATATTTTGCTGTATGCTATGCCACTGTATGCTTATCGAATTTTTATTAAAAGCATTTGGTTTGATATAAACCCTATGCCATCAAGCGTTTTTTAATAACGATAACTGGTATGTCCGATGATTGACATAGTAGATGACAGACCACTATTGATGCCTACGCATCGTTTTTTATCATTAACCTAATATCTAGTATGATAGCGTCGCTGCTATTATACGTCTTGTGTCGGAGAAGAAGTATGCAAGCTGTTGGCAATACGTTTATCAAACTGTCCTCAATAACCCTACTTGCGCTAAGCGTAAACTTAGTGGGCTGTCAGACTTTCAAAAACCTGACTGGCGGTAAAGACGTCGATGCAGTAGAAACTGCCGAAAAATCAGAGCAGAACTATTATAACGACGCCATTACCCAGATTGATAAAGGCCGCTATACACAAGCCATCGAAGATTTGACCAATCTGCGCACTTTTTATCCTACTGGACAATACGCTGAGCAAGCATTACTCGACATGATGTACGCACAATATGCCAGTGGTAAGTATGAAATGGCAGCTGCCAGCGCTGAGCAATTCATTAACCTATATCCTTCTAATCCGCAAGTCAGCTACGCTTACTATGTGCGCGGCGTCGCCAATATGCAAGGCTCATCAGAAGGCCTGAAACTGTTTAAGCTCAATCAAGCTGAGCGTGATACCGCCTATTTACGTATTGCCTTCGCTAACTTTCAAGAGCTTATTAACAAGTACCCTAACAGCCCTTACGCGCCAGATGCCGCTCAGCGCATGACTTTCATTTACAATCAGTTTGCTGAAAGTGAGATGAGTGCAGCCAACTGGTATATCGAGCGCGAAGCTTATGTCGCTGCTGTTAACCGTGCCAAATGGGTGTTTCAATACTATCCACTTAGTGAATCCATCCCAGACGCAATCGCGGTCTTAGCTTATAGCTATGATAAATTGGGTATGTCTGATTTGGCAGCAGAATACAAAACTCTATTGCAGATTAATTATCCCAACATGTTAAGTGCCGATGGACGCGTTAAACTCGACACCAAACGTGAGCGTTCTTTCATCAACAAATTGACTTTTGGACAGTTAAGTCGTTTTAACAAAGATACTTCATCAGTTGCGACAGGCGACTATAACGGCGCGACCAAAACTCAGGTTATTCGTAACGCCAGTCAATTAAGACTGCCAAGCGATAATGCAGCAGCCAGTGCAGCGCAAGGTACTTCACCTGTGCGCGCTAATACTGGCATCAATGTCGGCTTAGGTCTGCCTGAAGCATCCGCTGAGCGCATTACTAGCCAATCGAGCACTGGCTCTACGGCAAGAGAAGCCAATGTCGATCCGCAAAACACCAATCCTGTACGCCGTACGACATTGCCTGTTCAAGGGATTGATATCCTGCCAGCAGATGTCGATATGAATGATGAATAAATGCGCTAAATTTGAGGCAACGTCTCTCTTTTAATTAAGAGAACGTCTCTTCTTTTTAGTACATCAACGCACATCATGAAAAAAATAAGGTCAACAACAGAGTTGGCCTTATTTTTTCTGTTTCTGTTTCATTATCTATGCCCAATATTGTTTGTGCCCAATATTGCCTATGCTTAAGATAATACACCTATGGTAAACTGTTTTTTGCATGAGTATTCCAAATCACATTCTCGACCAATTAAATAGCCAAGCTGACTTAATCAGTATCATTGGGCGTCATACGACGCTTAAACGTGCTGGTAGTGAGTTTAAAGGCTGCTGTCCATTTCATGGCGAAAAGTCGCCCTCTTTTTATGTCAATCCACAAAAAAACATCTATCACTGCTTTGGCTGTAGCGTCGGCGGTAATGCCATCAGTTTTTTACGCGATTATGAAAATTTAACGTTCATTGAAGCGGTCAATGAGCTATCAAAGCAGACGGGCATCGAAGTCCCAAAAGAAGAGCAACAAAACGTCAGCTACCAGCGCCGTGCACCAAAACCGATTGCACCACCGTCAATACCTAGTCCGACTATCGACGCTAAAAGTCCTGCTCAAACAATTGATGCGCCTTCTATTAACGCTACTTCGGCTATTCAGCAACAAAACCAGTACGGCGATACCGATCAACCCGTTTATCACGATAGTAGCAACGGCTACGATGAGTATCCACCGCTAGATGCTTACGACTCAGCGTCTTATCCAGAAGATTCTTATGGCACAGACTACCAAGATGATAATAGCTATCCACCAGCATGGTTGACAGGTGGCGATACTGACGCTGCGGCATTGTACGATGATCATAGCGTTTCCGATAAAGACGGTAATCTGTATGAGCTGTTAGAGCAAATCCAGCAGTTTTATCAGCACAATCTCACCCTTCATCCACATGCCAAACATTACTTTTTATCACGCGGTATCACTGAAGATATCTTTGAAACGTTTGGTTTGGGCTATGCGCCATTTGGTTGGCAGCATCTTGAGCATCAGTTTCCGCAGGATATTGAAGGGCTCAAAGCGTTAGGCTTAGTGCGCCAGTCCGAGTCTGGACGTGATTATGATCTACTCCGTGATCGGGTCATTTTCCCGATTCGAGACAATCAAGGACGCACCATTGGCTTCGGTGGACGGGCGCTCGATGATGAAGTAAAACCTAAATATATCAACTCCTCTGACTCGCCCGTTTTTCATAAACAGCATGTGCTGTATGGCTATTACGAATCACGCCAACAACGTGCCGACAGCTGGCTGGTGGTCGAAGGCTATATGGATGTGATCGCCCTTTACCAAGCGGGTATCTATGGCGCTATTGCTTCCATGGGTACGGCGATAAATGAAAGTCAAATATCACGATTACTGACGCTGAACCCAACCCTAACGTTGAGCTTTGATGGCGATAGCGCTGGGCAAAAAGCCGCTTGGCGCACCCTTGAAGTTGCGCTACCCGTGCTTGCCGATGACAAAGAGTTGCGGTTTTTGACCCTACCCAACAATCATGATCCTGATACGTTTATTAAAAGTCAGGGTGGCGATGCCATGCGTGAGCAAATCGCGAATGCCATGCCATTGTCACAGTATATTTTTGCCTATTTAAGCGAGCGTTACGATTTAACCTTAGCAGAAGGCAAAGCCAAGCTCATGTCGCAAGTACGTGCCTTGACCACTGCATTACCTAAAGGCAGTAGCTTTCGCTATTTGCTGAACAATGACGTCTATCAGAAGCTGGGTGGTAAACGTAGCCAAAATATCGAAGCCAAAGATGCGCTGCTAGATTTTGATGGTGACATGACCATCAGTCAGCAATTGCAGCTTTGTTTTTTGTTTCAGCCACGTGCCTTAATTGAAGACCCTATCGAAGCCATTTGGCAGCAGGCAGGTATTAATGATTTACAGCTGCCAGCACACATCAAGCAAAAAGCCGCGCCTGACATCTTGCGTCCGCTGGCTTGGGAAGATTTGCAAGATATCGCCTTGCTGGATATCGTTAGCACCATCAAACGCTGCCTGAATCATTTACCCAAAGATGCCAACGCCGCCGCACACTTTATATTGTCTAATGTCAAACCAATCACCCAAGAGACACTTAGCCGTAGCTGGGGCGGATTTTATAAGACATTAATTGGCAGAAATATTTTGAGCTTGGATGAGTTGATCGAAAACTTGGTGATGCAGTTGCTCAAGTTACATCTGCAAAAAAAGATGCAAGAGCTCATCAAAAATCCTGATCATATCAAGCTGGCGATTGTCCGTAAGCAGTCGCAGTTATTAAATGACTGGTTACGCGCGCAGCAAGCTGAGCAGTCAGCGCAGATGGTTACCGTCAAATCTTAACGTTTGCCATTATTTTTGCTAAAAAATCTCTAACCCTTTAAAAGTATAGCGGCTGCCCCCACTACTAATGATTATGCCCAATAGCATGTATTACCATTTAATCATTTGGCTGATATAAAATAATCAGCAAAAAACGGTCGGTAGATATCACTACCTCGTGCTTGATTACGCTGGTGTGTGTTAAACTGTGTCGCTAACTATTTATAGCCCGATTTAATAGATGGCGATAAATCCGCCTCATTAAGCACAAATTTTAGATATTATTTTGAAGTATCCGTTTTTAGGTACCGTTATCTTTATATATTATTTTTTAGATAATGTTATCTTGAAGAGTTTTTAGCGCGACCAATTTCTAGCAGTTTTTTAGCATTGTAATTGTAGTATTTTGAGCCTTTATTCATATCAACTCATTTTTGATATTATTGACAACCTCTACGCCATATTTTGATGAATCGATTGATTACATCAACGCACTGAACGAGCGATAGCGCGTCACAATATAAAAATGTCCGATGCAAGTAAGCGAGTATTTATGAACGATAAGTCAGTTTCTAAGTCCACATCTCAACTGGCCACCTTAATCCAAATGGGTAAAGAGCAAGGCTATCTCACCTATGCTGAGGTGAATGACCAACTGCCCGACTCTATTACCGAAAGCGATCAGATCGAAGATATTGTGCAAATGCTGACCGACGTTGGTATCAAAATCTTTGAATCTGCGCCTGATGCCGATGACATCTTGATGAACGACGATTCAAGCGATGATGACATGGCAGCGGATGAGGCAGCGGCGGTATTGGCCTCTGTTGAGACTGAGCCGGGTCGCACCACTGACCCTGTACGTATGTATATGCGTGAAATGGGTACGGTTGATCTATTAACCCGTGAAGGTGAGATTGCTATTGCCAAGCGTATCGAAGAAGGCATTCGTGACGTACAGCATGCGATGTCTTACTGGCCGGGCACCGTACAGTTCGTCCTTGATGAGTATCAAAAAGTACAAGATGGCGAAAAAAAGCTTTCTGACGTCATTACTGGCTTTTTAGATCCTGAGACCGAAGCAGACAAAATCGCTGCCCAAGAAGCGAAAGAGGCAGCAAAAGAAGAACGTGAACGCATAAAAGAAGAAAAAGAAAATCCACCTGTGATCAAAGCAAAAGCCAAAGCAGCGGCGCTTGATGATGAGGACGAGGATGAAGACGACGTTGAAGAGGAAGCTGAAGAAGAAACCAGCGGTATCGATCCTGAAGAAGTACGTCTGCGTCTAGAAGAAATCGAACACTTATTTATTAAAGCCAAGCAAGCCTTGCTAGATTATGGCCGTGGTAGCACAGAAGCAGATACTGCTTATGCCCTACTTGCCGAACGCTTTATGATGCTTAAGCTAAACAATCGCTTGTCAGACCAAGTCATGGCCATCATGCATGATGTCTATGATGATGTACGTAAGCAAGAGCGTCAGATTATGCGTTTGGTCATTCGCCGTGGTCGTATGCCACGTGAAGAGTTCCGTAAGACTTTCCCTAGCAACGAAACCAACGTTGATTGGCTGATTGAGCGCATCAAAGGTAAGCCTGCATTTGCTGGTACGCTAGAAAAAGTCACTGATGATGTTATTTTATTGCAACGTCGCATTCGTGACTACGAGCAACAGCTCGACATGAAAATCCACGACATGAAAGACGTGGCGCGCCGTATGGCAGTCGGTGAAGCAAAAGCTCGCCGCGCCAAAAAAGAAATGGTCGAAGCTAACCTGCGTTTGGTTATTTCTATCGCGAAGAAATATACCAACCGTGGTCTACAGTTCTTAGATCTAATCCAAGAAGGTAACATCGGTCTAATGAAAGCAGTCGATAAATTTGAATATCGCCGTGGTTATAAGTTCTCGACCTATGCGACATGGTGGATTCGTCAGGCAATTACCCGCTCTATCGCTGACCAAGCGCGTACCATCCGTATTCCTGTACACATGATCGAGACCATTAACAAAATAAATCGTGTTTCTCGTCAGTTGCTACAAGAAATGGGACGCGAGCCAACGCCTGAGGAGTTAGGTGAACGCTTAGAGATGGACGAAGTTAAAGTCCGTAAAGTACTGAAAATCGCCAAAGAGCCTATCTCTATGGAGACACCCATCGGTGATGATGAAGACTCGCATCTAGGTGATTTCATCGAAGATGGTACGATCTCAAGCCCTGTTGATGATGCGACCGCAGCTGGTCTGCGTGAAGCGACTCGTGATGTATTGGGCAATCTGACTGAGCGTGAAGCACGCGTACTAAAAATGCGCTTTGGTATCGACATGCCAACCGACCATACCTTGGAAGAAGTGGGTAAGCAGTTTGATGTAACACGTGAGCGTATTCGTCAGATTGAGGCAAAAGCACTGCGTAAATTGCGTCATCCGTCACGCTCTGAGCATCTGCGTTCTTTCTTAGAGAATGATTAATCATAAAGCAAACTAAGCACCAATAAAAAAGCCGAGTTTATCTCGGCTTTTTTGGGTCATCGATTTGATGGCTCGAATGCTATAACTACATGTCTTCATCGAGGAATACAAGAACGAGCTTGCAATGGAACTATACAATATGTATGATTCGTATACATTTCATATACTAGGTAAAACAATGGGTATTGTTAAAATTGATGATGCGCTACACGAAGAGCTTCGTAAAGCCAGTGCGGTAATGGTACGTTCGATTAACGCGCAGGCAGAGTATTGGATAAAGATAGGTATGTTGGCCGAGGCCAATCCTCACGCATCTTATACCGATATCATCAGCGAGCAGTTAAAACGAGCAGATGTTAATATAGGAAATCTTATCGATGGCTAAAATCGCGCTAAAAACTACTGAAGAGTTGGCCATCATGCGTGAGTCTGGACGCTTATTGGCATCGGTTTTTGCTTACTTAGATACGCACATGGTCGCTGGCATCTCCACAATGACTGTCAATGATTTGGCTGAGCGCTATATTGTGGATGTTTTACAATCACGACCTGCCAGCAAAGGTCAATACGGCTACCAATACGTGCTCAATACTTCTGTCAATCAAGTAGTTTGTCATGGTGTACCCTCAAGCAACCAAGTCCTAAAATCAGGCGATATCATCAATGTGGACATTACTTTAGAAAAAGGCGGTTTTATTGCCGACTCTAGCAAAATGTATATGATTGGCGATGTGATGCCCTTAACAAAATGCCTCGTCGATAACACTTATGAGGCCATGTGGGCAGGTATCCGTGTTGTCAAACCGGGTGCAACGCTCGGTGATGTTGGGCATGCCATTCAAAGCCATGCCGAACAGCACGGTTACTCTGTCGTTAGAGAATACTGCGGGCATGGTATCGGTCGCGAAATGCACGAACAGCCTGAAGTTTTACATTATGGTCGCGCAGGTGCAGGCTTGGTTCTAAAACAAGGTATGACCTTTACTATTGAGCCAATGATTAATCAAGGCAAAGCCAAAGTAAAAATGAAAAAAGACGGCTGGACGGTGGTGACTGCAGACAAAAAGCTTTCTGCCCAATGGGAGCATACCATCGCGGTGACTGCCGATGGTTATGAAGTGCTGACGCTGCGTGAAGAAGAGACCCGTTAGAGCGTGCTTACAGTTTTCCTTGCTGCTGCGTAATACAAGAGTGATTCAAGTATTTAAGTATTTAAGTATTTAAGTATTTAAGTATTTAAGTATTTAAGTATCATCTTATTATTGCCATATTGGTAACTACTGATATCATAGGTCGCGATGATTTGAGTATACGCTGATTGATACCCTTGCCATCGCTTTTTTATACATGCCATCGATAGGAAACACCATGATTGTCCGGCAAACCCCAAACGCTCTCAAGATACTTTTTACCCTGCACGGCTCTGTCATTCCAAAAATTTATCCGCAAATTTTGCTGATCGCGCTTCTCAGCACACTTATAACAATTATTCAGCACTGGCTTCCTGACTCTTTTCCTTATTATGGTATGGCTCCTTTTACCTTGCTAGGAATCGCGTTGTCGCTATTTCTTGGATTTCGCAACAATGCCAGTTATCAACGCTGGTGGGAAGCTCGAGGGCTTTGGGGTCAGTTGGTATATGATGCGCGTAGCTTAACCCGTCAAGTGCTTTCTTTTATAGATACTGATACCGAGAATGGGCACGAGACTGGGCGAACGATGGTTTACCTGACCATTGCTTTTGCGCATGCTGTGCGCCATCGCCTGCGCGGCTCGTCACCTTGGCATGATGTCGAGCCTTTTGTCGCATCGAAACACCATGATAGTATGCGCCAAGCGCGCAACCTACCTGATTACATCATGCGCCTCATGGGTAAGCAGCTCGGCGACATTCGGCGTCAAGGACTGGTGTCAGAGCAAGTCATACAGAACATGGACGAGCGCCTGACGTCTATGACCATTGTATTGGCGGCCTGCGAGCGCATTCATAATACACCGCTGCCGTTTGCTTATATGCTGCTGGTCCATCGCACGACCTATCTGTATTGCATCATGTTGCCTTTTGGCTTGGTGGCCTCGCTCGGTTGGGTGACCCCACTGATTTGTGCCGTGATCGCTTATACCTTTTTTGGTTTGGATGCCCTCAGTGAAGAGCTAGAAGAGCCTTTCGGCTTAGCCGCCAACAAACTACCCCTGACTGCATTGTCGCGTACTATCGAGATTAATCTGCGAGAAGCACTAGAAGAGGCAGATATTCCGCCTGAGATCACTCCTATCAATGGCTATTTGCCATAGCCTCTTAGCTGAATGATTATAAAGCATAAATTAATCAATGCTAAATGAGACAGTGTCCCATAAACATGTTGCCTTAATTTATAAGATATTTTTTAATATCCTACCGTCGGGTAGCTAAATAATATAGGCAATCGTAGAGCGTTTATGAATAAAAAATACATTTGAAAATAGTGATTTCTTTCACCATTCTCGTGGTACTTGATCAGCTTAATAAAAGGTAAAAACTTGCCTATTTACGCTTGTAAGACAACCTTTATTCATGGTTTTTTGCGCATCACTTGCTAATGATAACTGAATTCGTCTACCATAGAGCCGATTGCTTAAGTACGAGCAGTTTAAACTTATATAAACTTTATATTTATTTCTGAAAAATAAACCTTGTCGGGGTGCTTTGATTTTTGATGCTTTAACTACAATTCAAAATCATGGCTGAGAGTTACCCGCGAACCTGATGCAGTTAGCACTGACGTAGGAAACAAGCGTGACATTTTATAGCACACCTCTTAAGCATACATTGCTAAGCAAGCCTTGCCAGTTTATTCATATAATCTGGTAAGGTTTTTTTGTGCCTGCTCA
Organism: Psychrobacter sp. NC44; assembly: GCF_904846655.1. Taxonomy (NCBI): domain Bacteria; kingdom Pseudomonadati; phylum Pseudomonadota; class Gammaproteobacteria; order Moraxellales; family Moraxellaceae; genus Psychrobacter; species Psychrobacter sp. NC44. Next base: position 270,118 of record NZ_CAJHBN010000001.1, on the reverse strand, counting down.
CTGATCACCTCCTACTCTTTGCTTACTCGCATTTTATAACAGTAAGTGAACACTATGAACTACCAAACATTACGCCACCATTGCCCCACATGGGATGACTACATTCAGCATGATTTTGTCAAACAGCTAACAGCAGGTACGCTCGCCCCTGACAGCTTTCGTCACTATCTTGTGCAAGACTATTTATATCTTATTCACTATACCCGTGTGATGGCGTTGAGCGTGTATAGGAGTGATACGCTGGCACAAATGCGAGTCGGTCAAGCAGGCATCAATGCCATGCTAGATATGGAAATTGGCATGTATCTCGATTTATGTCATGAGTGGGACATCCCACTTAAAGAAGTAGAAAGCGCTTCTGAATCTGCCGTGACTATTGCCTATAGCCGCTACCTATTGGACGCTGCCATGTCAGGCTCATTAGCTGAGCTTTATGCGGCAATTGCTCCTTGTTTGATGGGCTATGGCGAAATTGGCAAACGCATTAAAGAACAAGGTTTTGTCGCGGACAATCCTTACCAGCCATGGATTGATGTCTTTGCCAGTGACGAATTTCAAGCGATTACCGCGCAGAATGAAGCGCAGATTAATACGCTACTAGCACAGGCTAACCCCGCTCAGGCAGACAAATTCCAACAGTTATTTAATACTGCTTCACGTATGGAAGTGAATTTTTGGCAACAAGCGCTTGATCTGTCCTAGCCCTATGCAAAGTGCTAGCTTTATGGCAAATACTTTTATATACCATATTTATTATAAATAAAATTTAACTTAACCCTAAACATAATAATGGACACACTCAAGGAGAAACATCATGGCAGCATTTGATGAACATGCAAGCGCGTATGACAGCTGGTTTTTTGACAACCAAAACTTACTGACCAGTGAGCTAAAGCTGGTCGCGCATTTCTTAGATAAGGATAGTGAGATATTGTCTATCGGCTGCGGTAGTGGACTGTTTGAGTCACTATTGGCGCAGGATTATGATATCCATATCAGGCACGGCATTGAGCCTTCTAAAGACATGGCTGAAATCGCTAAAAAGCGCGGCTTACAAGTGGATATTAGTCCTGCCGAGACTTGCGATATTGAGCCAAATAAGTTTGATATCATCATGTTTAACGGCAGTGTCAGCTACATCAACGATTTGGATATCTGTATTAAAAAGGCATTTGATGCCTTAAAAACCGGCGGCAAATTGATTGTTATCGATGTGCCAAAAGAAAGCGGTTTTGCCAGCTTATATAATTTGGCCAGCTCATTAAATACTTGGGAGCATCCGCTACTTGCGCATATCTCTCCTGCTGATCCCTATCCTATTGAGCTGGTTAAATCAGCAAATTGGCGCACCTCTGATGAAAAAATCGCGCTGATGCAAGCCAATGGTTTCGTCGATTTTGAGTATGCGCAGACCTTACTGACCCATCCTATGTATGCCAATGACAAGGTGCAAGAAGTCATCGAAGGCTATGACCGTGGGGATTATGTCGCTGTTTGTGCTTATAAAAAATGAGCTGATATGTGTATTAACATTTGATTATCATGGATGACTGAGCAAAATTTATGACAGATCACAGTGATCCATAGCATACTGTCATTGCCATTTTAGCACTTGAATTATAAGTTTAGTGCCACTATAAATGGTGAATAAAGCTCTTATGCTAATAGCTAACATTTAATAAAGCGAGGCACACATCATGACTGACGATCCAAAAGACAGCACCAATCAAAACAACAACCAAGCACCAGCAAATGAAAAATCAGTAAAAATGACCAACCTAACGCCCAATCAAGGTGTGATCACAGGCAAAAGGACGGATATTCAAAATCCTGAGCTCTGGGACTTTCCAATGAACTATCCACTTAGCATCATTGGTCATGAAGGCGAGCGTGAGAACTTACTCAATGAAGTGAAGCTTATTTTGGGCAGTCAGTTCCCTGATTTCGATTTGGCCTCGATAGAAGTGAAACCGTCTAAAACGGGTCGCTTCCATTCAGCACGGGTCAATCTATATCTTACAGCAGCCGATCAGGTCAATGTACTGTATGCCTCACTCGACGCTGCCAAAACAGTCCGTTTGGTCGTATAAACAGATAATTGTCGTTTAAAAAAAGCCAGCTGCTTTTCCGTCGAAATCGTCACTCGCTATTAATCACATACGGGTGGCGATTTTTTGTGGTTTGCTGTACAATCTGCGCCCTCATGATTATTGTTCTATATCCCCTTATTGGTGGGTCATTTACTCGCGAATGAAAAGCAAATGATCCTACGATTTTTACAAAAAACTTATTATTTGAGTCAATCGCGTCTAACCCTTACCCCATCGTCCTTTGCTAAAATTCGGACACAGCACAACCTCACAGCAACATAGTTTGATGCTAAAATCAATATAGTATTTTCAAAATTTTCCCGCTATATTGTGCCTACCTACTAACAAACACGCTATATGTAGTACTCAGTGAATTTAATTGTCACTATGAGTAGCGGTAGATTTTTGCCTAAAAAAACACCTATCGCGGCGCAAGCATCGTAGCATTATAAAGAATGCCTGCCGTTTACTGACTGTGCAGCATCACTATAAGCAACATTATAAATAATTACCAAGTTATCAACTTAAGAGGGCAACATGACACACATCGACAAAATCAAAGTGACCAAACGTGACGGACGATTAGAGCTTATTGATTTGGATAAAATTCATAAGGTAATCGAGTGGGCAGCTCACAATTTGGATAATGTGTCTGTGTCGCAAGTTGAGCTAAAGTCGCACATTCAGTTTTATGAAGGTATCAAGACTCGCGATATTCACGAGACCATCATCAAGTCAGCAGCAGATCTTATCTCTGAAGATACGCCTGATTATCAGTATTTGGCTGCGCGTTTGGCGATTTTCCATCTGCGTAAAATTGCTTACAATAAATTCACCCCGCCGCACCTTTATGATCATGTCAAAAAACTGACCGACGCTGGTAAATACGATCAGCATATCCTAGCTGATTATAGCCGTGCTGAGTTTGATGAATTAGAAGCATATCTTGATCACTGGCGCGATATGAACCTTGCTTATGCCGCTGTTGAGCAAATGGCAGGTAAATACCTCGTCCAAGACCGTGTCAACAAGACCGTCTTTGAAAGCCCGCAGTTCTTGTACATGCTGGTTGGTATGTGTTTGTTTAGCCGTTATGACAAATCAGATCGTTTGGACTACGTAAAGCGTTTTTACGATGCGACGTCGCAATTCAAAATCTCGCTACCAACACCTATTATGGCAGGAGTGCGTACCCCATCGCGTCAGTTTAGCTCATGCGTATTGATCGAATGTGGTGATAGCCTAGATTCTATCAACGCGACCACCAGCGCCATCGTACGCTATGTGTCACAGCGTGCTGGTATCGGCATCAACGCGGGTCGCATCCGCGCCCTTGGTAGCCCTATTCGTGGCGGCGAAGCACAGCATACCGGTTGTATCCCATTCTATAAACTGTTTCAGACAGCTGTTAAATGCTGCTCACAAGGCGGCGTCCGTGGCGGTGCAGCGACGTTGTTTTACCCATTGTGGCATTTAGAAGTTGAGTCATTATTGGTACTTAAAAACAACCGCGGCGTGGAAGACAACCGTGTGCGTCATATGGATTACGGCGTACAGCTAAATAAAACGATGTACACGCGCCTCATCAAAGGTCAAGACATCTCGCTATTCTCACCAGGTGACACGCCGGGCTTGTATGATGCGTTCTTTGAAGATCAAGACAAATTCGAAGAGCTATACACCAAGTACGAAAATGACCCAAGCATTCGTAGCCGTCAAATCCCAGCCGCTGATTTGTTCAGCCTAATGATGCAAGAACGTGCGAGCACGGGTCGTATCTACATCCAAAACGTCGATCATTGCAATACGCATAGCCCATTTGACCCAACGGTTGCGCCGATTCGTCAGTCAAACCTATGTATGGAAATTGCCCTACCGACCAAGCCACTTGATAATATCAATGACGAAGAAGGCGAAATCGCGCTTTGTACGCTATCAGCGGTCAACTTGGGTAAAGTCGACAACGTCAGCGACATCGAAGAACCAGCTGAGCTAATCGTCCGTGCGCTTGATGCCCTGCTTGATTATCAAGACTATCCAGTTAAAGCGGCTCAAAATGGCAGCATGCGTCGTCGTACACTCGGTGTGGGCGTTATTAACTATGCGTATTACCTTGCTAAGAATGGCGTGCGCTATTCAGACGACTCAGCATTGGGTCTCACCCATCAAACATTTGAAGCGTTGCAATTTTATCTCTTGAAAGCGTCAAACAAATTGGCAAAAGAGCAAGGCGCTTGCCCTGCGTTCAATGAGACGACGTACTCGCAAGGTATCTTGCCGATTGATACGTACAAAAAAGATTTGGATAAAATCTGCCAAGAGCCGCTACATCTCGATTGGGAAACCCTACGTACTGAAATCACCACTCACGGTCTGCGCAACTCTACCCTAACCGCCTTGATGCCGTCTGAGACCTCTAGTCAGATCGCCAACGCGACCAACGGTATCGAGCCACCACGTGGTTTGGTGTCTATCAAAGCGTCAAAGGACGGCATCCTAAAGCAAGTCGTGCCTGAGATTGATAAGCTAAAAAATCAGTATGAGCTACTATGGCAAATGCCAAACAATGACGGTTACCTACGGCTGGTCGCTGTCATGCAGAAATTCGTCGATCAAAGTATCTCTGCCAATACCAACTACGATCCCGTTCGTTATGAAGGCGGTCGTGTACCAATGAAGATATTGCTTAAGGATTTACTAAACGCGTATAAGCTTGGCGTGAAGACGTTGTATTATCACAACACCCGTGATGGTGCGAACGATGCCCAAGCGGATATGGAAGATGATTGTGCTGGCGGTGCATGTAAGATTTAGGCTATTGATGGATGGCGGGTTTAGCTTTTGAGCTAAATCCGCTGTACGCTGTTATCATATATTTATCTACTAATATCGAGATAACTATGATCTTTCCTTATAAAAGCCCTCAATTTGAAAACCTAAAGCGAAAGTTTGAAAACCAGATACACAAACATTCTGAATATTTAGATTTAAGCACAGAAACAAATGACCTAGTTAAAGCTGTACTCAGTATATTAGATAGTAAGAACAAAAAAAATCTATCTATTTTAGATAGTATTGATCTCAAGTATCATAACTGGGAAAAAATAGGTGTTGCACTGAATGATAACGCCTTAGCGGAAGACAATAAAAATCTGTATGATTTTTCTAAGCAAGAGAAACCTCGAGCTAGTTTAGTTAGAAAAGTCATAGAGTCGATATATATAGTATTACTAGCAGACATATATGAAGCTTCATTGATAACTACTTTTGAAACACATAGATCTTTTTTTGAGCAGGCAGTAACAAGCTTACAGTCTTACTCTTATACACTGACATATGATAGTTTAAATAAACTCTGTTATTTATGGTATATCATTCCACAAGAAGTATTCTCAAGACATTTGAATCGACGCCTCGATAGTTCAGTCATCCAAACTATTAATAATTTGCATGAACATCAAGATCTAATTGAGGAAGAAAATAGAAAAAATATTCTATTGAAACAGGACATTAGAGAAATACAGGAAACCTTAAACAACCAAAAAAGTGAATATAACTTTGTTGGCTTGTCAAATGGCTTCAGAACACTTAGAAAACAGAAGAAAAAAGAATTGAATAGTCAAGGTTATATATATTATGGTCTGATGGCTGTAATAGTTTTACTTATAGTCTCAAAATCTATCTGGTCAGCTTATTACTTAAGTGCTAATAGCTTTGAGAACCCAATATTTGTCATAGTTACTATCTCAACGGTTTTGTTCCTTTTCATACTTCTTTATTTTTTTAAAATATCATTGGTTAACGTTAGATCTATCAAATCACAAATACTGCAAATAGATTTACGTCTCACTCTCTGTCAGTTTATACATAACTACGATTCTGACACTAAGGGACTAAGAGAAGGAATGAAAGAAAGCTTTGAAAGGTTCGAGAGTGTTATTTTTGCTCCTATCGTGGCTACTGAAGACCAAATGCCAGCAACTTTTGATGGTCTTGAACAATTGACAGGATTATTAAGTTCATTTAATAAAGGCTCAAAGTAGTTGTAGGGTGCGCCCAGCGCACCGATGATATGTAAATTATATTTAAAGGTGCGCGAGGCGCACCCTACAAAATATATAGATTAACAAATAAGACCTAATTTTCGTGCTAAAATTAGCCCTATATTTAGAGCTTAATTTTAATGGAGAATGAATCATGCAACCGATATTTGCGACACAGACAGCGAGTATTTCAGAGTTAAAGACTAACCCGTCGGCACTGATTAAACAGTCAGACGGCGAGTCCATTGCTATTTTAAACCACAATAAACCAGTGGCTTACTTAGTCTCAACAGACGTTTTTGAGCGCATGATGGAAGCGATGGACGACATGGCATTAAGCCAAACCGTTAGTGCACGATTGAATGATGGGCAGATACCGATAAAGGTAACTTTGGATGACTTATAATCTTGAGTTTCATCCTTTGGCATTAAAAGAGTGGAAAAAGATAGCGCCAAATATTCAGCAGCAGTTTAAGAAAAAGTTACAGCAGCGATTGTCAAATCCTCATGTGCCTGCGTCAAAACTATCGGGACGTACCGATACTTATAAAATCAAACTACGCACCGTAGGCTATCGTCTGGTATATACCGTAAAAGATGATGTGGTGGTGGTTTATGTATTAGCAGTCGGCAAAAGAGAAAACAACAAAGTATATGATGCGCTTGCGACACGCCACCCCTAATTAAAACACAGACAGAATAAAAATAACGGAGGTCATAGAGTGCAATATACCGCAATCATCAAAGACGGTGGTTTGTTTATCCCTAACGTATTTTCAGACCTAAACGATGGTGACTCGCATATCGTACAAGTGGAAGTCGACATCGCAGACGTCCGTGAGCAATTAGGCGAAGGCACAGCAGCAAAACCAGAAGCATTAAAGAAAGTCACCACAAAAGTATTGAAAAAACCAATAAAGAGAACGACTAAAAAAGACGTACAGAAAGAAATGCATCAACTATCAGATGATGATGGCTTGAGTGCGCTGCGTAAGAGTGCGATCGATGAATTGGAAGGTTTGGACGATAGTGAGCTAAGTGAGATATTTAAAGCGTATATGAATGATGGACAGACGCCAGAACAGATATCTTTAGAGCACTTGTAATACAATCCCATCCAATCAAACCAAATCTAGTCAAAACCCTATAACTTAATAACCATATCAATGATAAAGGCAGTCTCATGACTTATTCGATTTTTTCCCAAACGCCAAACAATGCGCTAACAGAGCCGATGTTTTTTGGTAATCCGGTCAACGTGGCGCGTTACGACCAACAAAAGCACCCTATCTTTGAGCAATTGATTGAAAAGCAACTGTCGTTCTTTTGGCGTCCAGAAGAAGTCGATGTATCACGTGATCGTATGGACTATGGCAATTTGTCCTCACACGAACAGCATATTTTTATCAGTAACCTAAAGTATCAAACGCTACTCGACTCTATCCAAGGTCGCAGCCCAAACGTCGTACTACTGCCATTGGTATCGATTCCTGAGCTTGAGACGTGGATTGAGACGTGGACGTTTTCTGAGACCATTCACTCGCGCAGCTATACCCATATCATTCGCAATATTATCAATGACCCTGCTATCGTCTTTGATGACATCATGCAAAACGATCATATCCTAGAGCGCGCCGCAGACATCGCCAAGTACTACGATGACTTATATTATAACTCATCGCTATATAACCTATACGGTGCAGGCACGCACACGATCAATGGTAAGCAAATTACTGTCGATTTAAAATCGCTGAAAAAGCAGCTTTACTTGTGCTTGATGGCAGTCAACGTCTTAGAAGCCATTCGCTTTTATGTGTCATTCGCTTGCTCATTTGCCTTTGCTGAGCGTAAGCTAATGGAAGGTAATGCCAAGATTATTAAATTGATTGCTCGTGATGAGGCGCTACATTTAACGGGCACTCAGCATATTCTTAACCTCATGCGCATCGGTCGTGATGATCCTGAGATGGTCGACATTGCCAAAGAGTGCTATGAAGAAAGCATCGAGATATTCCGTAAAGCGGCTGAGCAAGAAAAAGAATGGGCAGGCTATCTATTCAAAGACGGCTCAATGATTGGTCTCAATAAAGACATTCTTTGCCAATATATTGAATACATCACCAATTTACGTATGGAAGCGGTTGGCTTGCCAGTCGCATTCCCGAATTCTAAATCAAACCCAATCCCGTGGATTAACACATGGTTGTCATCTGACAACGTACAAGTTGCCCCGCAAGAGACGGAAATCAGCTCATACTTGGTTGGTCAAATTGATTCAGATTTATCAGACAGTGATTTTGATGATTTTGAACTTTAGAGCTTATGTGTTCATTTAAAAAATAGTTTTTGAAAGATTATTGTTTAGAAAGTACAGAATGATAGGGAAACAAACAGGATAAGACTATGACTTGGGTAATGACGAGTAAAAAGCAATTTTACTTGCATGATGACGAAAGCTTGCTTGATGGATTGCTACGCACCGGACATGATATCAATTATCAATGTAAGGAAGGCTATTGTGGCAGTTGCCGCATCAAGCGTATCGCCAGCTCACACGTCATTGACTATCCGTTTGCGCCCCTTGCCATGATTGATGAAGACGAGATCCTACCCTGCTGTTGTCGTGTGCAGGGGGTGATTTACATTAATCACGAGCCTACTATAGAGTAATATTAACCAAAATAGTGCTAAAAAAGTCGAAACAAAAAGCGCGTTATCTTCAAGATAACGCGCTTTTTTACTGTCTATAAATTGTTCAAGCCATTTTGATTAAGCTTATTTTGCTTAAGTTTTAGGTGATGAAGAGTGACCTTATAAGGGTGCACCATCTCTTTCAAACAGCTGCAACAGCTCTTCACGCATACGGTCACGCTCGGCTTCTGACATCATCGGTACGTCTTGTCTCTCACCTTGTAGATTTGGATCTTCTATACCACCAACATTTTCATCAAGAATCACAACCGGACGTTCCATCGGCTCTTGTGCTGGACGCTCTTCTAACAGTATTTTGACTTGCGCATTTTTACCACGGCGTAATATTTGCGCATTCAGCGTGGTATTCGGTGCTTTACGAGCGACATACTGAATCAAGGTATTGGCATCCGTCATCTCAACGCCGTCAATCGTCAAAATAATATCGCCGATACGCAGACCACTCTTAGCAGCAGGACTCTTAGGAACGACATTAAGCACTTCTACCCCAGTCGAGGTTTCAAGCTGCGTTGGGTCACGTAGCTGTGACTGTATCTCAATCCCCAACCAACCACGGCTCACCTTACCATCTTTGATAATGGCGTTCATCACTTGCTCAACGATAGCGGTAGGAATAGCAAAACCGATACCCATAGAGCCGCCAGAGCGTGAGTAAATGGCCGTATTAATACCAATTAATTCACCAAAAGCGTCAACGAGTGCGCCGCCCGAATTACCTGGGTTAATCGCTGCATCGGTCTGAATAAAGTCTTCAAACTTGTTGACCCCAAGCCCAGTACGTCCTGTCGCCGAGATAATCCCTTGCGTTACCGTTTGACCGACACCGAAAGGATTACCAATCGCTAATGCGACATCGCCAACTCGGATAGGTTCTTTACGGAAACCAAGTGGTGCCAAACCGGTCATATCTACTTTAATCACTGCCAAATCACTGTCTGGATCTGTACCAACGATTCTAGCGCGGCTCTTACGACCATCATTAAAGGCGACCGTAATTTCATCAGCTTTTTCGATCACATGGGCATTGGTCACGATATAGCCATCTTCTGAGACAATCACCCCAGAGCCTAAATTGGTATTGCCCTGCTCTTCTGACGGTGCACCATGGAACTCAAAAAAGCGGCGCAACACAGGATCATTCATATAAGGATGCTCTGCCATCGTTTGCGTGGTGTAGATATTCACGACTGATTGTGAGGCGCGAGCAACCGCATTATGATAAGAAGAAATCGCTGCGGGTGTATCAGAAACAGGTGCTGACGCTTGCTGCTCAGCAGGTGTGGTTCTGGGCGGCTCCCATGCTTGCTCTGATGCCGTCTTCATACTCGCAAACAACCAAATAAATGCGGCAATCACGACTAGCAATAAAACCCAAGGTAACCATTTTAATACAGACGCCTTGCTGCTGGTGTTCCGAGATGACGACATATAAAACCTCTATAAATTTGATACAAACAGACGAAGATAAATAAGGTAAGAAGCATGGTGTATATTAGGATGCATTGAGCGGCATTTATCAAACGTTCACAGCCCACTAGATGGTTGTTTTTTTGCACTATCTATACGGCAAGCTTACATGTATAAATTATAACCGCCAATACTACCCAGTTGTAACGTATCGTGTACCATTTCAGTGAGTAGGATTGTCTATCCTACTGTAGCTACATGTTAAAATACTCATTATCAAAAGCCACATGTTAGCCATAAATGCTTGCCCCACTGAATCAATTATAAGGGAATACCATGACCACACACAATATCTCAAGCGAGCCCTCAAACACCGCCATTACCGTTCAAGCGCTGACCACATTCTGTGATGACTATTTATTAGCAGATGCTTTTAAAGATTATGCCCCTAATGGTTTACAAGTAGATGGGGGTCGACCTATCAAACGAATCATCACTGGTGTGACGGCTTGTGAGGCGTTGATTGATGCGGCGATTGCTGACAATGCAGACGCCATTATGGTGCATCATGGTTATTTTTGGAAAGGCGAACCTGCCCCCATCACTGGTATGAAAGGTCAGCGTATCCGTAAACTTATGCAGCATGGTATCTCTTTGATTGGTTATCATCTGCCGCTCGATGCCCATCCTGTCATTGGTAATAATGCCAAGTTGGCTGACGCATTAAACATGACCGTTATCGGCGCTTTATACCCTAGTGAGTCGCATCCAGTGGGTAATATCGCCACTTGTACCCCGCAGAATGCTCAAAGCCTCATTGCTCACATTACTCAGACACTAGGACGATTGCCATTGCATATCTCTGCCAATTATAGCGCACCGAATAGTACAAGCGCTCATATCGATAATAACAGAATTATCGAACACGTGGGCATTTGTACGGGCGGCGCACAGGATATGATCGAGCAAGCTGCATTGATGGGCTGTGACGCCTTTATCTCTGGCGAAATATCAGAACGTACCACCCATATTGCCCGTGAGCTGGGCATTGATTATTTCGCTTGTGGACATCACGCGACAGAACGCGGCGGTATTCAAGCACTCGGTCACATAGTTTCTCAAGCATTTAGTATACCCGTGACCTTTGTAGATATTGATAATCCTGCTTAAACTGTGTCCTCAACTCTACTCATAGCTATCTAAATTTAGAATAATTTTCGGAAAACAAGGCTAATAACAATCAGTATTGTCGTCCAGTATGCACAATTTTTGCTGCTGCAATTTTCAATAGTGTATCAATAACAATGGCCTTTTTAACCGTCTATAGCCCAATTGTTAAGTTTTATCGCTAATTTCTTAACCACACTTGAATAATCCAAGGAATATCCGCATATTAATATCCGAAGAAAGAATGTCTTGTCATGAGGCTTCCCATTTATTACAGCTTCCGGTTATGGTACTTAAATGAGTATAACCGCCTAAAATCTTACTATGTTGTATAGCTATTGAGGTCATATAGATAGCGAGGTTTTGGACGGTTTACTAATAGACACACTGTGCGTGATATATTTTCAGCAGCATGGTATGTCTTGATTTAAGTGTCGCGATACTGGGTTAGCAACCGCTGATTGGTAGTAAATTTTCTATCATTTTTTTATTAGTAATGAAAATAGCGACTTGCTTACCCTTATTGCTGGACAAAAAATTAATCACTGTTGACTCTATTACAAATGATTTAAAGAGGACATGGTCATTAATATCAGCATAGAAAAGCTGAGTGCATAAGCACCCCGCTCATTTTATGTTTTGTCTCAATAACTTAGTTCATGACCTTACCTATGTTTAATATATAGTTGTTTTATTCTTAGCCCTATCTATGCATCGATGAAGGAATCATCCGATTTATATCCTTCGCGGTGTTGTGCGTTCATCATTTTGTATTGATACTTTATATCGATGTTTTATATTGATATTTTGAGAGATTTTTTAGCCCTCTTACCTGATACACTGAATACGCCAGTAGATAACCAGCTAATTAAAAACTGCACCGCTACATCTGATAAAAATTCATTAGCGGCACTATTATTAAACAAGATGACGACGCACTTATCTTATTAAGAAGTGCGTGGTTGTCTAAAATGCAACATCGATGTATGACTACTTTATAAGCATACATTCATAAGCGTTTTACGGTAAGCAGGATGGCTAAAATCAGGAGACATCCATGCAGCGTATTACTTATCGTGTGAAAGTATCTGCGCAAGGGGCTAGACGCCGTATTTCTTATTTACTGCGTCCATCTAAACGCCTACCGAACACTAAAAGTAACATCGTTTCATCCGTTACCCCGACGACATCGAGTCGTTTTTCTAGAACCAAAAAGCTTGCGCAAGTTTCTAGTATCGCCCTTCTCTCTTTACCTGCTGAGAGTCTGACGACGATGCGTGCGCCAGTGCCAGCCTATGATAACGTTATGCTAGAAAGCACGTTAACTATCGCTGCCGTCCCCGGTGACAGCACTTATTTTGCGACTGACGGTTTTCAACATGGCTTTGGTTTTGATTTGGTGCGTACTTATGCTGACGAGCTTGGCGTTGATATCGACCTAAAAGCGTATGCCAATGAAGAAACTGCCCTAAAGGCGCTGAGATCGGGCGAGGTAGACATGGCATTAACAACGGCCAGTACACAGTTAAAGAGCAAGTTTAACTTATCGTCTATCAACATCAGTTGCGGCTATGACGCCAGCTTAACAAAGAATGGTTTACATCCAAAAGTCAGTTGGACGTTCAATTCATCCAATGACCCATTATCACAAAAAGCCAGTTACTTTTTATGTGACAGCATTAAGCTGAAAAACACACAAAAACTTGCTGCCTTTTACAATCAAAACTTGCTAAAAGACGCCTATAGCCAAGATCATTTCCAAAAAACGTTGACCGAAAAACTGCCTGATTATCAATCGTCTTTTGAAGAGCAAGCACGCAATTATAATCATGATTGGGAATTATTGGTGGCCATGGGTTATCAAGAATCACACCTTGATGCCAATGCCGTATCGCCAACGGGTGTGCGTGGTCTCATGATGTTGACCAATAATACAGCCAAAGCAATGGGCGTCTCAGATCGCGTCGATCCCTACCAAAGTATCGGCGGCGGCGCGCGTTATTTAGAGCAAATGAAAGCTGACTTTGCTGATGTGCCAAAGACAGATCGTATTTGGTTTGCGCTTGCCGGCTACAACATGGGACCAAATGCAGTAAAGAGTATTCAGCGTAAACTGCGAGATCAAGGTATTGATGATAAAAGCTGGGCGAACGTTTATGCGTACTTAGCTGATAATAAAGCTGCCAATAGTCGTTATGGTCAAGCAATGCATTATGTTAGCAATATTAGAAGTTATCTTGAGACTATCAAAACTCAAACTGTCTAGTTGATAAATATTTTGAGAATTGAATTTTATAGATAAAAAAAGCTGCTCTTATAAAGAGCAGCTTTTTTATGCAGAATGATCTGTCTTAATCGTATTTACTTGGCTATTATTTCACTAAGCAACTTACTCTTAACGATTAGGTACGGTCAGGCGCTGACCGCGCTGTAGCATCGTATCCGCCGCGATATTATTCATCTCAGCCAATTCTTGCGTAGAGACGCCATATTTACGTGCTAAGCCAATCAAACTGTCTCCTGACCCAACGGTGTAGCTCACTGTGAGCTTTGGTACTTTAAGCGTTTGCCCACGCTGTAATTGGGCATTGGTCGCGAGATCGTTGGTCGCAGCCAAGTCGTCTATCGAAACACCAAATTGACGTGCCAAAGCAATCAAACCATCACCAGATTTAACTTTATAGCTCTCGGTGTTGCCCAATTTTTTGCCACTGCTCGCTGTGCTAGTCGCGGCAGTGCTACTAGCCGAACTACTGCTTTGGTTATTGCTACTAGAGGTCGCTACAACGCTGCCACTGGCAGGAATCGTAATCGTACGACCGAGTATCAAATTAGAGTTGGTTTTCAGGTTGTTCGCTGTTGCCAAGTCACTAAGACCAATATTATAACGTTGCGCCACGCCTGTTAACGTATCGCCTGATTTTACTTTATAACTGACAGTTTTATCATTTAGCTGACGATCAACCAATCCTTTAGACACGGGTACTTTGATGGTTTGACCACGTTGTAAGCGTGCTTTTGCATCAAAGTTGCTATTCACCGCCGCAAGCTCAGCTGGACTGATACCCACGCTATTGGCAATGCCGATCAAAGTATCGCCAGATTTTACTTTGTAATTGGTGGTTGCCACCGAACTTGAGCTACTGTTACGGCTACTAGAGCTTGAGATGTTTGCTGCATCGAAATCAACACTTGCAGGTACTTTTAGCGTTTGACCAACATATAGTGAGCTTGTAGTGCTCATATTATTGAGGCTGGCAAGTGTATCAGTTGAAACATTGAACTGACGTGCGAGAGCAATCAAGCCATCGCCCGCTTTTACCTTATAGTTCTTAGTAGCGGTGCTTGATTTACTTGGCTTGGTCGAGGGAGCGGCAGGTGTAGTCACTGGCGCAGTCACCTTACCTGGTATCAGCCATAGCTTTTGACCACGTAGTAAATCCGCTCTACTACTCAAATTATTGTAGGTTGCCAACTGAGTCACCGATAGACCAAAGCGGTTAGCAGTACCAATCAGCGTATCGCCACTCTGTACTACATAGCTCTCTGGTTGACTTGCCGCGGTATTGTTAGCTGTGCTCAACGGTTCGATGGTTTTTGCATTGTATAAGTATAAGGTACTGCCTGATAGCAGCTTAGAGCTGGCATCTATTTGATTCCATTCAGCGATATCGCGCCAACTGACACCCGCACGACTGGCAATATTAGATAAGGTATCGCCACGCTTGACAGTATAAGTGGTACGTGCACCTTGGGGTTTTGGCTTGCTTACTGATGTTTTTGCAAAGCTAAGCTTTTTCTCTTCGCCACTGGCTTCTAGAATAGACTGCTGTGTCTGTACGGCGGATAAATTAATATTACCATCAGCATTGATCACATTGGTTTCAGGCGTGTTACTGCGAATTTGATTGGCAATAAAATCACGCTCTTCTTTGCTCAGTGGTGGTTCTTGGACAATCGTATTATTCTGTGTAATTTGAGCAGAGGTGGTCGGTAGACTGTTACTGCTTTTTAGCTCAGCATTGATCTTGTTGGTTTCTGCCGTACTCAATGGTGGCTCAGTACGCACCGAGGCATTATTACTGTAGACAGAGCTGCTAGTCGGTGTGGCTGACGGTGATATATAACTGGTCGTTTGCTGCGGCACACTAGCGCTTGCAGCATAATCAGCCAAGGCGCTACCTGTAGATGGTAATGAAGAGCCAGTATAGGGTTTGTTATTATAGCTTGGCGTCGTGGTCGTGCTACTTGGTGTGCTTGTATTACTCGATGCCAGTATATTGCCCGTACCATTGCCTCTCAATGAGCTCAATTTAACATCGGTATTAAGACTCACATCATTAGGAATAATAATACGCTGGGGACCAGAAGAATCAACACGCCCTGATGTTAAGGCCGTATTTAACCTTTCTAATTCGTCGTAACTCACGCCTGTCATTTGCGCAACTTCAGCCAAGCTCACGCCATAATTCACTGGCACACTACGGAAATGCTGACGGTTGGCGATGGCTGGCAAGTAGACACCATATTGCTCAGGCTTGGCAACAATTTCCGCTACCGCCAAGAAACGCGGCACGTAATTCATCGTTTCAGTAGGCAATCTCAGAGACCAATAATCTGTCGGTAAACCCTGAGCTCTATTAGCATCAATGGCCTTTTGCACGCGACCAGGACCCGCATTATAAGCAGCCAATGCTAACTCCCAACTGCCAAACTGGTTATGTAGTGCGGTCAAAAAGTCATAAGCGGCGCGAGTTGATTCGATGACATCACGGCGACCATCATAGGTACTGCTTTGATTCAAACCATAAATACGACCCGTGCTTGGAATGAACTGCCATAAGCCTGCTGCTGCCGCACTACTGGTACCGCTTGGATCGTAAGAGCTCTCAATAACAGGTAACAAAGCCAGCTCTGTCGGGATATTACGACGCTCAGCTTCTCGTACGGTGTGATAGATATAGCGACTAGCACGTGCAGTCAAACGGTTTAAATAGTCTTGTCGACTGGTAAACCAGCTTTTTTGCCCTTCGATACGCTGATTATAAGTCGGCTGACCGCCATTCATACGATAGCCAGCACGTAAGCGACTCCATAAATCACCATACTGCTGAATAGCAAGTTTGTTGCCTTCCACCATAGTCATGTCAGTGGCTTCGAGTAAATCGGCTAACTCATCCAAGCTATCTGCATCTAAATATGCCGTTGAATAGTCCGTACTGCTGCTTGCTGCAGGCGCTTTAGTAGCTGGGCGTTTAGTAATAACAGATGAGCTATTGGTCGCACCCTTTTTTACCGCTGACGTATTGCTACAAGCACTGATAAGTAAAGTTGATACCGCAAGCGTCAATGGCAACGCAATAAATGAGCGAGATTTTGATAGCACAGTAGACATGATATTGGAAGTTTCCTAACGACAGAAAGTGATAAGATAAAGTTGCTTGCTAGTATAGTATGCAATGTGAAGCAAAGACCAGTCTAATATAAAAAGATAATCATCATAAGTTGAGTCAATTTTTAGACCTCTCACGAAATGCAATCAACCATTTAGTTGTTCAACCCTGTGAATTTGTATGGCTATTTATGATGGAATGCTTAGCTTTCGAAGAGCCTGATTAATGCACTATTGTCTTTGATTATCCACTGATAAAGACGTTTCTTAATCAATGCTTATCCATTAATACCTAATTGTTGATAATGTCTAATTGCTGACTAGCCAGTACTGAGTTATTAGTCGAGTAACGATTAATTAATCGTTACTTGTGATACGGCACGTAGCAGCACCGCATTACCAGTCGATAACGTCAGCGTCACTCTTGAGGTAGTGACAAATGAGACATTTTTACCATCTTTTACCCAGCTCTCATTGGTCGTGACATTGGCTTTGGCCTGATCGCCCGTAATAACGATGTTATCCACAGAAATATCATAACGGTAATTAGAGGTGTTATTCCAACTATTTTGCAACAACTTTAAATAAGCATCTTTATCTAAACTGGTAGACTTACCTTTTCTAGATAATGAAATCAGTGCATCGTCAGAGACAAGACGCGCGACCTGATTGACATTTTGGCTATTCGCTGATGACTTCATTGCTGCTATATAGTTCTGCACCAAAGCTTCGGTCATGGCTGCCGCTTGTGCACTGATACTCACAGTACTTACAACGGTCACTACCGCCGCCACGCTGGCACTTTTTAGCAATAATGCCAAAAGCCCTTTTCCCCATAATCGTTTCATCATAATCCTTAGCAATGCTGTTATCGTTGTTGCCATCTTTTGATGACTAACGTTTTTTATTGATTAAATATAGTAGTCGTTTATTACTCATTAACATCATGATAAATGAAGCGAGCACTGGCTAGCGTGTGCCCTCTTCATTCTACTTGTGAAAAATATCTGTTTAATCATCACCTACTTATTAATGATGACAGCGTACTTTTACCATAGAGTGAGACTATCATTCAATTCTCACAGCTATGTGACACCCTGTGTAATTATTGCGAATACTAAAATACCAACCATATGGCACAATTATTTCTGGAAATATGAGTCACTGCCCATCGTTATCATAAATACTAGATATATTAACTGAACCACTTACGCAGTACACAGCTCAGTTTTCGCTCTAATTTTAGGTCGCTTTCTGTCAATCCAATCTCAATTTAATAAGCCAAATGGAAGCTTACTTAGCGTCCGTACTATTATCTTCGTATTGTTGTTCATCATCACTAAGCTTCATGCCCAATCGCTCTACTCGTCTGTCCATCATTTGTCGAGCCAGTGCTTGCATGTCTTCGACGCGGTCTATTTCATCCACAATCTCAAGTCCCAATAGCGTCTCAAACACATCTTCTAAAGTAACCAAACCTTTGACTTCACCATACTCACCGACTGTAATCGCAATATGTATACGGTTTTTTAGCATCAGCTCTAACAAATCAAACAGTTTCATTTTTGAAAAAACAAAAGTAATGTCACGTTTAAACTGAGTCAACGGCTTGTGCATCGCATGGTTTACTTTTGCTAATAACATGTCTGTTTTTAATACAAAACCTGTGATGTTATCCAAGTCACCATCATAAATTGGCAGTCGTGAAAACGTCAATTTTGGGCGATCAACCAATAATTCAGCGACTGTTTTGTTTTCTTCAAACGCCAACATCACCGAACGCGGGGTCATGATATCTTCGACTTTGATCGCACCAAATGCTAGTAAATTGCGAATAATGCGCGATTCTAATGGGTCAATCTGTCCTGACTCTTCACCGATACTGGCAAGTGCCGCAAATTCACGACGACTGAATGCTTGGGGTTCTTTGCCACGTACTAGCAATTTGGTTAACTTTTCTGAGATCCAAATAAGTGGATACAACAGCAGGATAATGCCTCGCACGAAGTAAGCGACCATACCGCTTAGTTGACGCCAGTATAGTGTCCCAAGCGTTTTTGGAATAATTTCAGATAAAAACAAAATCGCCAAGGTCATAATGGCAGAAAACAGTCCAAACCAAGCACTACCAAACACAATCGTGGCTTGGGCACCAGCACCGATAGAACCTAATGTATGAGCCACTGTATTCAAAGTCAAAATAGCCGCCAATGACTGATCGATATTATCAACCTTTAAGCGTCTTAGCATATTTGCTTTTTTCGGATTGCTTTCTTGAACATCAGCGATATAAGACGGCGTCATGCTCAGTAATGCAGACTCAGCCAATGAACAGACAAACGAGATACCGATAGCGACAACCACAAAAAGTATGAGTAATAGCACACTGATCGCGGTCGGCTCTGCTAAAGCATCAGCGGCAAAAGCTGGATATGGCAATAGCAGCATCGCCGTCAGTGCTGATAATCCAGCAATTGAATTGGTACGACTAAGACGCTTTGAATAGCGTGATGTCGGAGGAGGTTTAGCAGACGCTTCTTTACAAGCGCGCGGACGACACAAACGAGGTACAAACATAAAAGTGGTAAACAAGTTAGGTAACCTAAACAGAAAAAAGTAAAAGGGATAATAATATAATGAGCAAACGATACTAAATCATTAAAAACAAACATGATTAATTAGCTATTAGTTATCTGCTAAAACGATGGTAACTCGCTGCTCAAAACTGATTTAGCAGCAGATAATAGGATATATTATATACTAATAAACTGTGCGCTAAATGCAGGGAATTATTGCCATTTGATAGTAGCATTGATGATGTCATTTCACAATAAGACGCTATTGTTAAGTCTTTGTTTTTTGGTATCCTTGATCATACCTTTTGCTACGCTACTACTACCTAGCATCCATTCGCTGCTTGAATTTTGTTATACTCTCAGCGCTTTGGCGTCACTTATATGAGGTGGCAAAAATATTGCCGCAAAAAGTAATGACCGCTAGCATGCCATTACCTTAAGAAAAACATACTCAGCCTATGATTAACAGTTACCAAGTCTGGGATTTTTTGTTACTATGCGTTTAATTTTATTATTATCTATGACTTACTGAGAGAAATTATGTTGTTATTTATCCAAGCTGCCCATGCTGCACCAGAAGCTGCTGGTGCGATGTCACTATTTAGTCAAATACTATTGCCTGTTGCTTTTTTTGCGATTTTTTACTTCTTAGTCATTCGTCCACAGTCTAAGCGTACCAAAGAACATCGTGCCATGGTCAATGCATTGACTGTCGGTAGCGAAATCATTTTTGCTGGTGGTTTGATGGGTCGTATCAAAGCCATTGAAGGTGACTATGCAGTGGTCAGCCTAAACAATAATACTGATGTCAAAGTACAACGTGCTTCTGTTATTTCAGTGTTACCTGCTGGCACAATCGAAAGCGTTTAATGATTGATTGAAATATTAGTCGCGTTTTATTAATGATTACTAGGGCGTGTCCTCATTTTAAAAATAGGGGTAAAAATGAAATAAATTGCCGTCAAACAAGGAAAGTAGCGCAAATAATATCGAGATATTAATAAGCTATTTGACGATGTTTGGCAAAATTT
This sequence comes from Psychrobacter sp. NC44, assembly GCF_904846655.1. Classification (NCBI taxonomy): domain Bacteria; kingdom Pseudomonadati; phylum Pseudomonadota; class Gammaproteobacteria; order Moraxellales; family Moraxellaceae; genus Psychrobacter; species Psychrobacter sp. NC44. The sequence continues at coordinate 249,700 of NZ_CAJHBN010000001.1, read as the reverse complement.
AGCCATTTTTAGCCCATTTAGAGGATAATCGATTGAATTGAGGACACGCCCTAATCTTTCGTTAATAAATATAGTGATTAATACAGTGCCTAAGAATGACCGTACCTTATTTACGGTCATTTTTCGCTATAGAGCAATGATGTAAAAACAGTCTCATAGAGTATAGACAATTTATGTTTATGCTTTTGACCATGCTGTCTTTATTGATTTTATCAGTGATATTTTGCTGACTATATATTTTTGATGACTATATAAAGATACGTCTGTATTATTTGCTCTACTGTTTTACTATCATCGCGGATGATCGCAATGGTGCATGATGACGACTGCTAGATACAGCACTCAACCATTGCTATCGCTAACTTCCCATCTGCTAACTTGTGGCCTACGTCGCCAGTCGTTTATCAACCTAAAGAAGTGATTATGCAATATCCCGCTTGGAAATACTTACTTATTGCCGTCGTGCTAATCATTGCCGGTCTATATGCTGCTCCTAACCTCTATCCTGATGAACCTGCCGTGCAGATTACAAGCGCCGCTGCAGGTACACAGCTGTCTGAAGGTATCTTGACTGAGTCTCAAAGCTTGCTTGAAGAGGCTGGCATCAATAACCATGATGGAACCTTTGAGGGCAACAGTGCACTGGTACGTCTTGACAATCCAGTCGATCAGCTCAAAGCTCAGGAAGTACTGCGTCAAAACTTGGGCGAAGACTATGTCGTCGCGCTTAACTTGGCGCAAACGACGCCGCAGTGGCTACGTGATATCGGGGCAAAACCGATGAAACTCGGCCTTGATTTGCGTGGCGGTGTGCGTTTTGTACTAGAAGTCGATATGGACAAGGCGCTTGAACAGCGTTTGACCAGTGCCAGTCGTGACATGCGTCGCGAGCTACGTGCTGAGCGAATTGCGATCAAAGGCATTAAGACAGAAGATCGAAGTGTGGTATTACATTTCGCTGATACAGATGCTCGTAACCGTGCACAGAATGTTCTGCAAGGCTCAATGGGCAATACCTTTAGCTTGCAATCCTCTATTGATGAGCAAGGTCCTGCACTGATTTTAGCGTACAACGATGCAACGCTTGATGAAATCAATAGCTATGCGGTCAATCAAAACTTGACCACCCTTCGCAATCGTATTGCTGAGCTTGGTGTGACTGAAGCTTTAGTACAGTCTCAAGGTGCTAGCCGTATCGTCGTCGAGCTTCCTGGCGTACAAGATACTGCTGAGGCAAAACGTGTCTTAGGGCGCACTGCAAACCTTGAGTTCCGTATGGTTGCTGAAGACAGCGAAAACTATACGGGCGGCATCCCTCCAGCGGGTACCGAAGCTTTCCCGTTTGAGACGCTTGATGGTCCGCCGGTACTGCTTGAACGTCAAGCGATTGTCACGGGTGATAAAGTCACTAATGCTCAAACTGGTGTGGATGAAAGCGGCTCTCCTGAAGTCAGCATTACTTTAGATAGTGCTGGTGGTAAGCTCATGCAAAATGCCACTCGTACCGCCGTTGGCAAACAGATGGCTGTATTGTTCATCGAAAACAAGCAAAGAATCACTTACGAAGAAGATCCAGAAACTGGCGAAACTGTCGAAGTTAGAACGCCTTATGCTGAGACCAAAGTCATTAACCGTGCCAATATTCAAGCGGTCCTTGGCTCATCCTTCCGTATTACTGGTCTAGATAGTAGCGCTGAAGCTGCCGAGCTTGCACTACTACTACGCTCAGGCGCACTTGCCGCACCGATGTACTTTGTAGAAGAACGCACCATTGGTCCATCATTAGGTCAAGACAATATTGATAAAGGTCTATTCTCTACGCAAGTCGGTTATCTATTAGTGTTTGCGTTTATGATTATATTCTATCGTCTATTTGGTGTGATTGCCAACGTGGCGCTGGCCGTGAACGTTATTATCATCATTGCTATTATGTCAATCTTAGGCTCATCACTTACCTTGCCTGGTATTGCTGGTATCGTTTTGACCATCGGTATGGCCGTCGATGCCAACGTACTGATCTTTGAGCGAATACGTGAAGAGCTAGCAAACGGGGTACGGCCCAAATCCGCCATCGTGGCAGGTTTTGATCGAGCCTTTAGTAGTATTTTCGATGCCAACATCACCACCCTATTGATTGCTTTTATTCTATTTGCAATTGGCACGGGTCCGATTAAAGGCTTTGCGGTTACATTGGCTATTGGTATTGTCAGTTCACTGTTTACCGCTATTATGGTGACACGTGCGCTGGTACAGATTGCTTATGGTAAGCGTAAATCTATCAAACGTTTGAGCATCGGTTAGGAGAACATTATGACGATTGATAAGAACAATCCTTTAGAACAGCAGAATAATCCAGATCGAGATGGTTCAAGTGGCTCAAATGTTGAGGCAAGCACACACCGCCGTAAAAAACCACGCCGTGATGGGAAAGGTAGTAATACCAAAGCCAATAACCCAACTACCGCTAAATCAAAAAAAGGCAAAGCTCTGAGCGGCAGTAAGGATGCGGGTAAAGACAGTCAAGCACTGACCACCCAAGCAGCCAATCCTGATGTAGAATCGGGTGATGCCGCTGATGATGCGGCTGCAATCGCTGAAGGCGGTATCAAAGCCGTTGGCAACCAGCGTATTATTCCGTTTATGAAGATAGAAAAGCCAATGGCACTTTTATCTCTATTGATGGTTATTGGTAGTATCATTGCAATTGCAGTAAACGGTCTAAACTTAGGACTTGATTTTACGGGTGGTGTGTCCGCAGATGTGCGTTACGAGCAGCCTGTTGAGCAAGTTGAAGTCGTACAAGCATTGGCCGATAATGGCTTTGATGATGCCGTGGTACAATATCTTGGTACGCGAGAAGAACTCCTCGTACGCTTGCCACCACAGTCTGATAACGTAGACGGCCTAAATAGTAGCCTGACTAAAGCATTAACCCTGCCTAATAATAATGTTGAAATCAGTAACGTTAATATTATTGGCAGCCAAGTTGGTAATGAAATTTATCTAAACTCAGTCATGTCACTGGTATTAGCATTGGTCTGTATGTTGGGCTATGTTGCCTTACGTTTCCAATTTAAACTCGCTCTTGGTGCGGTATTATCGCTGTTTCATGATGCTATCGTGACCATTGGTGTTTTTGCGTTATTTGGTTTCCCATTTGACTTAACCGTCTTGGCGGCCGTCTTGGCACTGGTTGGTTATTCTATCAATGATACAATTGTTGTGTATGACCGTATTCGTGAGAATTTTCGTCGTGTCCGTGGTATCACACCTCGCCAGACCGTTGACCTGTCTTTGACCGAAACGTTGCGCCGTACCATTATGACCATTTCCACTGTTTTACTCGTCGTACTTGCCATGCTATTCTTAGGCGGCGATGGACTGTTCTGGTTCTCAGTAGCGCTCTTCATTGGTCTGCTTGCCGGTACTTACTCATCAACGTATATTGCAAGCTCGATTCCATTACGTATGGGTCTATCACGCGATGACTTTATTGTGAAAGTAAAACCTGAGTTTGAAGAAGAAATTGTCACTTTCAATGATCCAAAAATGTTTGAACAAGACAATGCTTAATAAATTTTATACTTTCTCAAGCTAATCGCTAGCTAAGATAGTATTTAAGCAAGCATCAAGAAAAGCACCTGACTCGTGAATAATGAGTCTAGGTGCTTTTGTCTTTGTAGCTATTTTTGCCTTGAATATCACACTTGCTAGAGCTAACTCCATTTAAAACAGAGTCCAGGCAACAAAGTACAAATATATAAGCCATACTTCAAGTAAAGTTAACGCCGTAACGCCTTTATAATGAATTGACTATACGGTAATGTCATAGCGTTAATGACACTAACTCCGCCCTTCTTGTTTTTCAGCGATAAACGAGCCAAAAATGCCAATGACCACCTCGCCACCTAGTGCTATGCCACCGATTGATACTCGATATGCGCGCATCGTTGCTATTGCGTTGCCCGTGTTATTGGCCAACCTAGCCATGCCACTACAAAGCGTCATCGATACCGCGATCGTGGGTAACATGAATGACACGGCTAAACTTGCTGGGATGGGCTTGGCGATACAGTTATTGTCTTTATTGCTCGTGAGTTTTAACTTTTTGCAATATGCGTCTTCTGGGCTATCGGCTCAAGCGCTCGGACAATCGGTCAATCATGTTGATAATTCTACTCATACCACAAAATCGTCAACCCCATCACCCCTACTATCAATCTTGCAACGTGCCTTGTTATTAGCGTTTGCTATCGGTAGCATTCTGTTACTGGCAAAGCCTTGGTTGATAGATTTTGGCTTGCAAGCCCTATCGGCTAACCCTGAAAGTGGGCAAGCGGCAAAGACTTATTTGGATGTACGCTTTTGGGGCGTCATCGCTGAGCTAATGAACTTTGCCTTTATTGGCTGGTTTGCTGGTCAAGGTAAGACTCGCTACATGCTTTACCAGCAAGGCTTTATCGCTATGCTAAATATCATTCTAACCTTGTTTTTTGTCTACGGCATGCAGATGGGCTTGGTTGGGGTGGCGTTAGGAACCACTATTGCCTTTTGGCTAGGCGTGATACTAGCATTGTGGCTCAGCCGTCAGCATTTGCAAATATCTTGGCAAGCCTTATTCACTGCCGACAAGCAACATTTTTCTAAAGAAAAAATGCTTAGGCTATTTTCATTAAATAAAGATATTTTTATCCGTACTCTAATCTTGACGTTGAGTTTCGCTTGGATTACCCGCTTGTCGGCTCAAAGTGGTGACGTCATCCTAGCCGCCAATGCTATTTTGCTTCAAGTATTAAGTATCTCAGCCTTTGCTCTTGATGGCGTGGCAGTATCGGCTGAGACGTTAAGCGGTCAAGCAGCAGGACGACGGGATTGGCCACGTTTTCGTATTATCGTCAAGCGCACCGGTATCGTCAGTTATGGTCTAGCGATAACGTTGAGTGCAATATGGTGGCTGGCAATGCCAACATATTTGCAATTTATGACCAATATCGAGTCCGTTTTTACGTTGGCATATGAGTACCATCTTTATGCGGTATTACTACCTCTCGTTGGCGTTGGTGCCTATTGGCTAGATGGTATATTTTTTGGCTTAACTGCCGGTAATGTGATTCGTAACGCAGCATTGATACTCGCCGCTATCTTTTTTCCACTTAGCTGGGTGCTCTACCAACAGTGGGATATGACTGGTATTTGGCTAAGCGTGTGGTGTTTGTTATTACTTCGGCTGATTATTTTGGGTGGCTTCTTGTACCGGGCTCATCAAACAGCCAGCTATGAAAAGCTCCAGCCGTCTGTGTAATGTTCTTCGATTAAGTGTATTTTTTCTAGGGTGTTTTTGCCATTGCTCGCACTAGGCTTCATTTTAAAACCAGTTTTCTAACATTAATCTTTCAGTAAAATATTAATAATAACCAAAAAACAGCAAAAATTAGGATGTCATGTGACTACTCATTCAAAAGAATTACATCAACAGCATGAGACCAGCTACGACTGGGCGGCGGGGTTCAAAAAAAGCCTACCTGTGGCGATGGGCTATTTACCTGCGGGTATCGCCTTTGGTGTGCTGGCACAAGTTGCCGGTATCCCTGTGTGGGCAACGATTATGTTGAGTGTTGTACTGTATGCGGGCGCCGCTCAATATGCTTGTTTGCCGATGCTGAGCGCTGGTTTACCGATTGGTAGCATCGCAACCAATATTGCCGCTATTAATCTACGTCATGTATTTTATGGTATGCCATTATTGCAATACCTACCAGAACATAAGCTTGCCAAAACCTATTGCCTATTTGCCCTGACTGATGAAACTTTCTCTGTTATGACCAGTTTACCTAATGAGTCAAGACAAGCGTTGATACTACCATTGAGCTTATTTAATCAAAGCTGGTGGGTACTGGCGAGCACGGTTGGTGTCATGATCGGCAGTACTCTGAGCGATTTGGTACCACATTTGGATTTTGCCTTAGTCTGTCTGTTTGCAATCTTAGCTTATGAGCAGTTCCAAAGTATCAAACGTTATTTCCCCATTGCTATTGCTATCATTTCTTTAGCGGTGGCCTCCTTATTTACTAGCAATTGGTTGTTATTGGTAGCTATCACCATTTGTATGCTATTGATTTTAGCTCGTGGGTTTTGGACGCAGCGCAATATGACAGGAGCCAACAATGACCAGTAGTTACCTTATTTTCGCAACCTTTGCGATGGCCGCCGTGACCTTTATTACCCGTGCGCTACCCGCCTTAATACCCAGAAAGTTGTTAGACACACCTTGGCTGCATCGGCTCAATGAGAGCTTGCCGCTATCAGTCATGGTATTACTTATTTTGACCAGCCTTTCTTATCAAAATTTATCAGCAACGACTGGGCTAGATAGTGCTGAACTGCATTTATTGATGGCGCAAATTGGTGCCCTTATTTTGGTGTTGTTCGTTTATCATATCAGCCGTCAGCTGTTGGTCAGTATGGTCGTTGGCATCGCCGCCATTAATGGCTTACTATGGGTATTTACTAATTTTTTAAGTGGCTACTAGAAAATTGATAAACACGTGAATGGATAACAGCTTATAGTTCATATGAATAATTTTAAACCCTGTAATTGAACTATATTTAAAATAAAAAAAGGCTGGATTCTTATGAGAATCCAGCCTTTTACTTTCTAAAAGTGCTGCAAAAAACTGATACTTTTAAGAAATTGATAGCTTAAAGCTCTTCGACGCCCATCATATCAACTGGGGTATCAGCCACTATCTGTACGCCTTTTTTGCCCGTCTTGGCAGTGTCATTGCGCTGCTCTTGTAGATGCTCAAGATACGCTTCATTGATCTGCCCAGTGATGTAGCAACCATTAAATACGGCACAATCAAAACCTTCAACTTTGCTGTACTTGGTATCTTTTACCGCATCAATCAAGTCGTCCAAATCTTGGAAAATCAATCTATCCGCACCGATGATATCGCGTACTTCTTCTACCGTATGACCTGAGGCAATAAGCTCACTGCGTACTGGCATATCGATACCATAGACGTTTGGATATTTAACCGGTGGCGCGGCACTAGCAAAAAACACTTTATTCGCACCAGCATCGCGTGCCATTTGGATGATTTCATGGCAAGTGGTACCACGAACGATAGAATCATCAACCAACAGGACGTTTTTACCTTTGAACTCAAGTGGTACGGCGCTGAGTTTTTGACGAACTGATTTTTTACGTTGTTGTTGACCTGGCATAATAAAGGTACGACCGATATAGCGGTTTTTCATAAACCCTTCACGGTACTTAATATTCATTTTTAGTGCCAGCTCCATCGCTGACGTACGCGAGGTATCTGGAATAGGAATCACCACATCGATATCGTGATCTTCACCCCATTCAGCAAGGATTTTATCAGCCAGCTTTTCACCCATACGTAAGCGTGCTTTGTAAACTGAGATGTTGTCCATGATAGAATCTGGACGGGCAAAATACACATATTCAAAGATACAAGGCGTGTATTCTTGCTGCTCAACACACTGATGGGTATGTAATTTATGATCTAAATCAATGAATATGGCTTCGCCAGGTTTGACATCACGGATAATACTAAATCCTGATCCTGTCAGTGCAACTGACTCTGAGGCAACCATGTACTCGGTGCCGCCATTCGGTGCCATGCGCTTACCGAAAATAAGCGGACGAATACCGTTTGGATCACGAAATGCGAGCAAACCATGACCAGTAATCAGAGCGACCACGCCATAAGCGCCTTCGACGCGACCATATACAGCCGTGACTGCTTCAAAGATATCAGCAGGCGTTGCTTTGGTTTTACCCAAGTTTTGCATTTCATGGGCAAGTACGTTTAGCAATACTTCTGAATCTGAATCGGTATTAAGATGTCGGCGATCTTCGATGTATAAAGACTTGGCTAAGCTCTCAGCATTGGTCAAGTTACCATTGTGTGCAAGGGTAATACCATAAGGTGAGTTGACATAAAATGGTTGCGCTTCGGCACTGCTTGACGTGCCTGCTGTTGGGTAGCGGACGTGACCGATACCAAACTTACCAACCAGTTTCATCATATGACGATTCATAAATACGTCACGTACCATGCCATTTTCTTTACGTAGATAGAGTCGTCCATCTTGCAAAGTGACAATACCCGCTGCATCTTGCCCACGATGCTGTAGCATCGTCAAACCGTCATAAAGAATCTGATTGACTGGTTCGTGAGCTGCAACTCCAATGACTCCACACATAATAGCTATATCCTATTTTGACTCATTAATTAGTACTACAATAGTGGCAAGACTGCTAACAGTAGATTATAAAAAATGCGTACTGTCACTCACCGACGACATGATGATTGTTGTTCAGAATTTAACGAATATTTATCTTTTGACTATTAGCAAAATGCACTATTTGTTGGCATTTGTGGTCTCTAAATGCGATTAAATAATTTTTTATCAAGGATGACTTACACAGAGGATATGATAGAAGCGATAACCTCTAGCACCATAAATCCAAGCTATCAGCATCGAAGCGTTGAGACATTAAAGGCTAACCGTAAAAATACTTACGACTGATTGACTTGATCCCAAGCCATACCTAATACATCTGAGACCAACGCTTTACCCATCGGGGCATAAGGCAATAGCTCAGGCGCGAGCACTGACGTTTGCCATTGTGGCATTTGCACCAGTAACGGCGCGCTGACGCTAAGCACAACTAAAACCATCAGTACATTTTTAGCAGCACCAAGAACACCACCTGCCATTTTGTCAACGACACCCAAGCGTAAGGTTTTAAGCACGCCTGAGAATACAAATGCCACTAAGTGCATGATGGCCAATATGATTATCACCACCAATAAAAATGCCATTGCCATTTGTAAAACAGGGTTTTGTACCATGCCTGATAGTTGCGGCGAAACCACTCCTGCCAAACGTGTGGCAGCAATCAGGGCAATAAACCAACCGACTAGACCAACGGCTGTTTTAATCAATCCGACTTGAAAGCCGCGCCATAAGCCGATCAAAACAACAATAGCAATCACGATATCCAGACCACTCATGTTCTACGCCTCATACCTTATCGATTTTTATCAGATGTTTACTTTCTTTTTTGTGACACATTAATCTTTGATGACTCAGCTCAAAATACAGTCATCTTGTGCATATGATAGGTAATGAGCTAAGGATATTGATCCGCTATAGCTCCATCGCGTCGTAATAGCCACCGATTGCTTGAATACAAGACTGTACCAGCCCAGGACCACGATAAATGAGCCCCGTATAGAGCTGCACCATATCTGCACCCGCTTCGATTTTTTTGACGGCTTTTGCACCACTGTCAATACCGCCGACGCCTATTAAAGCGACTTTACCATCTAGCTGATCGGAGAACTGTTGTAAAATTTGGGTACTAATGTGGCTGACTGGGCGACCGGATAGACCACCTGCTTGCTCACCATCAGGTAAATCTTCAACACCAACACGGCTCAACGTTGTATTGGTCGCAATCAACCCATCTATCTCAAAATCGAGCAATTGCTGCGAGATATAATCCACTTGTAGCGGCTCTAGATCAGGCGCAACTTTCAATACCAGTGGCACATAAAAACCATATTCAGTGGCTAATTGGCTGTGACGATTTTTAATCGTATCCAAAAGCTGAGTCAAGGCCTCGCCACTTTGTAAATCACGCAGATTCTTAGTATTTGGTGAGGAGATATTAACGGTGATATAGGAGGCATGCGGATAAGCACGCTCTAAACAATAGACATAATCATCGGCGGCTTGCTCTACTGGCGTATCGGCATTTTTGCCAATATTAATCCCAATATTGCCTTTATATTGACAGCGCTTGACGTTTTCGATCAAATAATCGATACCTTGGTTATTGAAACCCATTCGATTGATGATAGCATCCGCTTGCTTGATTCTAAACAACCTTGGCTTATCATTGCCTATTTGCGGTCTTGGCGTGACCGTGCCCACTTCTATAAAACCAAAGCCCAGCTCAGCCAACGCATCGATATAATCACCATTTTTATCCAGTCCTGCCGCTAGGCCGACCGGATTGGTGAATTGCAAGCCCATACAGTCTGTTGGCTGCATTGACTGACCGTATACCAAACCTAAAACACGTGCTTTATGAGCTTTATCTAATAAAGATAAGGTCATCTCGTGGGCGTGCTCTGGATCCATCTTAAACAAAAAAGGGCGAAGTAAGGCATAAGACATAGTAATGGCAGACCCTGCTCGAAAGAAATAGTGAGTGAATAGTGCGAATAAAATCAAGCGCTGCGATTATATCAGCTTAACAGAAATAAGAGCAAAGTTTCATGCGCTAAATTTCTGTATTAGAGTACTAATAGCTATACCTACATATTGGCTAAGGAGCTGACAGATGTATTCTAAAGTCCCTAAGGTACAGGACGACCATCCGTCAGGGCTATCCAACCACGGACGATACGATAAAGATGCCATATGAAGGTAAAAATCATGATTAGCAGGCCAAATACCGCTAATAATACCGAACCAATGGCAATATTATTGCTATCAGCCAGCATACTGATGCCAAAACCCCCTAATGCAAAGGTAATGATAATGATGCCTAAGAAGAAAAACACGATGCTATACCAAAAGGTCTTAATCTGCCAATCGAAATGCGTGGACAACCACGAACCCTCTGCGTCATGGCGCTTCGCATAGTTCATCACAATTGGTACAACCCACAGTAATCCAGCGGTAAAATAGCTGATTACGTATAAAAAATAAGTAATATGATTATAAGTGATTAAAGAACGGCGCTTACCAGTGCTCATATTGTCACTCGCCCCATAGCTCTGCCTTTGCTGAGTCATTTCATGATCAAATGCAGCTTCAACTGACGCATTACTCTGGTGTTCAGCAGTTCTGGTCTGCTGATGGCTACGTGTGTCAGGTTTGCGATCAGAAGATTGATTCATCTTAAATATCCATCTCTGGCTGTGTGATAGTTAATCAATTGTGTCAAACGTGCAATTTTTCAATGATGCTAATGATAAATGGCTATTTTAGAAATTGATGATTAGTTAATTTGGGGCAATAGTAGATAAAGAGTAAAATATTTCCAGTTTCCACAGCATATCGATTTATGAGGTGACAGTCGCTTGTACTTGAATGGCTTTGGTAACCAAGTCTTGCTGTATCGATAGCTGACTGAACTGCCAGCCTTGCTGTTCCAGCTTTCCAAGTGCTGTGCTGACCACCGCTTGACTGGCATGATTGAAGCTCAGTTGCACAGCATCACCCGTCGCAACGACTTGAGCGTTGGCAATACCTGAGTTGTTTAACAATGCACTGATACTATTGGCAGGTGGCATGGCGGCTTCACCATCCGCCGTGTTTGCCGCATTGATCGCATTACTATCGATATTGCCAGCTTGGGCACGCAACCAAAAGTAATCAGCCACTTGCTCTTGATAGTCGCGCTTACTATCGTTTGCCGCTTGATGAATACTATAACCACCATAGCCCCCAATGAACAATAATAAGAACATAGACAATACGGCCAATGCCAACTGATCACGTGGCGAAAGTGCCTGCCAACGTAACGATAGCATCTGTTGAAAATTATTTACACGCGTTGACAGCACATTGGTTCCAATACTGTTACTGGTCTCTGGCGTGATGTTATTACGTTTAGTGCGGCGCTGCAATCGTTTCATTTTCCAACCTTTTTGACTTTTATTACCACTGCCTATTTATTACCGTTGCCTAGTTGGCAAATAAATTATGATGCCGCTACATTGGTTTGCGTAGTGTCATTATTTTCTACGACATTCACCGTAACTTGACCACTAAACTGCCCTTGCTCATTACTGTTTACCTGTGCAAGCTTGGCATTTAAACCCTGCGCAACAAGTGTGCTCGTAAACTTATCAAGACTATTACGATCAGGGGCAATCAAGGTAAAGCTGAGTGCTGATGGCTGCATCACTAATGCTTGCGCCCGCAGTGAAGACTGTTTGATTAACGGGGATATACGAGTCAATGCTGCCATATGAGAGGCTGGTGCTTGGCTGTCACTGCGCAGCTTTGGTTGCAATTGCACTTGCAGTTTGGTGCGCGAGCTTAATGGCTCATTTGGAAACCAAGCTTGATACTGCGCCGCAATCTCAGCTTTGGTCGCTACCGTCGCCTTACTATACTGATACCACTGCAGGCCATCGGTCGCCATCTGTAATACCAGTGCCGATAACGCGACCATCGCTGCCACACGCAAATACGGTGAGAGCTTTGAGTCCGTTGATTTAATAAAGAAGTTAAGCGCGTGACGCTCAGGGCTGTCAACAGGCTTGGGCGGCGTGGTCAATGTGGTTAATAATAACTGATGATCTGCAACAAGCGCGGCCGTTTGTGCCATAAAGCTCGTGGGCATTGCCGAATTTGTTGGCTTTGAAAGATCATCTAAAGCCGTTATGGGCGGTAATATATTCACTTCACTTAAATGCGGGAAACGTTCAAAGATCAAGGGCAAATAACTGACAGCCATACCTTGTCGCAATGACTGACGCAGTAGCATGGTTTGCTCATCTTGATACAGTGTTACTTGCTGACCTGCCCCTTCATCTGGCGTTGGCAGCAATAAAAAATCAGGCAGTAACGCCGTTATGCTCATGCCAGCGAGCTTAGCACTCTGCTGCCATGACTCGATATCGCTTTGCGCCAGTGCATACAGTTGGTGATTATCAGCTTCACTGATTTGCCGAATCGCCAATTGCTCAACAGGGGTCAAGGATGTCTCTTCAAACAAGTATTGCTTGCCGCTATTGCCCAGCTGTTTAAGCTGAGTCGCATTCAGCTCAGTATCTACCTGCAATATATGGCTTGATGGAAAGTATAGACACAAAGTCTTCTGTGCATTGGTTTTATAATTACCATAGATTGCTTGTAGCTGTTGCCAACCATCGACCGTTTGCCATTGCTGAATATCTTCATGCCAGACAGCTAGCGGGCTATGCTGCGCTCGTAACCAAACATGTAACACTAAGCGTGTCCTTAATTATTAAAGCTGCTTTAAATGTAGGATAAGATAGGATTCAGACAATCTCATGCTGATGCAGGTTGGTTTGTTATCATCATTGTTCTCCTGTAATAGCTAAAACCTGATGCATTGGCGACTGAAATTTTAGTAGCCAACCCTTACTTAGCCAGTTTAACACCACTAAGCATCAATAGACTAAGTGTCAACAATATCACTGACGATTCGACCTAATCTCAATACGGCTGCTCAGGCACAAAACGATCAATCTCTTTTGCCATACCTGCCATTACAAATTCCATCTCAAACACCCTTGCTTCTGCAAGAGAAAATGATTCAGGATAATCACCGGTTAATAAACCAGCGATATAAGCAACGATAGACATATGACACACCACTACCAGACACTCAGCGTCAATATTCGCAATATCTATTAAGGCTTGACGCGCATCATCAGAAGGCGTGATATTTTGCTGTACGATTACTGGAACCTTGGGCGCGCGCGTCTGAAATGCTGCTAGCGTCTGCTGTGCTCTATCATAGGGACTGACGACAAAATAATCAGGATGATAGTGAGTCATCACATACTCTGCCGTCTGCATTGCTTGCTGTTGACCAAAGTCAGTTAACTGGCGCGCGCTGTCTGGGCGCGACTCATCTTCTGCTTGACCATGACGTACTAGTATAATTTTCATAACCTTCCTTTATGCATTGTCATGATGACGTTGTTTGCAGAATAATCATTCTTAGAACAACGTCATCATTTAACATTGGGGTTTTTACTTACTGTCAGTATCGCCACTTTCATCATCAGTGCTATCGCTTGACGTCTTCATCTGCGCAGTTAGCGCCGCATTACTATGATCATGTGCCATTACAAATTCAACATCACTACGGAAGCCCGCTTCCATGAGATGTAACGCCACACCTAATGCTGCTTTATCTTCATAAATGACCGCATACAATGCATGGGTAATAGGCATGTAGATGCCTTCTTTGGTAGCTTTCTCATGCACTTGCTGAATGGTATTGACCCCTTCAGCTGTTTGACCGAGTTTTTTCACCGCGGCCTCAATACTCATACCGCGACCGAGCATGTTGCCGATACGATAGTTACGACTGAGCTCTGAGCTACAAGTGGCGTATAAATCACCCACACCAGACAATCCTAAGAAGGTAAGCGGATTCGCACCCGCCTCAACCCCAAAGCGGCTCATCTCTGCCAAAGCACGAGTCAATATCATTGCCTTGGTATTTTCACCGACATCATAGGCCGCCGCCATTCCCATGGCAATCGCATAGATATTCTTTAGCGCACCGCCAAGCTCCACACCTTTGACATCATCACTGGCAAACACTCGAAAAAACGCACTATGTAATGCGGCTTGTACGGCATGGCGCAAGGGCTCAGACTCACTGGCGATAACGGTCGCCGATGGCATGTTTTTCATGATCTCTATCGCAAGGTTTGGCCCCGACATGACACCGAAATTCACTTCAGGTAGCTCATCTTTAATAATGTCGCTCATCATGGCAAAAGTATCTTTCTCCATACCTTTGGTCAATGACACAATAGACTGACCACTGATAAATGGTGCAATATTCTTTAGGGTCTCACGAAAAGCTAAGCCAGGCACAGCGATGAAAACGATATCTTTGTCTTTGACGGCTGCTGCCAAGTCATGGCTGTACTTAAGGCTGTCATCAAGCTTATAACCTGGTAAATATTTTTTATTGGTCTGCGTTTTTATCATCGCTTTTACCGTACGCTTGTTACGTACCCATAGCGTGGTATCACAGCCATTGCGTGCAGCCAAGTTTGCCATTGCTGTACCAAAACTACCACCGCCTAGAAACGCCAAACGTAGCTTGGTAGGATTGCTGTGAATATCCGCCATGTTTTTTGCCACTGCTGATTCTACCGCGCTAGGATTGAGTTTTTTACGACCAATACCCGATTTGGTAGCACGTTCGATGATACCTGCCAGCAGACTGTTTTGCTTTTCAGGGGCATTCGTATTCACCTCAGTATTATCGCTACTTATGTCTTTATTGCTCTCATTAGGGCTGGTCATTTGCTGTTATCCGTATTGGCTGATTTATTATTAATAGAATTTATCATGGGTTATTTATCATGACTTATGACGCTTTGGAGTATTGAGGCTATCTATCTTTTTGCTACACGACCGACTGTCTTCTTAGAGAGCGGTATTCGTCAAGAGAAAAGCGCCACTAAACAGCGCTTAGATATATTATGACTCAAATCGCACTAAAGACTCGATATCAATCGGTTTACGGGCGGGTTCATTTTTGGGACTGGTGCCAGTATAAACAAAAGCCGTCACATAATCATCTGGACCAACGTCAAAATATAATTTAACAGCAGCTTCATTACATAGCAGTCCCGTACGCCACACTGTACTAAAACCTTGGGCTTTTAGCGCCAAAATCAGGTTTTGTACAGCTGCACCCGCACTTAGCATTTGTTCAAAAGGAGGAACTTTTTTGTGCGCTTGTATTTTTGTGACAACTGTGATGATGACGGGCGCTCTTAATGGCATGGCCTGAGTTTTTACGATGTCCTTTTCGGACAGCGTTTCGCCCTCTTGCACCGCTTTAGCTTGAGCCGCTGCGACCAAGGCATTGCCCAATTCATGACGGGCGTCCCCCTGTGTCACTATAAAACGCCATGGGCGCAGTTTTTTATGATCTGGCGCTGTCGCCGCACACTCAATCGCTGTTTCGATTTGGGCATGTGTGGGTGCTGGCGTATCCAAATTGCCCATACTGCGCCTTGAATTGATCCAGCCAATCATTTCTTCACTGCTAATCGGCATACTGTTAGTGGTGATGTCTTTGGTCGACAGTTTTTTATCATTTTCGTCGGATGTAGTCATTACCGCTCCTTATTTATTATTATCTTTTTATGCAAAAAACCAATGCTTTGGTTGGCTCTCAATACTGTCAAAAAACACGTTATGTCAAACGAATATATATCAATATTGAGTGTGAATGACTTGAATGGAAAACCATGAGTGTTTTAATCGACAACTTGTAGATTATCATCGGCTATGAAGAGGCTTTAATTATGCCGCATCATCGACCCGATGCTCCATGCGCAGATAATCCTCTGACTGCATCTCAAGTAAGCGCGAGCGTGTCCGTTCAATCTCAAACGCCAATTTCTCTCCTTGATATAGGTCCAAAATCGACTGCTGCGCTCTAACCAGCAATTTAACACGGCGATCATAAAACTCATCAACCAGATAAATAAACCGACGGGTCGGATCACGTAAGTCATCATCTAAGGCAGGCACGGCATTGACCAATACTGTGCTGAACTGCTTGGCGATTTCGATGAAATCAGATGCTGATCGTGGCTCCATACATAAATGACGGAAATCACAGAATAAAATATCCTCAGTGCGAGCATTAATTCTAATTTCGCGACCATTAATCGTAATTGGCTCATTACTGATTTTTTGGTTATTGGATAAACTGGCAAAACGGTTGGCTAACCAATGATGATTCGCTTTCGTCATAGGCGACTCATATAGCTCTGCCTGCTGCAATACGCGCAAACGATAGTCGATACCAGAATCGATATTCATCACCGTAGTATGACGCTCTACTTCAGCGATAGCGGGCATAAAACGGTCACGATGTAAGCCGTCTTTATACAATCCTGATGGCTCAATATTTGAGGTGGCGACCAATGTAATACCACGATTGAACAGCATGGTAAATAAATCACCCAAAATCATGGCATCAGAAACGTTAGAAACAAAGAACTCATCGAAACAGATAATAACCGCTTCTGCATAAATGATGTCGGCGACTTTTTCTAATGGGTCACTCTCACCTTGCAGCTTGTTTAGCTCTTGATGAACGCGCTGCATGAAATGATGAAAATGCAGACGCATCTTGCGATCAATGGTCAATGAATCATAAAACATGTCCATCATCCATGTTTTACCACGACCTACCCCGCCCCACATATACAACCCCGTTGGTGCTGTCGGCTTGGACTTTAAAAAGCCAAAAAAGCTTTTCTTCTGTGGCGCACTATTGATGAGCTGATGATGTATCTCATCAAGATAGCTCATGGCCTTAAATTGCTGCTCATCTCGAGTAAACTCATCTGTACTGACGGCTTGCTCGTAACGTTGCAATGGAGATAAACTCATAATACGACTCATCATTAGACAAAATAAATAGTAAGGTAATGGTTGATTCTGCATGAACTCGTCAAAGTAAAGCGATCAGAGCTCATGACTTGATAGCGGTTCTCTATCCTAATATTACTAGGTAACAACTAAGCGTCGCTACCAAAGGTATGCTTTTCTAATAAGCCTTTCAACTCTGACAGACGTCCATGAAAAAAGTGCCCTGCGCCCTCTACAACGCTGACAGCAATTCCTAATCGCTCCGCAAATGCTTGCATATTATCAGGGTCAATCACTTCATCAGCATTGCCATAAATCTCAAAAGTTTTATCGGCTGGCAAGCTTATATCACTGCTGTTATTTTTTTCAACGGATGGAGCAATAAGGGCGATTTTAGTAATCTCAAAATCGCCTAGCCCCCAAATATGAGGGGCTTCAAGTACCTGCTCAGCCACCCGTGCTGTCACATAACCGCCAAAAGAAAAACCACCCAACCATAACTTGCGCGCATTGGTTTGCTCTGCAATCCATTGTAGCACGGTCATTGCATCTACGACTTCACCATCCGCATAATCGTGCTCGCCAGTCGACTGCCCGACACCGCGAAAGTTAAAGCGTACCACGTGCATACCATTATCACGAGCAAAGCGATACATCGTCGTTACCACTTTATTATTCATCGTGCCGTCGAATAACGGATTGGGATGACACAGTAACGCCACTGTATCGGTATTTGGATTGTTAGGATTATCTTGTTGCCAAAGCGCGTCGACTTCGAGCACGCCAGCAGGAGCAGGAATTAATGGCATAAAATTACTTATTGATTAAAAATGAATAGGTCAATTATCCTAGATATGGTTTATATTTCAAGTGATTTGCTGTGTCATAGTACCGCTTATTTTCATTTTCGCTCATCATAAGTAAACGTCGCCTATGAATATATGATGAATATGTGCGGTCTCTGCAATACCGCACACAATAACCGACTAGACACCCCAGAGCCGAATAGGGTAGATTCATCATAGTTGTTGAGCCACCTATGGACGGATACGTGCATGGCGTATCCTCAACTTTGCTGTGATATTCAACTTTATATATGACTGACAGACATTAGGAATCGTTTATGAATACTATTAATAAAACCGCTGCACTGACTGCTACTTTGGCGGCAGCACTCGCCCTAAGTGCTTGCCAAACTACGCCTTCATCACCAGTTATCCAGCGTGCAAACTCTATTTATGAGACGACTGGCATCGCCGATAGCAAAGTAAAAGCACAGCAAAATGCGATAGACAGCGCACAAAAGACTTGCAGAGGTAAGCAAGTTATTATCGTCGATGACAAAGTCACTTATAACGGTATTTTAGATGAAAATACCGGTCGGATGATTGGGCAAGCCAGTGCCGTCCTCGGTACGATCCTTGGTACGGGCTCGCCGAACTTATCACGTGATGACGATTACGAGTATAAAATCAACTTTCGTTGCCAATAAAATAATTATTATTTCATAAAGCACTTATTTGGCGGCTCGTTATTTAATAAAGTATCTTGTTATTTAACAAAGTATTTAGCGAACCAATCAGCGATAAGAATATATTAGTCGCTGACTGGTTGGCTTCTCTTTTTGTGTGCTCGCTTTTGGGGTAAACTATCCTTTCTGATTTTTTATGACTCTTATTCTATAAACAGCTCGTTTTTAAGCTCCCTCACTTTTGGTCTATTATTATGCGCAAACCCAACCTGTCAAATATGAAACCAGCTAAGGTATTAGCGCCTGCTAAAGATTTAGCGACCTTGGAAGCCGAGTTAGCTGAGCAAGAAAACAATATAGAAGTCAATTTAGAAGATACCGTTCTGCGGTTGAGTGACTATTTATCAGCCGTTGATATGGTTATCAAACAGACCTTTAACCACCGTGTATGGGTAAAAGCAGAGATTCGCAATCTATCTAGTAAAGGCGGGCATTATTACTTTGAATTGGCAGAAAAAGATGATGACGGTAAGGTCATTGCTAGTTGCCGCGGCAATCTTTGGCGCTTTAAAGCAGCACGCGTCTTAGCAAAATTTGAGCGCGCAACTGGCATGCCCCTTGATCGTGATTTGACAGTATTGCTCAAAGTATCCGCAGGCTTCCATGCGCAATATGGCTTCTCTCTCACTATTGAAGATATTGACCCTAGCTACACGTTAGGCGACTTGGCGCGGCAGTATGCAGAGATGGTCGACCGCTTGACGGGAGAAGGCTTATTAAACCTGAATCAACAGCTGCCTGTTCCATTTGATATTGAGCATGTGCTGGTCATTGCCCCTGAAAAAGCCGCTGGATTAGGCGATTTTCAAGCCGACGCTGATCGCTTAGCGCGCACAGGTGCCTGTCATTTCCATTATCATAATGCGACCTTTCAGGGTAATCATGCGCCAAGCGAGATCCGCCAAGCAATCGTTAACGCCCAGCAGCAGTTTTTTGATACTTATAAGCACCTGCCAGACTTATTAGTCATTATTCGTGGCGGCGGTGCGGTCGGTGATTTAGCCTATCTAAATGATTATGAATTGGCAGCATTGGTTGCCGAGCAGCCTATCCCTGTCTGGGTTGGCATTGGTCACGAGCGTGATAAAGTGATCTTAGATGAAGTCGCGCATACTAGCTTTGATACCCCATCAAAGGTGATTGCCGCTATCATGACGCATTTAGCCCAGCTCGTCACTCAAACGCTGCAATACCAAGCGCAAATAAAACAAGCTGCTCAGCGTCAATTAAGCACCGCTGCACAACAAACGACACGCCAGTTGAGCCAAATACAATCACAAACAATTGGTCAATTAACCGCTCTGCAAAAAGACAGTGATTATGCGTGGCGTAGTATTCAGCAAAGCGCTCAGCGCCAAGTCAAGCAAGCCGCCAGACTCACCAGCGAGCTACGCACACAGACTCAAGCGGCTGCCTATCAGCAGTTAACAGTGGCTGCTAGCGCCAGTCAAAATAACCAAAAAACGATTATGCATTCCGCACAGCAGCAGTTAATACAAGCACAGCGTGATAGCGAACATCTGCGTGATATTGTGCTCCTGCACCGTCCTTCTCGGGTGCTCAAGCAAGGCTATACCATGCTTACTGATGCAAAAGACAAGCAAATACTGACCAGCGGTACGCAGCTCCATCCAGAACAAACGGTGCACATTCTCTTAAAAGACGGTAAAGCAAAAGCACAGATTATTGACGTAAATATTAATAAATAAGAAGTACAACCTACCGTCGATTCAACTTAATCAAAGACTTTATTTTAAAATTAGGAAACCTTATGACAACCCCTACTCGCAAACGCAAAAAAGCCGCCCCAAAAACCTTTAAAGCGGCTTATGATATTCTAAAAACCAATGCCGCTGAATTACAGCAACAAGATGAGCCAGATATTGATAATCTGATGACGACTGTTGAAGAGTCGATTGCTGCTTATCGCGTTTGCGAAACCCGTATCAATGCGGTACAGCAAGCACTAGATGCCGCTTTTGCTGAAGAAGAAGATAAAACAGAGAATAGCGACAGTTAAGTTAAGTCAATTCTATTCAGGCTCGTCGACTTCAAATACTTGGCGCAAATAGGCAAGATACGTGTCGTTATTAATCATGGTCTTGCCTGGACTGTCTGACAGTTTAGCGACTGGCTGCCCATTGCATTCCACCAATTTTAAGACAATATTTATCGGGGTGATACCCATATCATTGGTGAGGTTGGTACCAATACCAAAGCTGGTCTTTATTTGACCTTTAAAATACTGATGTAAATCCCAAGCTTTATCCAAATCTAAGCCATCACTAAAGGTTAAAATCTTGGTTCTTGGGTCTATTTTAAGATTTTTATAATGAGCAATCGCCTTATCACCCCAGATATACGGGTCACCGCTATCGTGACGTAAACCATCAAACAGCTTAGCGAAATACAAATCAAAGTCACGTAAAAACGCATCCATCCCAACGACATCGGTCAGCGCAATACCCAAATCGCCTCGATACTCATGCACCCACGCTTCAAGCGCCGCTTTTTGTGAATCACGTAAACGCACATCCAAAGCCTGAAATGCCTGCATAAATTCATGTGCCATCGTACCGATTGGCGTCATTCCCAGCTTTTTTGCTAAATACACGTTGGAAGTACCGCTCACTATTTTTGGTTCCGCTTTATGCAAAGTCTCAACCACATGGGCTTGCCAAGCTTTGCTAAAACGTCTACGAGTACCAAAATCAGCGATAATTAATGGCGGGGTATTAGCATCAAATTTTGCCTGCTCTGTCGCATATTGATGCAACAATGTGACTTTTTCATCCAATCTGCGCTGCCCTTCTTCAATCACACTGGCATTCGATAGCGCATCAAAATACAGCTCATTAACGATGGCGAGTACAAACACTTCAAAGAACATCGCTTGAATCATCGGTCCTTCGATATCGATAAATAAGCGACCTTTATCATCCGTACTGACGGTAATAAAACGACGTTTCAACTTAAACAATTCTAGATAGTCAACGAAGTCTGAGCGCATAAAGCGCAAACCACGTAAGTACTCTAGTTCATCCTCTAAAAATCGTAATTCACATAAATTGTCTAACTGCTGCTCTAGATCATCTTTAATATCAGCCAATGGATACAGCGTGTCTTTATTATTACGGCAGCGAAAGCGATACACACCATGTGTCTGTGGAAACTGATGCAGCATGGCTTGCAGCATCGTAAATTTATATAAATCATTATCGAGTAAAGAGGTAATAATAGGTTCGAAAGGTTTAGAGGTATGAGTAACGGTCATGTTACAGCCTTAAATACAAAAATGAAAAGCCGCCAAACAAATCCAGCGACGAAATAGGTATACATAACTTTGACTTCCTCCCCGCCCTCAAAGGAGGGGGATTCCTACTAAAGACGGCCAAGCCCGACCGCGAGAATGTTTTTTGCTCCATTAACATCTCTGTTATGGGTCGTTTTACAAGAACGACAAAACCATACTCTTATACCAAGCGCTGATCTACCTTTCGGACTGTCTTGGCGAGAGCCGCAACACGAGCAGGTTTGGGTGGTGTACGCTTCATTCACTTCGATATAGTGGCAACCTGCGTTCGCGCATTTATAATCCAGTTGCCGCTTAATTTCAAACCAACCTGCATCATAGACGGATTTGGCAAGTTTGCCCTTAGTGAATGATGTTGATTTTATTTTACCAACAACAATTAGGCTGTTGGCTTTGACAAGCTTTGATGTGAATTTATGAATGAGGTCTTGACGGGTATTTTTAATCTTGGCGTGAATGGCCTTGACCCGCTTTTTATTCTTAGCTCTTTGAGCAATGGCCAGTTTTTCAGCATATTGATGAGTGACTTTGGTTTGTAGTTTGTCGCCATCACTACTGACTGCTGAATCTTTGCAACCTAAATCGATACCGACTTGACCAGTGCCACACGCTGTTTTTGGAAATTCTTTAACCGTCACACAGACGTACCAGTGACCGCGATGGTCCTGTACCAATTCGCAAGTATTGATGGTGTAGAGCGCTAAGTTATAGCTGTCCCATAGGTCAATAGTGAGTTTTTTACCTTTAGCTAAGCTGAATTGCAGGGTGCTTTTTAGACACTTTTTACCACTTTGGCGGGTGCTGATATGCTTAATAGCGGTCTTTTTAAACGGAATCCAACCAAGAGAACTACGTTTGGCTTTAGGATTATTGGTGCGCCAGTTGAGTTTGGCTTTTTTAAACTGTTTACGAGCCTTGGCATGGGTTTCGGTCACTGCTTGTAAGGTTTGGCTGTGTAGGTTTAGATATTCACCCGCACCTTTGGTGTAAGTAGCCAAATCATAAGCCGAAAAGAATTGACCAGTACTCTTGAGGTGTTTAAAACTTAGCTCATTGACGTAATTCCAGACAAAGTTAACCGACCCCGCTAAGATATTTAGCTGAGTGGCATGTTTGTCTTTGATGCGTAGTTTGAGCGTTTTCATGGGGTAATTATGATCTCAATGTATTTGGTTATCAAGGTATGTTCAATCTTAGGTGACAACGGTTGACGCCTGATATCCACGCCCTAGAAGGACGTGGTTTTACGGCGCTAGATGATAAAAGTATTAATAATAGAAAACGCTCAGCTTTTGAGTATAACGAAGTTTGGTTGGTTTTTCATAATTCAACGGCTATAACAGCAAAAATACAACGATAATAAAACGAACCATCATGCTGTGATAGTAATTATGCTCAAGGCATCAATCATAAAAAAGACGCTAAGAATTATCTTAACGTCTCTATATAAAGTCGATTATCAGTATTAATAATTAAGGTTTTGCAGGCTTAACCAACTTCACTAATGGCGCATAGCCTGACTGCGGCATCACATCGACTGGAATAAACTGTAGCGCCCCGCCATTGATACAATAGCGCAGCCCGCCACGATCTTTTGGCCCATCAGGGAATACATGACCCAGATGTGAGTCTGCTACTCGCGAGCGAACTTCAGTGCGTACCATATTAAAAGCGGTGTCTTCATGCTGGGTAATGACTTGCATGTCAATCGGCTTGGTAAAGCTTGGCCAACCACAGCCAGATTGGTATTTATCAGTTGATAAAAATAAAGGCTCACCGCTCACCACATCGACATAGATACCCGGCGCAAATAAATTATCATATTCATGGCTAAAGGCGCGCTCAGTACCGGCATCTTGCGTGATATTGTATTGTGCTTTGGTCAAGGTGTTTTTGAGCGCGCCTTTATCAAATCCTGCGTAACGCTTAGGATTTAAAGTCTCAGCAACGGTACTTACAGGTGCAAGCTTGGTACGCGCAGTACCTTCTGGTTTATCATCGGCAAGGCTTAAATCAACATGACAATAGCCGTTTGGATTTTTTGCCAGATAATCCTGATGGTACATTTCAGCTAAGTAGAAATTGTCTAGCGGCTCATTTTCTACTACAATTTTTTGTTTATACTGGCTTTGCACACGTTGGAGGGCAGCATCAATCACTGCTTTATCTTCTTTATCGGTGTAATAAACGCCTGAGCGGTACTGCACACCGTGATCATTGCCTTGTTTGTTGAGGCTGGTTGGATCTATCACGCGGAAGTAGTATTTTAAGATAGTATCAAGGTCTGTTTTATCCGCATCGTAAGTGACTTTGACGGCTTCGGCATGACCTGAACCACGAATCACTTGCTCGTAACTTGGATTGGCGGTATCACCGTTGGCATAGCCTGATACAGCGTCGACCACACCCTCGACGCGCTCCATGTAAGCTTCTACGCCCCAAAAGCAGCCGCCCGCCAAGTAGATTGAGCGCGTATTAATCGCTTTGCCTTTATCGTTATAATAAACGCCCTCTTTTTGTTTGATGGTTTCAATCTTGCTGTTGTTGTCTAAGGTTTGCGCGTTTGCTGGTTTAGCACTCCCTGCTTTAAGCTCAGCAAAATCATTATTGGCATTTTCAGCAAGGGCATAGGCTTGCTCTGCCGATATATTGCCTTTCACCAAATGCACCAAGTTGCCGCTTTTATCGAGTATCGCCCAGCTTGGATAAACTTGCACACCAAGTTTATTAATCAGCTCGCCTGAAGCGTCAGACAATACTGGTAGCTTTGGATAGTCTGCTTGGACGCCTGCATACCAAGTGCTAAAGTCGCTATCGGCTTTTTCGTTTAGATGACCGGGACTGACAACAGTCACGACATTTAAATCAGCGAACTTGGGATCGGTGCGCCATTCTTCGGTTTCTGCCAACGTACCCAAACATAATGGGCACCAGCTTGCCCAAAATTTAATCAATGTCGGTTTATTAGGGTCAATGACTGCTGTGCCCGTGTCACCTAAGCCTTTTGTCAATTGCGGCAGCGCTCGCATTTGTCCAAGCATATCGGAAGGCAGCATGTCACGTGAGCTAGTCACTCCACTGTTTTGCTTGGCTGATTTAGTCGTGCTACTTGCATTGCTCTCCGCACTACTCATTTGTCCACAAGCGACCAATATGCCAGCACTCAGTACTGTCGTGACACCAACGGCACTAATGTTTTTTAGCCAACGTGATGAATCACATGGTGAGTCTGTCGCTAACTTATTAGTATGACTATGATCATTATGGCGAATTTTCTTATGCGGCATGCGAGGTCCTTTTTACGAAGTCTTACGATCATAAACTGAGTTTTTATGCTCGCTCATGATCTTCTTACGTAATCAATGAGAGTGGATAAATCAAGATTTTAGCAAAGCTAATACACTATTAGAGTATCTTAATAGTATACATCGATGATGGAGTTTACTTTAATAGTAACTAAGGGGTTGCTACACTTTTTTAACACCAGTGTAAGAATAATGATATAGACAGAAATCTATCATTTTGCAGGTGTAATTTATAAAACAGCATTTAAAAAAACGTCGTATTATTTTTAAATTAAATTTTGGCACGCATAAATTGCGCCACATACTCATCAGCTGGGTTGTGGCGTAATTCACTGGGTGTATCCGTTTGTACCAAACGCCCGCCATTTAAAATACTAATCCGCTGACCGACCTTAATCGCTTCATCGATATCATGAGTGATAAAGACGATGGTTTTGTTTAGCCGTGCTTGTAGCTCAAGTAGTTGGTCTTGTAATTGGGCACGAATAAGGGGATCAAGGGCAGAGAAAGCCTCGTCCATCAGCAATATTTGATTGTCGGTTGCTAAGGCACGCGCAAGCCCTACTCGCTGCTGCATCCCTCCTGACAGCTCATCAGGGTAACTTTTCTCCAAATTTGCTAGCCCAACTTCATTAAGCCAATGCCGAGCAACCTTGTGGCGTTCTTTGATACTCATTTTTCGCACTCGCAAGCCGTAAGCGACGTTTTGCAGCACCGTCATATGTGGCACCAAACCAAAATGCTGAAAAACCATACTGAGTGTCTGCTGGCGATAATGCTGTAGCGCTTTATCATTTAGCTCTAAAATATTAATAGCAGACGATGATCTTCCATTTTCTAATACATCAGCAGAGGGTTTGGCATTAGTGGAGGGCTTAGCAATAGTAGACGGCTTAGCATTAATAGAAGTATCAACCCATATTTTACCGCTGGTTGGGTCAATCAAACGATTGATATGGCGTATCAAGGTTGATTTTCCTGAACCTGACAAGCCCATAATACAATGCAGCTCACCTGCTTTAACGCTTAAATTGATGTCATAAAGCCCGACCGAATAGCCTGTTTGTTCCTTTACCTGAATACTATCCATACCTTCTGCTAGTAATGCCAATGCAGACTTTGCTTGCGAGCTATTGGCATTATAAATCTTGCTGATATTTTCCAATTGAATATGATTCATGATGGCTCTCATTTTTATTTTTCTAGTTATCATTATGATTAGGGCGTGTTGAACATTCGACCAGGGCACTGATAATTAACCAATGGGATGCCTGCCAGCATCGATGGTTTTTTGCCGAGCACGCTTGCCTTGACCGAACGCTTGGGTGATACGGTCAATGATAATGGCAACGATGACAATCGCCGTACCTGCTTGCAAGCCCTGACCGATATTAAGCGTTTGAATCGATTGCAACACATCTTCACCAAGCCCCGGTGCGCCAATCATAGACGCGAGCACCACCATAGAGAGCGACATCATCACCGCTTGATTCACGCCCGCCATAATACTGGGTAATGCTTGCGGCAATTTAATCCAAATGAGCAGCTGCAAGTGTGTGCTACCGAACGAGCGCCCTGCTTCGACCATCTCATGATTGACTTGGGTAATCCCCAATGTCGTCAGCCGAATCAGTGGTGGCAAGGCATAAATAATAGTGGCAAATAACGCAGGCACTTTGCCAATCCCAAATAACATTAATACGGGTATCAAATAGACAAAACTTGGCATGGTCTGCATCACATCCAGTATTGGCGTCACAACCTTGCGAAGAATTTTACTGCCCGACATAGCAATGCCTATAGGAATACCAATCACGACGGTCACCAACACTGATACGATGAGCAGTGCCAAGGTATCAATCAATGCGCCCCATAGTCCAAATGCACCAATGAGAAAAAGTCCTGCGCCGCATGCCAGTGCAAACCAGATTTTACGGACACCAAACCATGCCAATACGCTCACAAGCGCAATGATAAGCCAAGGCGGCATAGTGGTTAATAGACGCTCAATCGGTAGCAATAGATAGGTTAACGCCATGGTACTGACAGTACGAAACACATCGCCATAATTTTGGACAACGCTTGCTAATGTATTATTAAGCGGCGTCTCAAGTGACCAAGAAGGAAAGCTCGATAATGAGGTCGCTCGATTAGTGCTAGAGACGGTTGCATCTGAAGTGATAGCCTCGCCCGTTAAGCTGATGCCTAGCTTAGCCGCAAGGTTACTGGCTGCTTCATCAGACAACCATGCTTGCCAGACGCTCGGATATTTACGCAAAAATGCTAGTGCTTGCTCATCGCCACTGCGTTTATTTTCACTCATCTCCAAGATAGCACCATTGAGCTCATCGGAGCTAAACTGAACTTTTTTAAAGACATCAGCAAGCTCTGGATTGGATTCAATAAAGGGGGTAGATACTGCGATACCTAAAGGTGAGACAGGGAAGCCAGACACACAATCGGCGGTGCCATCCGCTCGTAACAAATCTTGCCAACAAGCGTCATCATGGGCAGGGAACTCTAATGGCGCAAAGTCATATTTTGCCATCAAGCCCGTAGGCTGCCAGTAATAAAACAGTAGTGGCTTATGTTGCTCAAAAGCAGAGGCAATCTCAGCGTCGAGCGCTGCCCCAGTGCCGGGATGGGCATTATTAAAGATACTGTCCAAACCTGTATTCTTCAGCAAGCGAGTATTGAAAATCTCACACGTCCAACCAGACGGACAATTCATAAAGCGTGATTTGCTAGGGTCTTCAGGATCTTTAAACAGCTCAGCATATTTAGGCAAATCTTGATAACTGCGTAGACCTGGGTTTTCTTCTAATACATATTTGGGTACATACCAACCTTGAGTTGCGCCGCCTTTGAGCGTATCACCGATGACTGCCACTTTATTCTGCTCGATGGCTTGTTCCATAATTGGCGAGCGTCCAACCCACTGCTCCCCAATCACTTGAATGTCGTTTTGTGACAATGCCGTTTCGAGTGCAGGACCAGCACCCGGCACCTCTTCAATTGTACAATCATAGCCATCTTCAGCGATGTACTTAAGCACCCCAGAGATAAACTGACCGCTCTCCCATGTCAGAGCGCCAAATTTGATTGGTGAGTCGCAGGCTGCTGATGCCGATACTGGCAGTAACAGCACGCTCATGCATAGTAAACTTAACGCAATCCATTGGCGCATAAGATGTCCTATTTATAATTTTTATTATGGAAATGAACGCCCAAGTCAATAACATTATTGCTTTACGCCAAGCGTGTATTGCTTTTGACTCATTCAGTCGTTGAAGACTAGACAACGTCTTCATCTAAAACTAATACTACTATCGTTTAGGCTCACTACAAAGTGTAGCGATTTATAGACAAGATGACAAATGCTCATTAATTTTTTATCGCTTACTTTTATACAAAAAAATAGCACCTATTGAGATAGATGCTGTTTTTTAAAGTTGCTTATATGATTGCTCACAATGATTAGGTATTTTTGTTTACTTGAACGAAAGTTATGTCAACTTTGCTCACTTTAGCATTTGTTATTTTAAAAACATTGCCATGGCTTTTTTAAACAACCCGCCATAAGGTGGCAACAACAAATTCAACCCATTTAACTTGGATTGTACAAATACTGGTTTCATATGGCTAAGACGCTCGAATCCCGCTTTACCATGGTAAGCCCCCGTTCCTGAATCGCCAACCCCGCCAAACGGTAAGTCATGCTGGGCAACATGTATCAGCACTTCATTAATACATAGGCCACCAGAGACCGTATTGTTACGTACTTTCTCTAGGGCGTTATAGTTATCACCAAAAACGTATAACGCCAGTGGGCGTGGTCGCTCGTTGACAAAATGAATGGCATCATCAAGCGTATCGTAATGCATCAATGGCAAAATCGGCGCAAAAATCTCTTCCTGCATCACATCACTATCGGGGGCAGGCTCACTCACGATGACAGGCGGCATTAGACGCGTTTCGATATTAGACTCAGCATCAGTGAGCTTATGGATCCCATCGCTCGATAATGCATCTAGATAGCCTTTGACACGCTTAAATTGCTCGCCATTGATAATACGTGAGTAATCTGGATTGCTCTCAATATTTGGATAGTGCTTTTCCATCCACTCTTTTGCTAAACGGATAAACTCTTCATGATATTGGCGCTGAATCAGTACATAATCAGGGGCAATACAGGTCTGACCCGCATTTAGTGTTTTGCCCATCATCACACGATTGACGGCGTTTTCTAAGTTTGCGCCCTCTAACACGACGACCGGTGATTTACCGCCCAGCTCGAGCGTGACGGGTGTTAAGTTAGGAGCCGCCGCCGCCATGACTTTTTTGCCCACAGCCGTAGAGCCCGTATAAAGCAGATGATCAAAAGGCAGCTCACTAAAAGCAACCGCAATGTCTACCTCACCCAGTACTACACAAATCATGTCTGGTGAAAAATAACGAGCAATCGCACTGGCAAATGCTTGGGCAAATTGCGGTGCCGCTTCACTCATCTTGATCATAACTCTGTTGCCAGCAGTGAGTGCATCAATCATCGGTCCTACTGCTAAAAATAACGGATAGTTCCAAGGCACCATGATACCAACCACGCCCAATGGCTGAGGCTGGATTTCATTATGAGCTGGCATATACAGCGCTGAAATAGAAGCCCGCTGAACTTTCATCCATTTTTTACCGTGCTTTTTGGCATGACTGATACCAGTAAAGCTAGGAAACAACTCGGCAAACTGGGTCTCTGATTCGCTACGATAACCAAAGTCGGCACTGATCGCTTTGGCGAAACTGGCTTGGTTATCGCTAAGCATGACTTCTAGACTGTCTAGTTGGGTTTCACGAGTGGCCCAGTCATTGATTGGCTGCGTGCGACTGAGTGTTTGTAAGCGTAAAAATTGCGCTCGCATCTCATCAACCGTATTAGCAATACTAGGCGATTTTGGCGCAGGTTGCTGCAACATATCCGTGTCGATTGAGGTCTGCTCATTCATGTTTTGATTATTATCTGTCATTTATCTTCCTTGTCATCTGCGTTGGAGTCAATATACTCTATTGGGTTAGAGACTCTGTATTTCTAGGGCTTATCCTCATTTTAAAAATGGTGATAAACATGAGATAAATTGCCGTCAAACAAGGAAAGTAGCGCAAATAATATCGAGATATTAAGAAGCTATTTGACGATGTTTGGCAAAATTTAGCCATTTTCAGCCCATTTAGAAAGTAATCTATTGAATTAAGGACACGCCCTAATCAGCGGGTTGCATTGATGGCAACCCCTGAACATAAGTAATGCGATTCCATTCATTGCACTTTAATGTAGCGCATCAACGAATCAATGAACAGCACATTAAGTTGACTCCTGCGTCTGTATGAAATAAGTGTCTATAAACACGCATCACAATGCTAGAAATTTCATATTAAGCACTGAGAACTTTTGCTTATTATGGCTACTCCGTTAGGGCATTTATCAGTGTTTTGATTGTTGAGTTTTACAGCGTGACCAGAGATAATCTTGGGTACCAATCGCAAAAACTGCTACACTCACTATCGATATCACGACTAAATATCAGTGATACACCTCTTCGAACCAGACCACAATAAGACTGCGACTCTCATGCAAAACACCACGCAACAGCTTAATGACACACTGATCAGCAAATCTCTAACAACAGCCGATTACGTTCCCACTCTCGATGCGATGCTAGCACGTACACTTGCACGTATTGACTTAAAAAAACAGCAAGGACTGCGCACACCTGACGAATTATGGATTGTCGATCACAATGATGTGTATACTTTAGGGCAAGCAGGTAAAGAAGAGCACATCTTGCAACGTACCAATACGCCTATTATAAAAACGGATCGCGGCGGTCAAGTGACATGGCATGGTCACGGGCAGCTGGTTATTTATTGGTTGTTCGATTTGAATAGCTTGGGCTGGAGTGTGCGCAACTTGGTCTCGCATGCCGAGCAAGCAATCGAAGACGTCATCAATGACTGTTTGCAAAATCTTGCTTCATCAGACACAACAGCCATCAGCGCCCATGCGCGCCGTGACGCACCCGGTGTTTATCTATATGCTGATACATCTGTAGCGGATGATAAAATGATGCTTGGAAAAATGGCATCGTTAGGCTTCAAAATTAAACATGGATTTAGCTATCACGGTATCGCGCTTAATTTAAATTGTGACTTATCCGCATTTAATGCGATTAATCCGTGCGGCTATGCGGGGATGCAAATGTTACGGTTATCCGACTTTACGGCTATGCAAAAAGAGTCAGATGAACAAACTGGTGAAGCCTTAAGCTATGAACAAGTGACCCAAAAACTTATTGATAACATTGCTAAGCGTCATGCTGGACTCATTGAGCTACGCGCACTCGCACCCAAGTGAGGTCTTTAGGTCCGTTTTTGCATAATCTTTTTTTGCATAATATCGTGCACGCTTAGACTTAAGCATTGTGAGAAAATTTGAGTCAAACTTGTTATAATCGCAGGCGGCACATATTGGGCACAGTGATAATATCGCAGTGCCGCAACGTTATTCTTTTATCATCACTTATTATTCAAGCACTTAAAACAAAAGCAAATTGGAGTACTTTATGGCAGATTTTAACAAAATTTTGGACGCAGGCGATGTAGACGGCGGCATTATCAACGTAGTAGTAGAAATCCCAGCTGGTAGCAGCCATAAAATTGAGTGGAATCGTGAACTGGCGGTATTTGAGCTTGATCGTATTGATCCACAGATTTTTGCCAAGCCTTGTAACTATGGTTTTATACCGCAAACGCTTGACGAAGATGGTGATGAGCTTGACGTGTTATTGCTGACTGAGCAGCCGCTACCAACTGGTATTTTCTTAAAAGCCAAAGTCATTGGTGTGATGAAGTTCGTTGATGATGGCGAAGTCGATGACAAGATCGTCGTCGTACCTGCTGACGACCGTGATACAGGCAACGCTTATAACAGCCTAGCGGATCTACCAAAGCAGCTAATCAACCAGTTAGAGTTCCATTTCAGCCACTATAAAGATCTGAAAAAACCAGGCACTACGGTCGTTGAATCTTGGGGCGACGTTGCAGAAGCAAAAGAAGTCATCAAAGAGTCTATCCAACGCTGGAAAGACCTATAGGCTATCAAAAATTGGCAGAAATGCTAATAAAGGATAGCTATTAAAATGCCGCAGTCATTATCGTGATTGCGGTATTTTTTTGATTGAATATTACTGCTATAAAATGGTTATAATAATCAACACTATCGATGCCTATTTTTCATATCGCCATAAGGACAGTCATGTTTAACCCCGACCCTAGCTCAAAACCAGTCAACCCAAAGCTGCCAAGAGACGTCATCATGATGATCGAAAAAAACAATTTAGTGATGGCGATCAAAACTTTGGCGGCAGATGAAGACATTAGTATGGATGACGCCAAGAATAGGATTGATGCCTATGAGACACAACTAAAGGTGAAGCAGCAGCAAAAACTCAACACTATCGCCAGCAAGCAAGGCATTCCTAACCATGCTATTAGCTTTGATAGAGAGCAAGGTGCTGAGGATGAAGCTGGACATCTGATAAAAAATCGCGTCAAAACGACTAAGCAAAGTCGAGGATTCAAGAGTCTACAAAATGGTGTGGACAGCCAGCTTAATGATTTAGGCTATAAAAAACCGCTGATACCCTATTGGCTGAAACGGCTATTGGTGATTGCCATCATTATGGCTGGATTATTTTGGATATTATGGCGAGTATTTGGTTAAATAGGACAGGATATCGTCGTGTTAATTTTTTTATAGTCTGTTATAAGTGGTTCTGTTATATCAGTCTGTTTTAAGTAGTCTACTAATACGCATGAGGGCTGAAATAACTGGTTTCTTTGAGGTATAGCCTTTTCTAATATCTCTATTACTTTAAATATGAACAAAGGACATCAAGATGAATAAGGAACTACCGAATGATAATACTGGAAATGCATTGCAAAGATTAAAAGATGATGGAACAGATTTGACAAAAATGATCGAAATAGATTTTTTTATCTCAGTACCATCTGAGAGTTTTGGAATCTTAGTAGTAGAAAAAATTAAGGAAGCTTTACCAAATACTACTTTCAGCATTGAAGAGGAAGAAGATGATTTTACATGCTATTGTAAAATATCCATGATTCCTAACTATTATGATGTAGTAGAAACTGAATCATTACTGAATGCTATAGCAGAGCCGTATGGTGGTTATATAGATGGTTTTGGATCTTTTGGTAATTAAATCAAAAACCAACCTTTGAGTTATATTGAACAAACTGTAGAGATAAACCTTATAGATTTTAATCAAACAGCTCAGTAGTCATAACCTATACTGTAAATTTCATAGTCATGAAAGTCATATCTAAAACTAGTAGTTCGACTCCTGTATAGCGCACCGATCACAGATAGAATATATATGGTAAGTACACCATGAAGTATACTGCGACTATTTCAGTGGGCAAAACCATTGATACTATTAGCTTACAGCCGAGTGTTCAAGTCCTCACTAGGAAACCATAGCCTTAATTTTTTCTGAAAGTATTCTTTTAGACACATGTTTTTTTAGACTGAAATATGCATAAAAAACAGATGAGATTACATGTAATTTACTTTATTTATTCTGTTCAAGATCTTTTAGTATGGCACAATCGGCGTTTGCATCACCTGAGCAATGATCAGCTGAAATCTGTAGTGAGCTCACCATATCTTGCAATTGAGCTATTTTTTGGTTCAAAGTTGCGATATGTTGCAGTGTCAATTGTTTAACATCAGCACTCTGCCGATCTGTATTTTTCCGCAAATCAAGCAACTCTTTCATCTGTTTGGACGAAAAACCTAAATCACGAGCCTGTCTTAAAAAGCATAAGTCTTTTATATCTTGTTTAGAATAGATTCGATATCCTGAATTTGAGCGTTTTGCGGCATCAAGTAACCCAATCTGTTCATAATAGCGGATCATTTTGGGAGAGATTCCTGATTGCTCTGACGCTTGACCGATATTCATAACTTTCCTCCTGATATAAAAAGGGTTAAAGCCAAACGGGTACTTTAACCCTATATTAACAGTTCTACGCTTTAATCACGGGCACCTGAAAGTACTTTAAGCGTAAGGCATTACCTAGTACAAAAACAGAGGATAGCGCCATTGCGCCTGCTGCAAAAATAGGTGACAACAAAATTCCAAATGCTGGATATAAAACCCCTGCGGCAATTGGAATTAAAGCAATGTTATAGAAAAATGCCCAAAATAGATTTTGTCGAATATTTTTGATGGTAGCCTGACTTAAAGCAATCGCATTAGGAACCCCTTGTAAACTACCTGACATTAACACTACATCTGCGGCTTCAATTGCCACATCTGTCCCTGTGCCAATTGCCAGTCCGACATCAGCTTGAGCAAGAGCGGGTGCATCATTAATACCATCACCAACAAAAGCCACTCGTCCATATTGTTGTTGCAGTTGACGTATTGCATCTACTTTTCCATCAGGCAACACTTCTGCGATCACTTGATCAATATGTAATTTTGCTGCAATAGCTTGCGCAGTATGCCGATTGTCCCCTGTAATCATTGCTACTTTTAAGCCCAGTTGATGTAAACCTGCAATCGCGGCATAAGTGGTGTCTTTAATGGGATCTGCAACGGCAATAATAGCAACCAATTTCTGATCAATCGCGACATATATGGGGGTTTTAGCTTCTTGTCCTAAGTGCGCGGCTTCGTCTTTAAAGGGAGTAACATCAAGTCCTAATTGCTGCATATAACGATCAGCACCAATATGAACGGCTTGACCTTCAACTCCTGCTTTGATTCCAAATCCCGTCACAGAGTCAAAAGTGGTAATCGGCAATAAGCTAATATTCTGTTGCTCTGCGGCCTGAACAATGGCTAAGGCAATGGGATGTTCAGATTTTGCTTCAACCGATGCCACAATACGCAAGACTTGCTCACGTTCGAACCCTGGTTGGACATAAAAATCTGTTAAGGTTGGTTTGCCTTCAGTCAATGTGCCAGTTTTATCGACAGCAATGACTTTTACTTCCTGTAAAGCTTGTAACGCTTCACCTTTGCGGAATAAGACGCCCATTTCTGCGCCGCGACCTGTACCAACCATTATGGATGTAGGGGTTGCCAATCCCATTGCACAGGGACAAGCAATGATTAGGACGGCAACGGCGTTGACGAGACTAAACGTCAACGCAGGGTCAGGACCAAAGATAAACCAGACTATAAAAGTGAGCATTGCTAAGAGCATGACCATGGGGACAAACCACATAGTGACTTTATCAACCAATGCCTGAATCGGTAATTTAGACCCTTGAGCCTGTTCAACCATGCGAATGATTTGTGCCAATACCGACGATTCTCCGATAGCAGTCACCCGAAAATTTAAGGTTCCATTCTGATTGACTGTTCCTCCGACCACTTGATCACCGACTTGTTTTTTGACAGGAACGGGTTCACCTGTAATCATGGATTCATCAATATAACTTTGACCTTCAATTACTTCACCATCGACTGGAACACGCTCACCGGGACGAATCTCAACAATCGTTTCTGTGGTCACCTCTGCAATCGGTACTTCAGTCACTTGCCCATTGTGGTGAACACGTGCTGTTTTTGCTTGCATACCCACTAGATGTTGAATGGCTTGAGAGGTACGCCCTTTGGCTTTTGCCTCGAAATAACGCCCTAATAAAATTAAGCTCACAATCACAGCCGCCGCTTCGTAATACACATTCACAGTACCCTCAGGTAGAACTTGTGGAATAAATGTTGCGACTAGCGAAAAACTATAAGCCGCCAGTGTTCCAACAGCCACCAATGAATTCATATCTGGAGCCAAGCGCCATAATGCTGGAATACCTTTTTGATAAAAACGTCGGCCTGGAAAGATGAGTACCAGCGTGGTCAAAACAAATTGAATCAGCCAGCTTTGTTGCGTGCCGATATTGTCCATGACCCACATATGAAAAGCTGGAATCATATGTGACCCCATTTCTAGAATAAAAACAGGCACGGCTAGAATTAAAGAGATCATCAAATCTCGTTTCAGCTGTTGCTGCTCCGTGGCTTTTTTATCCTGTCGAACACGTGCATTCTGCTCAATCTGCTTAGCCGTGTACCCCGCTTTTTTAACGGCTTGAATCAAATCGCTGCTCTGTACTTGAGCGTTGCCTTGTACCCATGCGCGTTCAGTAGCAAGGTTGACGTTTGCTTGTTGTACGCCTTCAACTTTTTTTAAGGCTTTTTCTACCCGTCCAACGCAGGAAGCACAAGTCATACCTTCTATCGACAGCTCAATCGGCTGAGAGGCCAAGACCTTATAACCGGCTCGTTCTACGGCTTTGGTTGCTGCGATAAGATCTAAAGGTTGAGACGAGGAAATCATGGCGTTTTCAGTCGCAAGATTCACCTCAGCATTTTCAACACCTTCAACTTTTTTTAATGCTTTTTCCACCCGCCCCACACAGGAAGCACAGGTCATACCTTCAATGGGTAATGTTTCATTGTAAAGATAAGACTTACTATTTTCTGAGTTCATAACATCCTCTATCATGTTCAATCTGTTATCAACAGCATAGAGGTTGACATGATGGTAAGGTCAAGCGTGTTTTTTTAAAATATGTTTGACATTACCATCAAGACAAGGCTTAAGCTTAGTGATGAAATAAAACTTATTTGGAGAAAGGCTATGAAACTATGGATTGGAAACATGAAATATGGCGGCTGTGCTC
Organism: Psychrobacter sp. NC44; assembly: GCF_904846655.1. Taxonomy (NCBI): domain Bacteria; kingdom Pseudomonadati; phylum Pseudomonadota; class Gammaproteobacteria; order Moraxellales; family Moraxellaceae; genus Psychrobacter; species Psychrobacter sp. NC44. The sequence continues at coordinate 212,606 of NZ_CAJHBN010000001.1, read as the reverse complement.
GTGGTGTGACAGCAATTATTCACGATATCGACTCAAACGCCAAGGTTGACATGGATTTAGCAGCCAAAGTGGTCAGTATTGAAACCATCGCAAGTGTTGAGCAGATGACGGCTGCTTTAGCAAAGGCTGGCTTCCCTGCACAAGTGCAATGAGTCAGTCTGATAGACGCGCAGTCTATACGATTAACAGAAAGGATTATGGGCTGAATCATTTTGAATTTATTGACCACGCGCGTTTGGTGATAGGTCTACTTTTACGTATGAAAAGTGGATAATGTTACCAAAATGAATACTTTATTTATGACAGGAGTTATCGGCAAGCGCATGCAATATTCCGCAGGATTCAGCCAGCGCTTCACTTGCGCATTTTTGCCGCAACGCTAGTAGATGTTGCTTTAACTGAACCAATTCTTCCATACGTGTTTCTACCGCATCGATATGCTCATCCAATAGCACATTGACCTCACCGCAGTTTTCCTCAGGTTTATCTCTATACTGAAGCAGGGTTCGTACTTCATCCAAAGTCATATCGAGCGTACGGCAGTGCAGGATAAATTGTAGACGCTCAAAATGCGCCTCATTGTACAAACGATAGTTGCCTTGGCTACGCGCAGGCTCTGGTAATAACATCTCTTTCTCATAATAACGAATGGTTTCGACCGTCGCACCGGTGCGCGTGGCAAGCTCGCCAATTTTGATAAGCATGTGTATCTCCTTAAATAGTATTTTCTATTATCTAAAACAATAAAGTAACTATAAGGTTTGCTGATAAAAAATCAAACCCCTTTATCGTTAAAAGCCTTGACCCTGAAGCTACTATAGGGTTAATAATATCTTCAATAAGAGGATAAATAACTATGCAATATCATATTGAAGGTATGGACTGTGCCAGTTGTGTTGGCAAAATTGAGCGGGCGCTCATACGTATGCCAGGCGTCTCTGGTGTTCAGTTAAACTTTGCGACCCAAAAGCTAGAGCTAATCTTGGCGTCTGATGCAGCGACTGATGTTAAAGATATCGAAAAAACCATTAAGCGTCTCGGGTTCGGTATATCAGCGTTAAATGGTCAACAAGAGAAGAGTAGCACTGATGAAAGTCAATCAGCGATAGAGAATCAGCGCTGGTGGCAAACCATAAAGGGTAAGCAGGTTATTGGTACTGGGATTTTGATGAGTGCCGCATATATGTTGTCCTTAATTTTCCCTGAATATGGCGCATGGGTTTTTATTGCCGCTGTGGCTATCGGAGTCCTACCATTTGCTCGTAAAGCTTTTGCACTGGCGTTAGTAGGTTCGCCTTTTTCAATTGAAATGCTCATGTCTGTTGCGGCTATCGGCGCCCTTATCATTGGAGAGGCAGAAGAAGCTGCCGCCGTGGTATTTTTATTCTCAGTTGGTGAGCTGCTAGAAAGTGTCGCAGCTGATCGTGCGCGCGCTGGCATCAGAGCGTTATCATCGCTAGTGCCAAAGACAGCTATCTTGTTAGACACGCAAGGACAACAACGTCAGGTGGCAGCGACTGCATTACAGATTAACGATAAGGTGCTTGTGCGTCCCGGTGATAGAGTTTCTGCTGATGGGGTGATTATTCAAGGAATATCTAGCCTTGATGAGTCACCTGTGACAGGAGAATCTGTTCCTGTTGCCAAAACCATAGGTGCTGAGGTCTTTGCTGGATCTATCAACGTTGATGGGGTACTACAAATACGCGTAGAAAAGACAGCAGCAGATAATACGATTGCGCGTATTATTGAACTTGTGGAGCAGGCGCAATCGTCCAAAGCACCGACTGCACGCTTTATTGAAACCTTTAGCCGTTACTATACGCCTATCGTGATGGCGATTGCAGCGCTGGTCATTATTATCCCACCTCTACTGATGGGAGCAGAATGGGGAATATGGTTATATCGCGGTTTGGCGCTATTACTGATAGCTTGTCCTTGTGCTCTTGTGCTGTCAACACCTGCCGCTATTGCCTCAGGTTTGGCGGTCGGCACGCGCCATGGACTGCTTATCAAAGGCGGTAATGTCATGGAGTTGGTTGGTCAGGTCAGCACCGTCGCTTTTGATAAAACGGGTACTTTGACTGAAGGAAAACCACGGGTAACCGATGTCATTGATTTTAAAACAGTACATGGCGATGCTGAGGGTCACGATAAACTACTGTCACTGTTTGCGAGTGTCGACTCCGTCTCTAGTCATCCGCTTGCTATCGCTATTGTGGATCATGCCAAAGCCGCTAAGGTAGTCATACCTAGATCCTCCAACGCCTTTGCGACTGCCGGTAAAGCCGTTCATGCAACGGTTGCTGGACGCTCTTTGGCCATCGGCTCACCAGTCTACGTCGCTGAGAAAGTGAGGTTGCCAGCTGAGCAGCAGATTCAAATTGAGATGCTACAAAATGATGGTAAAACGGTTTCTATTTTGTTTGATGAGCACACGAGGGAGGCGCTCGGATTGGTCGCTCTACGTGATGAGTTACGAGAAGATGCACAGCAAGCCATTGCCCAGCTCAATAAAATGAACGTGCGCTCTGTCATGCTCACAGGTGACAATAGCCGTACGGCAAAAGCACTTGCTAGTCAATTAGATATAGAGTGGCAGGCTGAGCTGTTACCTGAAGACAAGCTACGTCTACTCAGCGAGATGCAAAGCAATAGTAAAATAGCGATGATTGGTGATGGTATCAATGATGCACCCGCTTTGGCAGCGGCAGATATTGGCATTGCGATGGGCAGTGGCACGGATGTGGCTATCGAAACGGCTGATATTGCCCTATTAAAAAGCCGCGTGATGGACGTTGCTAACCTTATTGCCTTATCCCGCGCCACCATGAGAAATATCCATCAAAATGTCATATTTGCACTTGGGTTAAAAGGCATATTTCTGATAACCACTGTGCTCGGCGTGACAGGACTTTGGATTGCTGTGCTAGCGGATACTGGTGCTACGGTACTGGTGACGCTGAATGCATTGCGTTTACTGCGTTTTAAAGGAATGTCTTCCCGTTAATGACAGTTAAAGAATAAAACGGTTATGGCTACATCAGTGGCCGTTTTATTACATCCACCTCTTACCTAGAAGCAGTCAATGAGCCTACCTTTAAAAAAATCATTACCTAAACCTATCACACCTTATTCGAATTAAATCTACGTCGATACTCACTTGGTGTCAACCCAACAATGCGCTTAAATATTTTACGAAATGCACTGGCATCACTATAACCAACTTTCCACGCTATTTGCTCAACAGGAGATGACGAGAACTGTAAAAAGTCTTTTGCCTCTCCGATGCGTAATCGCTGACAATATTCTGTGGATGTCATGCCCGTCGCCTTATGAAAACGACGCAGAAAAGTACGCTCTTCTAACTGTGCGCAATCGGCTAAGGTAGATAAATCGATATCTTGTGCATTGGTTCTTTGTAGCCAATGCTGCACTTTTAATATGGCTGTGTCTCCATGGGTGAGGTTGGGTGAGAAAGCACTGTAATAACATTGTTCACGCCTTGAAGGGTCAATTAATAACATACGAGCGGTCTCATTCATCACCTGAGAACCAAGAAAGCGATCCACCATTCTCAATCCCAAATCCGTCCAAGCCATCGCGCCACCAGCGGTCACAATATCACCGTCTTCGATAATAATGCGATCGACATCGAGCTCCACATCAGGGAAACGCTGCTTAAAATCCTCTGCATAACCCCAATGCGTGGTTGCCTTTCGCTTGGAGAGTAGTCCTGTTTCGCCCAATAAAAAAGCACCGGCGCAGACGGACGACAGTATCACCCCTGTCGAATGCTGCTCTTTTAGCCATTCTAGCCAAGGTTCTGCCGCTTGCTTTGCAATCGGTGCTTCTAACGTGGGTGGAATGATGACGGCTGTTAATCTTCCTACGCTATCAGGATTGCTCGAAAAAGTGCGCTTAGGCTGCTGCTTAACGCCGCAAATCTCCCAGTGACTGACCTGTAAAGGCAGATCGGTTGTATCTTGACGTTTAGCGGCGAGTTTACTGGCCACCACGAATAAATCAGTCAGTCCAAGGACAGCCGCCGTTTGTGCTTTCTCATAAACGATCAAGCCAATTTCAATAGCATGTTTTTGATTCATATGTCGTTATTAACCTCTTATGTGTCGATGTAGCCACTCGTTAGTGTAGCACAGTGCTTGTAAAATATACGCCTATACAGTCACTTCCATAAACAAAGAGGCATTATCATGAACACACAAGCATTGATCGTTGTCGACATTCAAAATGAGTATTTCCCACAAGGTAACTTATCACTTGTAGGTATTAACGAAGCCGCTGATAATGCAGCTTTGGTGATTGCGTCTGCGAGAGAAAAAGGTCATACCGTCATTCATATCCGTCATGAAATGCCTGCTGACGCACCGATCTTTACGCCTGGTACCGATGGTGTAGCAATCAATGAAAAGGTAAAACCAATAGAGAATGAAGCCGTCATCACTAAGCATTACCCCAATTCGTTCCGTGAGACCAATCTGAAAGAGCTATTAGATAAAGAAGGTATCAAAGAAGTGACTGTGATTGGCGCCATGAGCCACATGTGTGTGGATGCCACAGTTCGTGCTGCAGTGGACTTTGGTTATACAACCACTACGGTTCATGATGCCTGTGCCACGCTTGATCTTGAATTTAATGGTACGAAAGTACCTGCTGTTCAGGCTCATGCCACCATCATGGCAGCGATTGAGTTTCTATATGGCGAAGTGATTGATACCCAAACTTGGATTGCCCGTTAATCCAGAGTTGTTAGCCAAACCATGATTTAGTCATGAAATAGACTCTTAAACCCTAGTCCCATTAAGAAGAATTTCCTCAATAAGGTAACTATTATGAATATCGCAAAATCACTGACCGGCACCACACTGTTAAGTGGCGTCATGTTGTTAACGGCATGTACCACCTTTGCCAGTCCAGCAGCAAATTCTAACGCGGTAAAACAGACAGCTACCAATACCGTTCAATTTCAGCAAATCCGTAATGCCACGATCAAGCTTGATTATGCTGGCACCACGTTTTTAGTGGATCCGATGCTAGCAGCTAAAAACGCTTATCCAGGGTTTGATGGCACAGTAAATAGCCAAATACGCTATCCAATGGTGGATTTGCCGATGACTGTTGCCGAAGTGCTTAGGGCTGATGCCATTATCTTGACGCATCTTCATGCTGACCATTGGGATGATGCCGCACGCAACCTCGTGCCGCGTGACATGCCAATTTTTACCCAAGATGAAGCGGATACGGCAATCGTACGTAAAGATGGTTTTACCAATGTTATAGCATTAACAGAGCAAGGCTTTGTGTTTAAAGGCGTTACAATTCATAAAACCATCGGACAGCATGGTACTGATGAGATGTACAAAGTGGCACCATTAGCTGAACTACTGGGCAAAACGATGGGGATTGTATTCCAGAAACCAAACTACAAGACCGTTTATGTCGCAGGGGATACCGTTTGGAATAAGGAAGTGGAAGATGCATTCACTCGCTATAAGCCTGATGCGGTCATCCTTAATACAGGCTATGCGAAGTTAACTACCTTTGTTGATGACTCTATCATTATGGGTAAAGAGGATGTATACCGTGCGTATAAATTCTCTCCTAATGCTCAGATCGTGAGCGTGCACATGGATACGGTCAATCATGCCACCCTCACCAAGGCAGAGCTGCGCCGCTTTATCGAAGAAAAGCACTTAGACAAGCAGCGTGCGCTTGTCCCTAATGATGGTCAAACCTATAAATTCTAGTGCTTGATGGTTGGGTCTTTAAATCTTCCCTGTGTGGCAATACCCAAAGTGTGTTGCTATGCATCGTTAATACGGTAAAAATGAGATCGTTTATGAATATGCCAAATCATTCAGGTAGCGCCCCTTTCGTTCTTTCGGTGCTCGACAATGCCTTCACCGGCGTTAGTCACACGGCAGAGGACACCTTTCAAGAGATGATTGCGCTTGCGAAATTGGCTGACAAAAGAGGCTTTCAGCGGTTTTGGATGTCTGAACATCATGCCATGCCTGGTGCTTCGGTGCCTTCACCGCAGATGATGGTGGCTCGGCTTACTGGGGAAACTGAGCGAATTAGGCTTGGTGCAGGCGGCATCATGCTACCGAATCATGTGCCTTTGGTCATTGCTGAACAATTTGGCATGCTCGATGCGATGGCGCCAGGACGAATTGATCTTGGTTTGGGACGGGCACTGGGTACGGATGGTGCAACGGCTTCCGCTTTGCGTCGGCATAAGGCAGCAAACGATGAATTTCCTCAGCAAGTCGCAGAGTTGTTGGGCTTTTTAGAAAACAGTTTTCCAAAAGACCATCCTTATCATGCGGTTCATGCGGTGCCAGGCCCATGGCAAGCCGAGCAAAACCGAGTACCCCCATCGAAGACCGCTGCTGATGTTTGGATCTTAGGGTCATCGACTTACTCCGCGCATCTGGCAGCAAAGCTGGGTAGACCTTATGCATTTGCTCTACAGTTTGGCAATGCTGATGTCTTAAGTGCCATGCGCATTTACCGAGAGAATTTCCGTCCTTCAAAAATTCTAGCCAAGCCATACTGCTTAGTCAGCATTGGCGCGATTGCGGACGAAGATCCTGTAGAGGCACGTCGCCAGTCAACATCGTCTGCCATGGCAATGTTGAGAATGTTTCAGCGCAAGCCTTTTGCTTTACTGCCTCCTGATGAAGTAGCCGCTTTTCAAGGCAATATGCAAGAGCGCCAGATTATTGAACAGTATACCGATCAAACCCTGCATGGCACTGCTGCCGAGGTCGCAAAAGGTTTAGAGGATCTTCAGGAGCAGACAGGTGTCGATGAGGTAATGATGGTGGTTCAGGGCTATTCGCGCCGCGCCCAATCGCGCACTGTTGAGCTAATCGCAGATCATTATGGTATGCCAAATCACTAGATCCTGTTGGGAATAACGATATTAAAAAGTTAGCAAAGCGCTTAATGCCTAACCATTAGGCTTGATTGGGCTCGTAAGCTACCCAAATGCATTGCACCGATGTAATGACAGCGACACTCAAAAGACACTGATTCTCATCCAAATAGTAGTCCCTGTGTAGATAATGGCTTTTGAAGAAGTAGCGCATACAAGTGAAGTTAGCAACCAAGATAAGCCGTGATATAATGCCCCGATAATTGATATTTTATGAAAGGTTTACATTATGGCTCGTACAGCTAGCGCATTACACATTTTAGTAAAACACAAAGAGCAGGCTGAAGACATTATTGCCAAGCTTCAAAAAGGCGCTAAGTTCGATGTGCTGGCGAAACGACATTCAACCTGCCCATCAGGTAAAAAAGGCGGCAGCTTAGGTGAGTTTCAACAAGGCGACATGGTACCGCCATTTGACAAAATCTGCTTCAGCGGCAAACTCTTCACCCCACATTTGGTAAAAACCAAATTTGGCTGGCATGTGGTCAAAGTACTCTACAGGACATAAGCATTAGGAGCGGAGCTTTAATTATAAGCCGACTGACATATGCCTTAAACATTATCCTGACTCATACAGGATCTAACATCATGGCAATCACGATTTGAGCTGCCATGATTGACTCATTTATGACCCAAAACGACTTATGATCTAATGTCCGTGTCATATCTAAATTTGAGTTGAAGACACTTTAGTTCCCATAAAAGTGATGATGATAGACATTTATAAATAGGTTTTGATCATAATAAAGCGTTAAGAACAAAAGGCTGCTACTGCCCTCTCTCCTATTTTATATCAACAATAATAATTTTTAAGGCATTAAAAAAGGACACCGCAGCGTCCTTTTTTATTCTAAATCAAGGCTCATATACAGCCTATTCTAATGATGCTCACCAGGCAGTATTCTGGCAAAAGCACGCTGAGCAAGGTTTGGCTTCTTATCGGTAGTCAGTCCAGCGCGGGTGCTTGGAAAAATACGATAACCCATCGACTGAATACCAACGTTGATTGCTGGTGCCAGTGAATAAGTAGCTGACGCAAATTTACCCATGTTGCTGGCAATACTGTTTGGTTTATGGACAATCGCTTTGGCAACCATCATCGCGGCTTCATCAGGCATTAATGCAGGCATGTAACGGTATAACTTAGTAGGCTCAATCATAGGCGTACGCACCAATGGCATAAAAATATTGGTAATCGTCACATTATCGCCCTTCACTTCAGCAGCTAAGCAGCGGCTAAAAGCGTCCAATGCCGATTTTGAGGCAACATAAGCGGCAAAACGCGGACTGTTTGCCAATACGCCAATCGATGAGATATTCACAATTTGACCAGTCTGACGTTCAATCATCCTCGGCAAAAACCCAAGAACTATTTTAACCGCGCCAAAGTAATTGATATCCATAGTACGCTCAAAATCATGGAAACGATCAATAGACTCGTGAACCGAACGCCGAATTGAACGACCAGCGTTATTGACCAAGACATCAACATGTCCGAAATCTGCCAAAATTTGCGTGCTAACTTTTTCGATATCATCCATATTGGTCAAATCACAAGGGTAATAACTGGCATTGCCACCAAGCTCCTCGATACTTTCTTTAACGGCTTTTAGTTTGTCTTCGGTACGTGCTAATAAGATAACATGCGCACCGCATTCACTAAGTAAATATGCTGTACGCTCACCAATACCGCTTGATGCCCCTGTGATAATGATATGCTTATCTTTGACCGCTTTGTTGATTGCTTTTTTTGAGGGATTGGCCATAAAAAATCCTTTTTGTTGTTTCTATGCCTATGAATGTTCGATTACAGCATAGCAAAAAATTATGGCTTAAAGTGAACAAAACCGCCGTCTCAGCCAGATAATTTGCCGATCATAAGGATCGATAAACGTATAATCGCAGTATTTTTCAGACTTACGCTTTTCACCGAGCATCGATAAGGAGTATCTATTTTGATTGCAACTCTAGCTCATTACATTGATTTAATTGCTAAGATAGTCGAGGTCATTGGCGTACTTATTATGTTTTTTGGACTGTTTTTTGCTTTTTATCGAGGGATTCGCCTAACCAGTGGGTTTAACCATGAGACCTATATCGAAGTCAGACAAACCGTCGGTAAATCTATTTTGTTAGGATTAGAAGTCCTCATCGCCGCTGATATTATGGCGACTGTCGTCACAGAACCGACGTTACGCAGCGTCCTAGTACTAGGTTTTATCGTACTCATTCGGACTTTTTTGAGCTTGTCACTACAAGTAGAATTAGAAGGCAAATTCCCTTGGCAAAAAGAAAATACCGCACTCAAAAAAGAACCAAGTACCGCTAAAGTGGACGAGCCTTAAAGCTTTTTTATTATTTAACAAACGCTTAGCATGAACCCTCTGCTCACTTACTATCCGTGCGCCTGCAAAAAATCTTCGACCACGCGAAACTGTCCAGCGGTACTTTCTTCACCATACATTGCTTGGCGAAAAGCATTAGAATTAGGAATGCCTGTGGTATACCAAGCAATGTGCTTGCGAGCGATACGGCAGCCAGAGTACTCACCATAAAAGTCATATAGCTCTTGCAAATGCGCCAATACGATCTCTTTTATCTCACTGACGCTCGGTGCATCAAGACTCTCACCAGTGCGTAAGAAATGCTCGATATCGCGGAATATCCACGGTTGTCCTTGGGCAGCACGCCCAATCATCACCGCGTCACAGCCTGTCAACTCATAGACACGCTGGGCTTTTTGCGCGCTATCGATATCGCCATTGGCAATGACGGGAATGTTGATACTTTCTTTAACTTCGCGTATCAGCTCATAACGCGCCTCGCCAGTGTACATATCCTCGCGCGTGCGTCCGTGAATGGCAATCGCTGCAATACCTGCTTGCTCAGCGCGCTTCGCCACACGCAAGATATTCTCACGACCATTCTCATAGCCCAATCGCGTTTTTAAGGTCACGGGGGCATTTACGCTATTTACCGCCGCATCTAGTAAACGGGCAACCAAATCTTCGTCTTGCAACAGTGCAGAACCTGCCAGCCTACGGCAAACTTTTTTGGCAGGGCAGCCCATATTGATATCAATAATTTGCGCGCCATTATCGATCTGATAACGTGCCGCTTCTGCTAATTTATCAGGCTCAGCCCCTGCAATTTGCGCTGATATAGGCGCAATTTCATTGTCAAAATTGGCACGATACAAGGACTTTTTGCGCGCGTAAAGCGCCGTGTCAGCGATAATCATTTCACTCACCGCATGACCGGCACCAAAGGATTTACATAAACGCCGAAAAGGATTGTCCGTCACGCCAGCCATAGGAGCAACCATGAGGCGGTTTTCAATCGTCAGGCCACCGATATTCAATGGTTGCAATAATGGATGGTCAGATACTGGCAAAGACGACGGTAAAGCAGGAGAATCAGTAGACATAACAAACGGCTTGCCATTAATTAAAATAAGATAATAAAAACAAGCCGTTATTCTAAGGAATCGTACGCATATTGCAAGCTATTAACATGAATAACTTGCATTAAGAAACACGACTTTTTCAACAGTGTACCCTTACTTATCAAACACACTGCCCTGTTCTAGTGTGATGTCCTCATCATGCTCCTGCATACGCCACGGCAAACTATCTGGCGACACATTTAAGAAGTGTAGGTATTTTTCGAACTGATCAATAATATCGTTAATCACCGACTCTGATTGATAGCCATATAAATCATAGGTTTGACCACCACGGCGCAAATACACCTCAGCACGATGATGGTGCTCTTGTGGTAATTCATTGGCCATATCTTCCGTATAATAGTCAGGAATTTCATGCTCTGACAAACGAACTTCATACCAGAACTCTACATTGTCACCGCGTCTTAATTCCAATACAGCACGGTTATTGACCTCATCATAATTTACATCAGGCAACCAGCCTGTTTCGGCAAATTTCTCTGCCACCTCATGCATCGATGATAAAACCGTACCTTTGATATAACCCAGCACTTTTTCGCGCGTTGGTTGATTGGTGATATAGTCAATACGATCACGCCATGCGTCGAGCTTAAGTAGATGCGGCGGCAAATGATTGTCATTGGCTAGGCTTTGATTGCGATGTCCTTCAATACGTAGTGCGCGCCACATACCAAATGTCGAAATCAATATAATGATTGCAAACGGTAAAGCACTAACGATAGCTGCTGTTTGTAGTGCACTTAGACCGCCTGCGATAAGTAGAACCGCCGCGACCGCCCCCTCGGTTACCACCCAAAACGAGCGCTGCCACCAAGGCGTATCACTACGTCCACCTGCGGCGAGCGAGTCAATCACTAATGACCCTGAATCCGATGACGTCACAAAAAAAGTAATAATTAACAGTACTGTCAATGACGAGACAATCTGCGTGAATGGTAAATTCTCTAGCAATTTAAATAACGCAATCGCTTGGTTGTTTTGCACTTCGCTAATCAGCGCGTCGTAACCATCGACCATAATCATATGCAGTGCCGTATCGCCAAACACTGAAAACCAAAAGAAGGTAAATAGCGTTGGCACTAACATGACGCCCAATACAAACTCACGAATGGTGCGGCCGCGACTGATCTTGGCAATGAACAGACCCACAAAAGGCGCCCAAGCAATTGTCCATGCAAAAATAAATAGTGTCCAACTACCGATCCAATCACTCGATTGGTACGCTTGTAAGCTAAAAGTACGCTCAACGATATTGCCCAGATAGCTGCCCGTATTTTCCATGAAAGCATTGAGAATAAAAATCGACGGACCAACGATAAAGACAAATAACATGAGTGCCGTTGCTAATACCATGTTTAAGATAGACAAGCGCTTGACGCCTTTGTCCATACCTGCCAACACGGAAACCAAGGCAGCTGCTGTTACTAAAGCAATGATAATAACCTGCACCGTCGTATTAACTGGCACCATCTCTGGTAGCAAATAATTTAGACCCGCGTTAATTTGCGCCACCGACAGACCCAAGCTGGTGGCGATACCGAACATCGTACCCACGATCGCAAACACATCAACAGTATGTCCGATAGGGCCATAGATTTTGTCACCGATTAATGGATATAGCGTTGAGCGTACCGACAATGGCAAGCCATGACGAAAAGAGAAATACGCCAGCGACAAACCTACTACGCCATAAATCGCCCAAATATGAAAACCCCAATGGAAATAGGCAATTTGCATGGCTTCTTTGGCAGCTTCAATCGTCTGCGGCGTGGAAAGTGGCGGACTGGCAAAATGCAATACGGGCTCTGCTACGCCATAAAACAATAGCGCGATACCGTAGCCTGCGGAAAACAGCATGGCGAACCATTCCAGAAACTTATACTCAGCCTCCGCATGGTCAGGGCCCAATTTAATACTGCCATAAGGCGAAAATGCCAAGGCGATAATAAACATCAAAAATATGGCGACTGCCAACATATAAAACCAGCCGAAAGTGTCGGTGGTAAATGCCAGCACTTTGCTGAACAGCTCGCCAGCAGCGTCAGGGTTGATGGCTGTGCCAATCACCAATAACAGCATAATCGCTGCTGCCGGTACAAAAACCGGCAACAAAATAGTGGAGCGAGGTAATTTACTCATAGAAAGTGATATCCCCAAAAAGTAGCAATGAAAAATAATCTTCGATATCAAGATTAATAATCAGAAGGAGCAGTGCCTTTTTTATAAAAAGTGACTCACAAAGGCGAAAATGCATCAGTTATTATTAAACAAATACAATTTTTATCACACTATGCTCAAAAACCCCAGACAAGCGCCCAACTTGTAACATGACTTTAACGATTGTTACATGACTATTACCAAGTAATAAAAAAGGCCGCTTGTTAGCGACTTTTTTATTTTATTCTGGAACAATTTACGTTTTGCTTGTTAATTCGACAGCTATCTCGTTTTTTTATTACTAAACAGTAATGGTAGCAGCAAGTTGCTTAGCCGTTTCAGCCAGTTCTGTGTGATCAGCTTGGGTCACTGCATGTCGACCGAGCTGATGAATACTCGATGGAATGAGATGCACGTGATAATGAAAAACGGTTTGACCCGCCTCGCTACCATTTAATTGCATCTGAATAATGCCTTCACGCGCAAACACTTGACGCTGTGCTTGCATGACTTTTTTAGCGGTCATTAACACCGCTGCGGCATACTCTGGTTCAAGATCCGCCAAATCAACGGCTTTTTGCTTAGGAATCACCAGCACATGCCCCTCTGCTTGTGGCATGATATCCATAAAAGCAAGGGTTTTATCATCTTCATAAACTTTGTGATAGGGAATGTCACCGTTTAGCATTTTGGCAAAGATATTGTTATCGTCATACGCGGCTTGCTCATTGGCTTGGGTCATTATTTTTTCCTTTACTTGTTTGATTATTGGTTGCTCAACAGCTTTTAGAGGGGGTGGGACAACCTGTAATATAGTGGACGAAATGTCGTTTAAGCACAAGTTGCGATAGCACTCGTTATTAAAAATTCGCAATACGTAAGCTAATCGCGGTAGCTCACTAATTTGGTTGGCGAGTCAGGCGCTTTAAATGTTATATTAACCCTCTACTTTAACAACACTACGTTTATGGATTCGTCTACTTTGCCGACTCAATCAAATATGAGTAACATTTACACAGAACCTGCTCAAGCAGCGCAAACGTCTGTCACAGCTGGCTCTGTATTCAATAATGGAAAACAACCAAGCAGCGCTGAGACTGAAAATGAGACTCAAGCCCCCACTCAAAGCATTGAGCCTAACGCGCTCATTCTGGCCGAAGCACTGAGCGACAAGACGATTGGTTGGAAGATACACAATTGCAAAATCACTAAAAAGACGGTCACACAGGATTTACCACTACCGTTCTTATATCATTACGACAGTTTGAATGATGCGATTAAGCAAGCAAATCCGCTCACACCCGCCCTTCTGTCACAGTTCAATGCGCCTATGAGCGCTCATGAAGCAGCCAAGCTGATTGGTATTAACGAAGCACTAATAAGCAGCCCTTGGCATGTCAAAATCATCGGGTCATTGGTGGTGTTTAGCGAAGCGCTGCAGTTAGCCGTACGCTTGCATTGGACCAATACGGGCAAAGACACCCAACAACTTTATACCCAGAATGAAGCAGATGCTGTTACAGCCGCTTTTAAAGATTGGCAGTTTTTTGGTCGTATCGATGTACTCTACAAAAATAATAAGCAAACCTTAATCAGTATAGATGAACAAGCTGAAGGTAATGAGCAACTACTTCGTATTGAAGCAAACGCTGATTATCAATGCTTGCCAGCGACTCATGCGTTAGTGGTTATCGCTAAATTGGAAGCGGAAAAAATAGAGCTACCTTGGTTTGAGGCGGCGATAGTAGAGCGCGTCGAATAACACCTTATCTTCCAAATACTTACGATGTTATGACTATTATTGACTTGGCATTATCAATGAATAGTTTTCAGTGATTCATATCTAATGGTATGGTAACGACCTAGTATTATTCACTAGTCCTCGCATTTTATAAAAAGCACACTATCAATATTAAAATTGAGGGTACACATTTTCACAAACCTCGCCTATTTGTAAGGAACATCACATGGATTATCGCTCAAAAACCTCTACTGGCGGCCGTAATATGGCAGGCGCGCGCGCATTATGGCGTGCGACTGGTATGACTGATGGCGACTTTGGTAAACCAATCATTGCGATTGCCAACTCGTTTACCCAGTTCGTACCCGGCCATGTGCATCTAAAAGACTTGGGGCAACTGGTCGCACGTGAAATTGAACAAGCAGGCGGCGTGGCTAAAGAGTTCAATACCATTGCAGTCGATGATGGTATTGCCATGGGTCATAGCGGTATGTTGTACTCGCTACCCAGCCGCGACCTAATTGCTGACTCGGTAGAATACATGGTCAATGCCCATTGCGCAGATGCACTAGTGTGTATCTCCAACTGCGATAAAATCACGCCGGGTATGTTAATGGCTGCGATGCGCCTGAATATCCCTGTAGTGTTTATTTCAGGTGGCCCAATGGAAGCGGGCAAGATTTTAGCCAGCACGGTTGGTAAGAGCCATAATACCGATGGTAGTGATAGTAGTGCCATTCGTAAGCTTGATCTTGTCGATGCGATGATGGATGCCGCTGATGACAGCATTAGTGATGAAGATGTCGCCGCTATCGAAGCCTCAGCTTGCCCAACTTGTGGTTCATGCTCCGGTATGTTTACTGCCAACTCAATGAACTGCTTAACCGAAGCGTTGGGCTTGGCATTACCAGGTAATGGCTCGCTACTGGCCACCCACTCGCTACGTCGTGAGCTGTTTTTAGAAGCAGGACGCACCATTGTCTCGCTTGCCAAACGTCGCTATGAGCAAGATGATGATTCAGTATTGCCGCGCTCAATCGCTAGCAAAGCGGCTTTCGAAAACGCAATGACCTTAGATATCGCGATGGGTGGTTCAACCAATACTATTTTGCATCTGTTAGCGGCTGCTAACGAAGCAGAAGTCGATTTCAAAATGTCAGATATCGATCGTCTAAGTCGCGGTGTACCTTGCCTTGCAAAAGTCGCCCCTGCCTCACAAAAATACCATATGGAAGATGTGCATCGTGCTGGCGGTGTCTTTGCGTTATTGGCCGAGCTTGATCGTGCTGGATTACTGAAGACTGACGTACCGACCATCCATAGTCCAACGATGAAAGCCGCGATTGATAAATGGGACATCATGAATCCTGATAATCAAGAGGCACGCGCACGCTTCCTTGCAGCACCGGGTGGCATACGCACCACTGAGGCATTTTCACAATCAAAAGAATGGTCAAACCTCGACGTCAACCGTGAGTCAGGTTGCATCCGTAGTGCCGAACATGCCTATTCTACAGATGGTGGTTTGGCCGTATTGTATGGCAATATCGCAGAGCGTGGCTGCGTGGTTAAAACCGCAGGCGTTGACGACAGTATATTAGTATTTACCGGACGCGCGCGCCTATTTGAATCGCAAGATGATGCTGTCGCTGCAGTATTGGCTGACGAGATCGTGGCAGGTGATGTGGTTATCATCCGCTACGAAGGCCCTAAAGGCGGCCCTGGTATGCAAGAGATGCTCTATCCAACGACTTACCTCAAGTCAAAAGGCTTGGGTAAAGAATGCGCCCTACTCACCGATGGTCGTTTCTCTGGTGGTACCTCAGGCCTATCAATCGGTCATGCCAGCCCAGAAGCAGCGGAAGGTGGCGCAATTGGTCTGGTTGAAGAAGGCGATACCATCCATATCGACATTCCTAATCGTACGATTAACATGCAAGTCAGTGATGCCGATTTGGCCACTCGCCGTGAAGCGATGGAAGCTCGTGGCCGCGATGCGTGGAAGCCTGTAAGCCGTGACCGTCATGTGACCCCTGCGCTACGTGCCTATGCTGCCATGACTACCAGTGCCGATACTGGTGCGGTACGTGACGTGAGTCAAGTTGAGCGCTGAGCCTTCAATTATTAATCATTAAAGTATATTGGTAAAAATCTATTAAGCCTGCACTATGCAGGCTTTTTTTTCACCAAAAAACAACGCATATGTCGTTTTGATAACGATTTTTTGCGGTAATCATTATTTTTTAGCGTCATTATAATGGACTAGGGCGTGTCCTCAATTCAACCGATAGCAATCTAAATGAGCTAAAAATGGTTAAATCTTGCCAAACATCGTCAAATAGCTAGGTAATATCTCGATATTATCTGCACTATTTTCCTTGTTTGACTGCAATTTACCTCATTTTTATCACCATTTTTAAAATGAGGACACGCCCTAGTAAATATGACCTCACTCTAACTTTTTAAGATAAACATAACAGCGTGCACCTACCTTATGATTGAAAACTACAATTTATTTTTATTGGTCTGCGGTATCGCTTTTCTACTGGGGGCGTTGTTCCCCATTATATTTAAGCGCACGCCTATCTCTTTGCCTATGTTGCAGGTCAGCTTTGGGCTGTTGATGGGATACTGGTGGACGACCTTATCATTTTTAGACCCTATGAATAACGGCTTAATTATCGAAAAATTAACCGAAATTGTGGTGCTCGTATCCTTGGTTGGTGCTGGTATCAAAATTGATACGAAGCTGTCTTGGCAATTGTGGCGACCGACCGTACGTCTGTTGCTTATTACCATGCCGATTGGCATCTTTGCGATGGCGGTGCTAGGCTACTATGCATTTGGTCTCAGTCTGGGAGCCGCTATATTGCTGGGCGCAGTACTGGCTCCAACCGATCCCGTATTGGCTTCTAGTATTCAAGTAGGGCCACCCAATACAGGTCGCGAAGACACACCTCGCTTTACCTTGACGTCAGAAGCAGGATTGAATGACGGACTGGCTTTCCCATTTGTTTATTTGTCCATAAAAATAGCGGAAGCTTTTAGCCAAGGCAATCGCTTTACCCTCGAGATGCTCTGGTCATGGTTCACTCATGATGTCTTATGGAAAATTGGTGCTGGGCTAGTGGTTGGGATTGTCGTTGGTAAAATTATGGCTAAGCTGGTATTTTCAAAATACAGCCAAAACACCACTATTTCTCAAGGCTATGTGGTCATTGCGCTAACGTTAGTGGCTTATGGACTTGCCGAATTTGTACATAGTTATGGGTTTATCGCCGTATTTATCGCGGCATTTGCCTTTCGCCGCTCAGAGCATGAGCACAGCTATCACCACAAGCTCCATGATTTTGCAGAACAATCAGAAGGCTTGCTCATGTCTTTAGTGCTGGTCACTTTCGGCATGTTTCTTGGTCAAGGATTACAGTCGGGTGTTGAGCTGACATGGCGTGTTTACATCGTCAGCTTCACCTTCCTCTTGTTGATACGTCCCATTGGTGGGTTTATTGCTTTATCAGGACTAAACATGCCACACACTGAAAAATATGCCATCTCTGCTTTGGGCATCCGTGGTATTGGTACGCTATATTATTTATCTTATGCGCTCAACCAAGGTTTTTTCGGTGATGAAGATGCGCTTAAACTGTGGGTCGTCTGTTCGATTGTCATTTTGGCTTCAATCTTTATCCATGGTCTTAGCGCCACAAGGCTGCTTAAAATGACGCCAAATAAATCACATCAACCTTATCGATAGAGCTATTTAGCGCCTTGAAAGCTCCGAATCGATTAAGTTAAGTACCGCTTCCGTTAGTGCAAACTGACGGACATCATTCAGCATCGTGGTGTCAAAATTATGGATAAAGGCAAATGACAACTGACGCTCTGGGTCACACCAAGCCACTGCACCGTTATAGCCCATATGCCCAAATCCTTGCTTGTTTGTATCAACTTTTTCATTATCTATAGGTTGACAAAGGCTAAATAACCGATGATAACCCAAGCGCCAATCCATGTTTGCTGGCATGACGGCATCTAGCCCTGTGACTTGCGGTTTGGATAGTTGCTCAAAAGTAGCGCTATTAATAAACGTGTGTCCTTGCCATGTTCCGCCAGTGGCTAACATGGCATAGATGGTCGCCAATGCCTGAGCTGAAGCGACACCATTTGCTGCTGGAATAATGGCCTGTAGTGTCTCACGACTGTGATAATCGATTGCTTGTTTGCCAGCAGGTATGAGTGCAGCCTTATAGTTTTTTAGATTAAGCTGACTGGTATTGAAGTACAAACGATTAATATGAGCCGTGTCTAATATCGGTAAAGTATTTTGCTCATCATCTGACCTTAGGTCTGCCGCTTTGCCATCCATTAAAGCTTGCTGCTGCCAGCAAGCATAACTAGGCAGACTAGCATAAGTACGTAAAGTACTTTGTGAGTCGGATTTGAGCGTTGGTTTATGACGTTTATTACGCAGTTGTGAGCCAGCCTCATTTGATGCTTCGAAGTCTTTGGTCAGTCTTGCTATTTGGTTGACTTTATTCTCTGGCACACCAAAATAGCAACTATCAGCAATACCTAAAGGCTCAGTGAGATAATGGCGCAATGCCTCAGCTAAAGACATTTCAGTAACGGCTTCTATCAGACCGCCCAACACCCAACCATAGACCAGAGCACTATAAGCGCTGTCATATAGCTCGCCATGGTCTGGTGCTGTGATTGGCATGGCAGCAACTTTATTGAGCATTTGATCCCAATCAAGCAAAGCTTCGCTATCCACATCGATACTCTGAATTGAGAATAAGTTGGCTTGATGCGACATCACGCTACGTAGCGTAATATTCCCTTTATTCTGTGCAGAAAATGCGGGCCAATAATGGGCAATAGGCTGGTTATAATCAAGCATCTGCTGCGAAACCAATATATGTACAAGCGTCGCCAATATACCTTTACCCGTCGAAAAGTTAATCGCCAAAGTATCAGGCTGCCATGGCATCTCTGGACGTGCCATCCCTACACTCGCCTGTGCAATACATTCTCCTGCCTGATAGACAACCACGGCACCCCCTGCTGGTGCATCATCTAGCTGTAAGTCGGTGAGTATTTGCTGCAAACGTTGTTGCAACGTTATATTTATCTGTTGATCAAAAATCTGCGTGGTTTTATTATTATCGATCATGGCTACCCTGCTCCATTTCTATAAAATAGCTAAACGGTAAGAACTATTTAGCCCTTAATATTAAGTGTTCATATGATAAAAAATACATTATTTGCTAAGGCGTAACTGTTCAATATCTCAATATTAGCAAGTTATTTTTTCGTTTGCTTAGGGCGTGTCCTTATTTTTAAAATAACAACGCGCCTTAATAAAAAAGGCAACCTAGTGGTCGCCTCTCTGTCATTCAACACTTCTCAATAATACGTTGTCATCCTTATGGTCTTAACGCGGTACCAACAGACGATTATGAACTTCTTGCTCAAGCTTCGTTAAGCCATGACTGCGCCCACGTTCCATAGCGGTGTCCATTTTACGTCCACGTAACCATCCTGCGCGTAGCGCCATTGCGGCACCCACTCTATTGCCTGAGCCACAATGCACTGCCGTTTTTTTGCCATGATGTTGGCGCAATATATTATCAAATGCCAATATATTAAGCTGCTTTAAGTCTGCAGCACCATTAATAGGCAGATGCTCATAGTGCATGCCAGCTCGCTCGACCGCTGCGGCTTCATCAAAGCTCAATTCATCATCTGGCTGTAAGTTAATCACTAACTCAACCCCAGCTTTCGCTAAGGCAACCACTTTTTCGTCATTGAGTGCACCGCATACAATGGTAGTGTCATCAGGACGAAAATAAGGCTCAAGAACAGTACTAAGATCAACACCATTGTCTAAAACGCTATTGCCAGCATTCGATACTGTGTCAATAGCTACTGAATGATTCAGTTGATCTGGGTTTGGTACGGCGGTATGTGAAGTCATAATTATAAATTTGTTCGTTATATTGACTATGGTCAATTCCAGTTAAAATAAGTACAAAGCAACCGCGTGTCGATGTATAAGCAATACTTCAAGCGAGGTTAACGCTATCACTTTTCTATCATGAATCGACCATATTGAGATATTTTTTAGTTAAATGACAGTCGTTCTACTGGCTTTTACTCATTGCCACTCTGTAATTTAACCGTACCTGCCAAATGCGGCTTGTCATTTTTAGAGCTAAATAAACCAAACTCACAGGTATCGTCTGTGTCTTCAAGTGCAGCTACCGGATCAGCGATAAGCTCTACTTCGGCTGGCAAAAAGATAGGTAGTTTAAATGACACATCAACCGTACAAGCATCCGGCAACTCGTCCATCATAGCAAGGCATTTGGCCTTTGACCACATGCCGTGAGCAATCGCTTTAGGAAAGCCAAACGCACGCGCAGATAATGGATGGAGATGAATGAGGTTAAAGTCACCTGAAACAAAAGCATAACGACGACCGATATCTTCTGGCACTTCAAAGATACTATGCACGCCTTCTGGATTGACTGATGGCTTGACCGTTATTGGACGTGGAGTGCTTTTTTTGTCTTTGCTGCTGATTGGTTTTTTGCTACGTGATAGATACGTCGAAGTACCTTCCCAAATCACCTTATCTTCTGACTTGACCGTCGTCACAAAATCAAACTGCTGACCCTGAGCATGGTCACGCAAATTATCAAAGGTGACTGACATAGCAACCGTTTCACGCTCACCGATAGGACGATACTGAGTCACACTATTATCGACGTGCACTAGACCTAACATAGCAAATGGAAATGGCTCTTTGACCATCATATTCATTTGCAGCGTCTGAGACAGCACTGAGAAGTAAGTAATGGGTACTTTGCCATTATCTGTAAAACCACAAATTTTACGATAATCGTTTAAGTTACTTTGGTCAATGTGCAAATCGTCGACATAGTAAGTCGCTTGCGGCAATTGGTCTTTACTGATTTTGCCGTTATTACCAATAGGCAATAAACTTTTAACGATATTGGCATAGGTCGTATGCGCTTTCGGCAACGCATCATAATGTTTGTCTGACATAATAAATCCTAAGTGGGGCTTGAGCAAATTTTCTTGGTGTATCTAAAGATGCTATGACATTATTGGTTACAGCCTATCATTGAGCAATGCCACCGGTATTATGCCTAAATTAGGCACAATTCATAGGCGTGGTTTTAGACAATGTAAGCAACTCTCACAGCAAAAAACAATTTGGCTACTGGTTCTCTGTGTTTTTATCATAAAAAAGCCACCCTTGGGCAGCTTTATTACGATTTATAAGCAATTTTTTCGTAAGCATATGTGAGGAAAATTAAAAATAATGATTAATATCAGCTATTTATAATTATCTAAATCATCATTTACACTTACTTATAATTGACACTTACTTATAAAGTGCTATTAAGCACCCAATAAGCTTTGACCACAAACGCGAACGATGTTGCCATTTAAGCCACCAGAAGCAGGTGATGCAAACCATGCGATGGTCTCAGCCACGTCTACTGGCAAGCCGCCTTGGCTCATAGAGTTCATACGGCGACCCGCTTCACGAATAGCAAATGGAATGGCTTCGGTCATTTGCGTTTCAATAAACCCTGGAGCAACAGCGTTGATCGTCATGCCTTTGGCGTTGTCTTCTAACTGCTTAGCAGTGGCATTCACCAAACCAATCACCCCTGCTTTAGAGGTGGCATAGTTGGTTTGACCCAAGTTGCCAGCGATACCTGAAATCGATGACACACAAACGATACGGGCATTGTCTTTTAATACGTCGTTGTCTAGCAAATAGCGGTTCAGCCTAGCAATACTACCTAGGTTAATATCGATAACCATGTCCCACTTTTTCTCGTCCATGTTTGCCAATGTCTTATCACGAGTGACGCCAGCATTATGGATGATTGAATCTAAGCCGCCACGCTTTTGTGCGGCTTCGGCGATTTGCTTACCAGCATCATCACTGGTGATGTCGACGGTCAATACTGAGCCACTAATTTCGCTAGCGACTTTTTGTAGGTCTGCTTGCTGCTGCGGTACATCAAGGCAGATAACGTGAGCGCCTTCGCGAGCCAATACACGAGCAATTGCTTCACCAATACCGCGACTTGCGCCAGTTACCAGCATGGTTTTGCCGCCAAGAGGCTGTGTCCAATCGACATCAACATTACTGCCTTTACTAACGCGTACGACTTGTCCTGAGACATAAGCTGAACGAGCTGAGGTGAAAAAGCGTAAAGTCGAATCTAGATTTTGCTCTGCGCCGTCTTCCACATAAATAAGCTGTGCAGTAATACCGCGTTTGAACTCTTTACCGACAGACTTTACAAAGCCTTCAAGCGCACGCTGAGCCAAAGCTGTATCAATGTCAGTGATATTCTCTGGTGGGCGACCAATAATAATGACGCGACCAGACTTTTCTACACGACGAGCCACAGTATGGAAGAACTCATACACTTCTTTTAATTGATCGGCATTGCTAATATTGCTGGCATCAAACAACAAAACTTTAAATTTATCATCGCCGCCCGTATTGGCTTTTGCTTCGATGCCTGCATCAGCAAGGGCATCTTTGATATCATCACTGCTGTTTACATAAACATCAGCATGTACGTCTGACAAAATTCGCGCAACAGACTCACTGACGCTTTTATCATCGCCATTAGCACGACCAACCAATACGCTACCACGTACTAAAGGCTCACCGCTTTCGAAGCGATCAAGGGTAACAGGTAACGGTAGACCCAAATTTTTGGCCACTTTTTTGCCAATAGAAGACTGAACAAAATCACCATAACGGTCTGACATAATATAATCCCTATAACGAACGGTTAGAATAATAGTAATAAATGTAATGTGCCTATTATATAGACTCAATAACCTCATAATTATTTATATTTAGTAAATGAGTCTAAAGCTGGCCTAACTATACACTGCCATCTTAAACAAGTCCAAAAACCGATAATGTCTACAACAATCTGTAAACAACTCAGTATACAAGGCGGTCACTTTTTCTGGATTTAAAAATCACCACATTGTGCTAAAATCAGACCTATAAGTTATAGCAAATGCAATTATCGATAACAATATATTATCAAATCTATCGTTATGCAATGCCAATAATCGATACTAGCCAGTCTACGAAAGTCATATTGATATCTTTCAAAGCTGATACCGACCTTAGATAAGCGTCACATAGTTTGCCAAAGATATACAGTAAGGTCGTAAAAACGTCTTATCATAAACAGTTATGCTGCGTAATAAGTGATAATATTTGCTTTTTGTTTATTTTCGATTATTGAATTTTTTAATGTAATCATTTTTATTATTAGCTTTACTATTGTTACCCTCTTTTCTTCTGCCCATATTTTTTAAGGATAATATTATGAGTAATAAAAACAATCACCCTGATAGCCCTGTTGTTGAAAGCACAGTGGTCAAAGCCAGTGCGTCAAAATCTACTGATAATAAATCAGACAGCGCCAAAACAGAAACGGCTGTTAAAAAAGCTAAAAGCACGACAGCTACAGACATGTCTAATAAAGAGTCTTCTAGTAATAAAGAGTCTGCTAGCACTACAGAGGCGAATGATAAATCACCAGATTCTACTACGAAAAAGCCAGCGTCTGCCGCCAAAAAAACCAGCAAAACAAAAGCCGTTGCTGGTCAAAATCGTGTGGCTATCTTAGGTGGCAACCGTATTCCGTTTGCACGCTCGAACGGTTCATACGCTGACGTTAGCAACACCGACATGTTGACAGCTGCATTAGATGGCTTGATTGAACGCTATAATCTACAAGACGAAGTGTTGGGTGAAGTGGTGTCTGGTGCCGTCATGAAACTAAGCCGTGACATCAACCTAACTCGCGAAGCCACACTTAACACAGCGCTCAACCCACATACGCCAACTTATGATATCTCACAAGCTTGCGGTACTGGCTTGCAAGCGACTTTTGCTTCTGCCAATAAAATCGCACTGGGTCTTATCGATTCAGCGATTACTGGTGGCGTAGATACGACCTCTGATGCACCGATCGCGATTGGTGATGGTCTACGTAAAGTACTGATCAAACTGGGCGCGGCTAAAGACAACAAACAACGCTTAAAAGCGTTAATGGGTCTAAACCCAAAAGACTTAATCGATTCGCCACAAAACGGTGAACCACGCACTGGTCTATCAATGGGCGACCATCAAGCCATCACCACACTTGAGTGGAATATCAGCCGCGAAGCACAAGATGAGCTTGCTTTTAACAGTCATCAAAACCTAGCGCGCGCTTATGATGAAGGGTTCTTTGATGACCTAATCACTCCATACAAAGGTCTGACGCGCGATAACAACTTGCGTCCTGATACCACTTTGGAAAAACTGGCTAAATTAAAGCCTGTGTTTGGTAAAAAGAACGCCAATCCAACGATGACAGCAGCCAACTCTACACCATTAACGGATGGTGCCTCTTGTGTCCTATTAGGAACCGATGAGTGGGCAAAAGAGCGTGGTCTTAAGCCATTGGCTTATATCGTTCATCAAGAAACGGCTGCCGTTGATTTCATTGGTAAATCTGGCACCACAGAAGGCCTGCTAATGGCACCTGCTTATGCCGTACCGCGTATGCTTGAGCGTGCAGGTCTAACACTACAAGATTTTGATTTTTATGAAATCCATGAAGCCTTTGCATCACAAGTGTTATCAACACTAGCTGCTTGGGAAGATGAAAAATTCTGTGAAGAGCGCCTAGGACTAGATGCACCACTAGGCTCTATCGATCGTAACAAGCTAAACGTTAATGGCTCGTCGTTAGCTGCGGGTCATCCATTTGCCGCAACGGGCGGTCGTATCCTAGCCACTGCAGCGAAGCTATTGGATCAAAAAGGCTCAGGTCGTGCACTAATCTCTATCTGTGCAGCTGGTGGTCAGGGCGTGACTTGTATCTTAGAGAAATAACTCTTTGACTGCTATTATTTGATTGGTATCATCAGTCAATAGTTAGCATAGATACTTTAAAGCACTCTTTAATCGATGGATTAGAGAGTGCTTTTTTATGCCCATTCACTACTCAAAACTGGATCTTAGTCATTGTCTTGCTAACAACACAATAATGAAACGTAGCCAACGCATAGCTCTATCGGTAGTTATGCTAAAGTAAGAGGATAACCAATAAAAATCATAACAACACTGATTAGGAGTTTTTTATGGGTAAGATACCTTCGTCTATCAATCCCAAATCCCTCACGCCACAAGAGCGTCAGGAACTTAGCTCACCTGAGCAACACAGTTTTATCGAGCGTATGGATAAGGAGGTTTTTAATGATCAGTTGCGTCGTAAGATGCACGAAGACCTCATCGATACTTATGATGAAGAGCTAGAAAACGAGATAGATGATTATGTGCGTGACTTTCGTTTTGATGGGCGCGAAATGAGTGAGCAAGAAAGACTTGATCGTCGTATGTACTTTCAAGAGTTGGTAAGGCTACAGCGCGAGCTTATTAAGTTGCAAGACTGGGTCGTTGATCGCGGTGAGCGTATCGTCGTCATATTTGAGGGTCGTGACTCGGCGGGTAAAGGTGGCGCTATCAAGCGTATCACGCAGCGCTTAAACCCTCGTGTGTGTCGAGTGGCTGCCCTACCTGCACCGACGGAACGTGAGCAATCACAATGGTATTTTCAGCGTTATGTCGCCCATTTGCCTGCTGCTGGTGAAATTGTTCTGTTTGACCGCAGTTGGTATAATCGTGTGGGGGTTGAGCGTGTGATGGGTTTTTGTACCGATGCACAGTATGAAGAATTTTTTCAGTCGGTGCCTGAGTTTGAACGTATGCTAGTCCGCTCAGGTATTCGCTTGGTGAAGTACTGGTTTTCGATCACTGATGATGAGCAGCATTCACGCTTTATGAGCCGTATTCATGACCCGCTCAAGCAATGGAAGCTCTCAGCCATGGACTTACAATCACGCCGCCGTTGGGAAGACTATACCAAGGCTAAAGAGACCATGTTTGAGCGAACGCATATCCCTGAAGCACCTTGGTGGGTGGTTGAAGGTAACAATAAAAAACGCGCAAGGCTAAACTGTATTGCTCATCTACTCGAACAAATTCCTTATAAGGAAGTGCCACGTGATGAGGTAGAATTACCCGATCGTAAACGTGATGACGAATACTACCGTGAGCCTATTCCAGATGATATGTATGTGCCACCGCGCTATTAAAAGATATGATGGCTTTACTTAGGCTGTGTCCTAAATCCAATCGATTGTCCTCTAAATGGTCTAAATTTTGCCAAATATCGTCAAATAGCTTATTGATATCTCGATATTATTTGCATTACCTTTATTGTTTGACGACAATTTTTATCACCATTTTTAAAATGAAGACACGCCCTAGTCTTATGCTCATAAAAAAAAGCCGCCTTATCGATATATAAGGTGGCTTTTTTTATACTGTTTATTTAATAATAGTCGTCTAATACTTATCAAAACCATTACAAGTACAATGAATAATTACATAGTATACGTGGACTGCAAACCATCTATTTTACCCGCCAATAATCGCTCAACTTCATTTTTAATTCTTTGACCTGCAATATCAGTTCCAATCTGTACCGCAAAACCTGCCGGTCGGCCACCTTGCGTTTTGGCGTTGATCCAAACCACTTTGCCATTCATAGGCAAACGCTCGCTAGAATTGGGTAAAGTGATGGCGATAAATACCTCGTTACCTAGCTGCTGAGCGTCATTGGATGGCACAAATAATGCGCCATTACTGACAAAGGACAAGTAGCTGGCATATAACATTTCGATATTTTCAATGTGGCAGGTTAATATCCCGCCGCGTCCTGGCATGGCCATAGTCAGCTTCCTTCATTAAGTTTGGTATTTTTATTTGCTATCAAGGCAGATTTTCTTATAAACAAGCCAATTCTTGCATTAGCTTATCATAGGCAAATTTTTCTTGCACATTTTGTTGCAGAGCGATTTTTGTCTGCTGTAAGCTATTAGAAAAAAGTGCTAGGCCATTATTGTCAGGTGGATAATTTTCTAAGGCAGCGGATAGATTGACGTCTTTTTGAAGCTCATTAAGCCCTAAGCAAACACGGCGCATATCAAGTAGCATCAGCTCAGACAGCTGAATAAATTCCGTGATACTCAATTGGTTTTGCCAATAGTCACTGGCTGCCACACTACTACGTTTACCGCTCCGCAATGCCTGCCACGTCGTCAACCATAGCGCACGTTTGCTATACCATGGCGCTTGTGCCATGGCTATTGCTGCCAAAGGTGCGCCATTTGCCAATTGGATAAGCTGCTCAATCGCAGCCGTTCCGACCGCTTCACGATTGACCATAGAGCCAAGTGCCTGTGTCACATAGTCAACGGCGATCACAGGCTGCATGGTCTGTAATGGCAACTGCTGCACCCGACTTTTAATGGTGGGCAGTAGTTGTGCTGGAGTATCGCTGATCAAAAATAAATGGACTTTAGCTTGTGGTTCTTCCAAGGTTTTGAGTAGCGCGTTGGCCGCGGCAATCGTCATTTGCTCTGCATGGTCTAACACACAGATACGCATTCCTTGACCACCTTGGTAGATAAAAGGCTGCAAGTTACGGATATCATCCACTTTAATCTTAAGAGCACTGTTATTGGCTGTTTTGGGTGATTTTTTATCCTTTGCAGCGTTACTTAATTTCTCTTTATTATCAGTATTGTCTGCACTGATTGGCATACTGATCAGTGGCAATACCTGTAAGCTTGGATGCGTGCCAGATCTTAGCCATTGGCAACTTTCGCACGCGCCGCAAGCCCCTGTGGGATGGCTATCACGCTCACGGCATAATAGCCAAGCGACCAAACGCCATACAAAAGCCCGCTTGCCCATACCCTGCATACCAGCAGCTAATAGTGCATGTGGCAAAGATTGCTGTGATGTCAAAACTCGCTTGGTCAATTGCGACCACAGATTTTGCTGCCATGGCAATAACGCGGCGAAATAAATGTGGTCTGTGCTATCCATTGTGCCTGTATTTTGCGTCTTATCACTCATAGCTAACGTCCTATCACTTCGCTTGATTATTCAGGATATAGCGTGTTCATGACGCCTTAGATGAAATATTTTTGCTTAGGCTATTCATCCAATGGGGTTCTGAAATTCAGTCAAACTCATGGCATTTAAGCGGTCTAAATCTTCTTGAGTATCGACCCCTGCAGGTAGATGACAAGCGGCAACTGAAATAGCAATCTGCGCTCCATTTTCTAAAACGCGTAACTGCTCTAGGCTTTCAAGTGTCTCAAGTGGCGTTTGCGGCCAATGCACAAACTGCTGTAATAAACGGACGCGATAAGCATATAACCCTAAATGACGATAAGCATTTTTTGGTGGGTTTCTATGATTATCATTGGACAATACGACATCACGATCACAAGGAATGGGCGCTCGGCTAAAATAAAGCGCACGTTGCAAGTCATTAGCGTGTTGACTGACAACCTTGACCACTGATGGGCGCATAAAGGTCTCATAGTCGTCGATAGGCTCGCACAAAGTCGCCATCACGCTATCACTGTCTGCGACCAAAAGCGCCTTTACCTGCTCCAATAATAACGGTGGCACTAACGGTTCATCGCCTTGCATGTTGACCACGATATCATGGTCAGCCCACCCTTTGATGGCGGCAACTTCTGCCAAACGGTCAGTGCCTGAAGCATGCTCGCTACTGGTCATCACCACATCAAACCCTGCATCCATGCATATCTTGGCAATATCGTCATCATCCGTGGCAATACACATATCATCAGCGAAGTGCGCTGTTTGCGCCTTTTCAGCAACCCAAAGAATCATCGGCTTACCATGTATCTCTAGTAATGGCTTGCCAGGCAGCCTTGTGCTCTTAAAACGAGCAGGGATAACAATATGAGTTTTGGCGGGCATAATCACTGACGACATGGGGTTTCCTATAGCAATTTTTATACGGTTTAAAGCATCATCTATTATTTGCTTTGGTATTATTATTGGTACTGTTATCGTTTGCGATATCAATACCTAGCTTTTTTAGCTGCTGCTGCAGATTATCATAACAGCTATCAGAGAGTTCGGCGGTTACTGGCAGCACCCATAGCCTGTTTATCAGCGTTTGATACTCATTATTCAGCGCTTTATCAGTAGTGGCTTTCGATAGCAACGCTCTTATTTTTACCGCATCTTTACTGGTTACTACGATTGGATATTCGGTATACAGCAATAATTCCGCCAACTCAAAATCATGATGATCAGGATAAGCATGTCCAACGACATCGAAGCCAAGCGAATTTAAAGTATCAAAGAACCGCTGCGGATAACCAATACCGCTCACCGCATGCACTCTACAACCTTTTTTAGGCATATCAATTTGAGAATAAGATAAAGTAGGTTGCCATAAGAGTTGCAGAGCATCCGCTACTAGATGCATTGTCAAACGATGGGATCGGTACAGATTGC
The DNA here is from genome assembly GCF_904846655.1 of Psychrobacter sp. NC44. Lineage (NCBI taxonomy): Bacteria > Pseudomonadati > Pseudomonadota > Gammaproteobacteria > Moraxellales > Moraxellaceae > Psychrobacter > Psychrobacter sp. NC44. The sequence goes on along the minus strand of NZ_CAJHBN010000001.1, from coordinate 182,791 downwards.
TATTATCTTTATTCTTGTCCACTGAATCTGTTGTTAGTGGCTCATGGTAGATGACAGTTGCACCCTGCAATCGCGACATCGGCTCACGTAAAAACCCTGTTGGCAGGAGTTGCTGATTACCAAAGCCTCGTGCTGAATCGACCACAATCCATTCAATGTCACGTTTCAGTGCATAATGCTGCAAGCCGTCGTCGGCAATAATGAATTGCAAGTCAGGATGGGCAGCTAATAAGGTCATAATCGCTTGCTTACGATCAGGACATACTGCCATGGGTGCATTTGTCATATTGACAATCAAACAAGGCTCATCCCCTACCACATTGGGCAAACTGGCGGCATCGACCAAAGCGGGCATTTGACTGTTGTCGCCACCGTAACCACGGCTGATAACCCCTACCTTTATTCCACGTTCTTGTAGATAATCAACCAAGGCAATAATCAATGGTGTTTTGCCACTACCACCCACGCTGATGTTACCGATCACCATCACGGGAACAGGCGCACGATAACTTGCTAACAGCCCAGCTTTATAAGCTTGACGACGCAGCGTGGTGATAAGTCCGTACAACCAACTAATAGGTAGCAATAGCCATAGCCAAGCGGCTTGACGTTGCCAGGCACGCGTCACTGTCGTTTCAATACTCATGATAATTGACCACTTACCTATTCAGCTAAACTTGAACTTAGCACGATTTGAACGTCAGAGCTGCTCAAAGAATAGTCCAATAATTTTATTCAAAGTCGCGTTCATACATTTGCGCATAATGACCTTGCAATTGCATAAGCTCATCGTGCGTGCCTAATTCGACGATTTGACCGCTGTCTAACACAGCGATACGATCGGCTGATTCAATAGTGGTCAGTCGATGTGCAATGACTAATGTGGTACGATCTTTCATCACATTATCAAGCGCTTGCTGAATGTAATACTCTGATTCATTGTCTAACGCACTGGTTGCTTCATCTAAAATTAAAATCGGCGCATCTTTTAATAGCGCACGAGCAATCGATAAGCGCTGACGCTGCCCGCCAGACAGCTGCAAACCTTCAGCACCGATTTCACTTTGATAGCCGTTTGGCATTTTCATAATAAAATCATGAGCAAAGGCATCTTTTGCGGCGCGCTCAACCTCAGCCTGGGTTTTATTGGCTAAGCCACCATAAGCAATATTGTTAAATACCGTGGTATTGAACAGGACTACTTGTTGATTGACCATCGCAATCTGCGCCCGTAAGCTCTCAAGCTTAATGTCTTCAATCGGTATACCATCCAAGGTAATTTGCCCAGAAGAGGTCGATAAGGTGCGCGTCAGTAAATTTACTAAAGATGACTTACCAGCACCACTTCGCCCTACCAATGCAACCGTCTCACCCGCTCTTACCTCTAACGTAAAGTCACGCAAAGCGACCGTTGAGTCAGGATAAACTAGACTGACATTGTCCAGCTTGATTTCGCCCGTCAAAGCAGGGCTAAGCACACCAGTATCTGATTCTTCTGGCTCATCTAACAAGGCAAAAATAGACTCACCTGCCGCGATACCTTTTTGCAGTTTTTGATTGATGTCAGTCAGTGAGCGTACCGGCTTGCTGAGCAAACCTGCAGCGGCGATATATGAGATAAACTCACCTGCTGAGATATTGTCGATCACCGATGGGCGTAGTGCGAGCCACACCACAACTGACATGGCGACAGCCATTAGCAGCTGTACTGCTGGCGTATTGATACTGTTGGTCACCACGACCTTCATGCCTTGGCGTAAGTTCTTTTTTGATGTTTTATCGAAGCGTGCGGCTTCGTATGCTTGACCGCCATAGTTTTTGACAACCTGATAGCCACCAATCACTTCATTGGTAATATGGCTGACATCACCCATCGTCTCTTGTATACCCTTAGACAACTTTAGATAACGCTTTGAGGCGATGCGAATAAGCCACAATATTGGCGGTAGCACAACGAATAAAATCAACGTCAAACGCCAATTGCTATAAAGCAAGAAACCTATCAAGGCGACGACTGTCAGACCATCCCGCAGGAGCGTCTTCATAGAGTCTGTACTAGCGGCGGTGACTTGCTCAACATCAAATATCAGCTTGGATGAAATGGTACCAGCAGGATTGGCTAAGTAAAAAGAGCTTGGCAGACGAAGCAATTTATTAAAGACTTCCACTCGCAGCTCATATACCAAATTACGTGAGACCAGAGCAGAATAGTAATTACCCAAAAAGCTACCAAAACCGCGGACAAAAAACAGACCAATGATCAATAATGGAAATAAATCCTGTTTGCTTTGATCGTTCTGATTAATGGCATCGGTGATATATTGAAGTAATTTGGCAATCCAAATCTCTGTCGCCGCATTAATTGCAAAGCCCAACACAGTAAGCATTAATGCCCACCAGTATGGTTTTAAATAACTCAGCAAACGCAGCAAGGTCTTATGTTTAGGTATGTTTGACGGCTCTGCTGATAGTTTTTTAGCAGCAGTTTTTGCAGAGTCAGGTTGATATGCTTGGCTCATAAAAGCCTCAATTTGGGGGTCATAACATGAATGGACTGCGTTAAAATCGCAGTTTTATAAGAGCATCTATCAATGGCACTAAAGTAGCTATAGGCTACTGCAGTAACGGCTGACCAAGTGGCACGACCGTACTGATATTAAGGTTCAAAAATCCCAGTTTACCCGCAATGTCCATCACTCGCACAACCGATTGATGGGTGGCATTGGCATCCGCAGCAATAACAAATAGCATGTCACGATTACTACCAGCTTCTTGTTGTAGCATACTGGTCAACTCTGCCTCATTGCTACTGGCAAGCGTAATACCGTTCACCAGATAACTGCCATCTTCTTGTACTGCCACTTCGATACTGTTTTTCTCTTCTGTCAGCGCAACACCTTCAGCTTCAGGAAGAATAATATTTAAACGACTAAAATGATTAAACGACGTTGCTAACAGTAAAAACACAATCAAAAACAACAAGCAGTCAATCATCGGGGTCAAGTTAATTTCGAGCGGCTCAACAGTCGGTTTTCTAAAGCGCATATCACTCTCTTTAATTTACTGAATACTCATGTGCTTGATGGATTACTATAGCGTGTTGAACAGTCACAAATACTAAGAAATAAATGCTAAAAAATAAATGCTAAGAAGTGACGGCAACACCATTATTTGAGCTTAATCCATCCACTGTATACTCATTATCTACAACGTTAGCCGATGGCGCACGATGTTCAGGCACATTCAAGCCAGCAGTAGACGTATTTTCCAGCAAATGATAATCATACAACTCTTGAATCATGAGCCCCGCTTGCGTCTCAAACTGGGCATTAATATCGATAATACGGCGCTGAAAATAACGATAGGCGACGAGTGCTGGGATAGCCACGATCATACCAGCAGCAGTCGTAATCAACGCTTGTGACACACCAGCAGCAAGCATCGTTGGGTCTTGCATCGCCCCATCGGTAATCGCCAAAAACGACGAAATAATGCCTAACACCGTGCCTAACAAACCGAGTAGTGGCGCAATCGCCCCTATGGTCCCAAGCATATTGATGTTTTTTTCTAACTGATGCACTTGTACGCTAGCGCGGTTTTGCATATGCATCGTCATCGAGTCTAAGCCATATTGACGATACAGCAGCCCTGTCGCTAAAATATCTCCCAAAGGTGTTTTTTCTTTGACATTCATCAACTGTGTACGACCAATATCCCCATTCTCACGTAAGCGCGTGATTAGCTGCTCGCGCAATCTACTCGGAGCAACTTTATTAAACTGTAAAGTATGACTACGCTCGATGATGATAACCAATGCCAATATTGAGCACACCACGATAGGTGTCATCAACCAACCACCCGCTTTTACCAACTCCCACATATTGACTCTCTTTTATATTTTTATAAAAATAGCGGTTATCAAAATATCTTAAATTTACAGCATCATGACAAACTCGTTAGCAATATCAAGCCTGTGCTTCTATGTGCTTAATCAAAGCTGCTAACTGATCTTGGTTATGGAAAAATATCTCAACACTACCCTGACCATCTTTTTTGTGTTTGAGTTTGACTTCAGCCCCTAACATATCTGTCAGTCTTTGCGTCAAGCGCTCAACCTCACGAGATTGCGTTTGCTCAGCACGATTGGCTTTAGGCGCAGGCTGCAAGATCGATTTAACCAACTTTTCAGCGTCGCGTACCGTCATACCACCGTCGATAATTTTTTGCGCGATAATCGGCTGCTGCTCAGAGGATAATGCCAAGAGCGTGCGCGCATGACCCATATCTAGAGCACTATTTGCTAAATGATCTTTGACTGTATCATGCAGTTGATTGAGACGCAGCAGGTTTGATACGGTGGTGCGCGCCTTACCAACGACTTCGGCAATCATTGCATGACTCATACCAAATTCAGTATGAAAGCGTTGTAATGCGGCGGCCTGTTCAATCACAGACAAATCTTCACGCTGGATATTTTCAATCAAGGCCAGTGCGATGGCAAGCTCATCAGATAAAGCACGTTCAATCGCTGGAATGACAGATTTTCCAGCCATTTTTGCCGCACGCCAGCGGCGCTCGCCAGCAATGATCTCATGGGTAACGAATGCTTCACTCTTGTCTTCATTGGCCAATAACGGACGGATAACGATCGGTTGCATGACACCGTGCTGCTCAATCGAAGACGCCAGCTCTGCAAGCGCCGTTTCACTCATATCACGGCGTGGCTGATACTTACCCGCTTGCAAACGCGTGACATCTATTTGCACCAAGCTGATCTGGTCTTCAGAGGCAATGGCATCTGTTCCATTAACACGACTCTTATTAGCCGTACCTTTATTTATCGTGCGCGGCGACCGTGTGGTTCGACTGCTGGCAGTGGTGTCAGAGGCGATAGGTTTGGTCGTTGGCTTTTCACTGGTCTCATTATCATCAGATTGAGCAGGCGTGCTAATATTTAATCTATCAGCGTTTAGCGTTTCAGCTGGCAAAGTACTCTCACGCGCCGCCATATCGTCTTGCAAGGCAGAGGCGGTGATTTGTTTTTCTTTTTTGATTGACCCCAATAAGGCATCTAAGCCTCGATTGGCAGCCAACCCTCTTTTCTTCGCCATGATTACCTATCCTCTAACGCTAAAATAAAAGCCAAATAATTATTAATACAGCTTACTCATTACTTATAAATACGACATTCAATGGTCAATATCTGTTTGCACGCTTTTGCTCGCAGTCTATCATTGGTGCTAAGAAAATATTAGTCACTTTGTTTCATGACTTCAGCCGCCAATTTTTGATAAGCGCGCGCCCCTTTTGACCATCTCTCGTAAGCGATAACTGGCAAACCATGCGCTGGTGCTTCTGCCAAGCGAATATTTCTTGGAATATGGGTCTTATACATAATATCGCCAAAGTGCGCTTCCAGCTCGGCAGACACATCACGAGCCAGTGTATTGCGTGCATCAAATAATGTTCTCACCACACCGCGGATATATAGCTTTGGATTCAATTCCGTCAAGCGCTCTATCGTCTGCGACAAATCAGCCAAGCCTTCTAATGCATAGTATTCACACTGCATGGGAATAATAACGCTATCTGTAGCAACTAACGCATTAATCGTCAGCAAATTCAAGCTGGGTGCACAGTCTATAACCACATAATCGTAAGCAGGTTTTTTAGCAGCTAGCTGATCATTAACCAAAGCCACCATTGATGTTTTAAACAGCTCATGACTATTGGTCTTGTTCATTAGGGTGATATCCATGCCTGCCAAATCACGATTGGCACCGATCACATCAAACCCCGCCGGACTGGTAACAATAGCATCAGACAGCGACACCCCATCCAATAATACGTCAGCGATAGTTAGCCCAAGCTCGTTTTTATCAACACCCGTACCACTGGTCGCATTACCCTGTGGGTCTAAGTCAATCAGCAGTACATGCTTGCGCTTCGCAGCCAAGCTGGCGGTCAAATTTACTGCCGTCGTGGTTTTGCCCACGCCGCCTTTTTGATTCGCAATTGCTATGATTTCCATACACTCACTCAATTTAATTAGGGTCTATTACTGTTATTTTACTTTTGGCTTACACAATCAATTTTTCGCTAAACTTTGCATAGCATCATACTCATAAGCGTAAACAATACGAGTACCTCTATATAATTAGCGCGATTTGCATCACTATATTATGAATATTATGCCATTCAAATATCCACAAAATCATGTGATACCAACATGTATCACTTAAAAGGTGTTCATAGCTTAGACATTTTTATAGGACAATTCAATTAAATGACGACTATTGTGTAAACGAGGCACTTTAAGTTTAATCGTCTTAACATGCCAGTCATTGTCCAGCGCTTGCAGTTCTTCATCGCTTGGCGCTTTGCCTTTCATCGCGCATAGGTAACCGTTATCTGCTAAGCGTGGCTGAGCCACTTCGACAAAATCGATCAAACTGGCAAAGGCTCTAGAAGTCACAACGTCATAGCTAGCTTCATGCGCCTCGATACGAGAAGCAATTGGCTGCATATTATTCAAGCCAAGCTCACTGCTGATTTGCTTAATAAAACGAATTTTTTTCTGATTACTATCAAGTGCGGTGCATTGACGCTCTGGCTGACAAATCGCAATAATAACCGCTGGCATCCCTGCTCCTGTGCCAATATCTAACAGTGACCCTGACGGTAAATGCGTTATAATAGCCAAACAATCAATTATATGTTTGATCAAAGCCTCTTCTGGATCAGTGATGGCGGTCAGATTATACGCTTTATTCCACAACAAAAGCTGGTCTAAGTACAATAATAATGTGCGCTGCTGCGTCTCACTCAAGGGTAGACTAAGCTCATTGACCGCTTGCGCCAAGGTATTCGCCAGCGCTGGCAACTGTGCGCCAAGCTTTACAAAGCCAGTCGGATCAATACGGATATTGCCCGTGTTAGCAGAGGATGAAGATGTTTTAGTAAAGTCTGACATACAACGAGTTATCCAGTTTTGACATGTGAACCGTCTATTTTATCATGCAGTCTGCCCATTGAATAGTTGCAGATTGCGCCAATGTGAGACATCTTATACTATCTGAGCCTATATTGAGGCGTTATTGTTCTTTAATCACGTTAAATGGATGATGAATGATTGCTTATATAGGCGTTTTTAACAGAGCCTGCTAATGATACAAAACTGCTTTTAATGATTTATTCAAAACACCGTTTTATCTTGTAAAATGTTTTTATGAACGATGCAAATTAACTAGAAAAAACCAAGTCTTAGCACTCATTAGTAAACTTAATAACACTTAATAGCACTTAATAACCACGCCACTTTCCACAAACGATATAATTTATCCCTATGACCAAACAGCCACACATCCCTACCTCTCAATTATCAAGAGACGCTAATAAAAAAGACGCTAATAATATGGCAACACCCATCATTGAATTAAAAAGCACCAAATCAGCAACACCGAATACACCGCATCCATGCTTTATTGATATCAAGCAGCGCTGCCTTGTCACCGCTGAGCAACTAAAACGCTATAGCGACCCTGATGAATTACCCTCGGATACCCGTACGGCACCAGATCTAGACGTTGGCTTTGGTCAACAGCGTGCCCTAAAAGCCTTACAAACAGCTTTGGATATCAAAGCCAGTGGCTATCATGTGTTTGCTGCTGGTGAAAATGGCTTGGGCAAACGCACCGTCATCAGCCGCTTGCTAACGCGCATTGCCGCCGATGCATCCACACCTGACGACTGGGTATATGTGCATAATTTCACCGATCCACGTACCCCTTTAGCGCTGCGACTACCTGCGGGGCAAGCCTCCTTATTGCAGCAGCAAGTCAATCAATTATGGCAACAAGCCAAAAAACGATTGAGCCAACGCTTTCGTAGTGACCAATATCAAAGCAAAATCGAAGCCATCAAAAATGACACACATCAAAAAGAAAGTCAGGCTTATGATGTGCTCAATGCAGAAGGCAAACAATATGATTTGGCGTTGACGTTTCGCTCCTTTGATAATAAAGCAGTGTTTGTACACCCCAGTCAACTCGCGACAGAAACTAGTGGTGGTGATGATAAATTATCTGCTAGCCATAAAAATAAATCCGTGAGCGATAATAGTAGTGAAGCGAGCATTCCTAGCACCGAGTATAACGATCCTGCGAATGCAGAGCAGAATGAAAGCAATACTGAATACGGTAATAGTGAATACGAAGCGGAGTTAAATAACTTTGTCCAAAAAAACCATATGCAAAAACGCTTAAGTCAGTTGACCATCGCGTTAGAGCAGTTAGAGGACGAAGCCAATGATGCGATAGAAGCCCTGCATCGCAATATTGCACGTCGTGCATTACAACCGTTATTTGCCCCTGTTTATGAGCAATTTGCCAGTCACCCACTGGTCATTGACTATCTCAAGACCGTATTTGCCGACATGGTTACGCATGTCGAGCGCATCGTCAATGGCGATGACGAAGAGTTTGTAACGGCAGTTTTGGCCACGACCCCAAGTCGCTATGCGGTCAACGTCATTGTCAGTCACATGCCGGACGACGGTGCACCCGTCATCTTTGAGGACTTACCGACGCACTTGAACTTGTTAGGTCATGTCGAGCAAATCACCCAATTGGGCACGGTCACCACTGATGTCAGTATGATTCGAGCGGGTGCTCTACACCGTGCTAATGGTGGTTATTTACTATTAGAAGCGAGTCACTTACTTGAGCATCCGTATGCCTGGCAGGGTCTCAAGCGGGCGTTACAATCACGCAAAATCAAACTCTCAAGCCTTGAACAAATGCTGACCTTAACAGGTAGCTTATCGTTAGCACCTGCCCCCATTGACCTTGATGTTAAAGTGATTTTGCTTGGTGAAGCAGACTTATATTATGAGCTGTTAGAGCTTGAGCCTGAGTTTGATGCGGTATTTAAAGTACGTGCGGATTTTCACGATGACGTGCCTCGCAGCAGTGAGCACGAATTGGCGTTAGTCGCGAAAATGGCTGATATCATTGACTATGCCAATCTCTATCCGTTTGATCGTAGCGCGCAAGCTGCCCTACTTGAGCATTTAAGCTTACAAGCAGAAGACCAAGACCGCTTAAGCTTGCACAGTGATTTATTAATCAAGCTGTTGCATGAGTCTAACCGCCACGCGCATTTAAGCGGAAAAAACATTGTTAATGCCTATCATGTCACACAAGCCATCGATGATATGGACGAGCGTTCAGGATACCTGCGTGACCTCTATTGGGATGAGCTAAGAAACGGTCAGCAGCTTATTCAAACTCAAGGCAGCGCTGTCGGACAAGTCAATGCGCTGACAGTGGTCAGCTATGCCGATAGCGAGTTTGGCATGCCCGCCCGCTTGACTGCCGTCATTCAACCAAATATCGGTACAGGTGAGATTCTCGATATCGAGCGTGATGTAGACTTGGGCGGTAGTTTACACGCCAAAGGCATGCTGATTATGACCAGCTATTTGCGCGCATTATTCAGCCAACATCATGCGCTCAACTTTAGCGCCTCGCTCGCTTTTGAACAAAGCTACGCCCATATCGATGGCGATAGTGCTACCGTCAGCGAAGGCTGTGCGCTGCTATCTGCCTTAGCAAACGTCCCGATTGATCAATCATTTGCCATTACTGGCTCTATGAACCAATTGGGCGAAGTGCAAGCGGTTGGTGGCATCAACTCTAAAATCGCCGGATTCTTTGATGCATGCCGCGAGCAAGAATTGACTGGGCAGCAAGGCGTGGTCATTCCAATGGCCAATGTCAAACAGCTCATGCTGCGTGACGACATCATTGCTGCCGTCAAAGCGAACGAATTTCATATTTATGGTGTCTATACACTGAGCGAAGCATTGACGCTGATGACTGGTTTGCCTATCGATACCATGAACAAGAAAGGTCGCTATCGTAAAGACACGTTGTTTGGCAAAGTTTTAAGTCGTCTGATGTTATGGGATGAAAATCAAGATAACAATGACGATGGTATGGATGATAAAAAGTCCAAAAAGAAAGATAAAAAGAAGCAGAAAGCAAAACGTCAAAAAAAACGGGACAAGAGAAAAAAGGAAAAACACAAAGACAAGGCGGAGCACAACGAAGTCAGTATAAATGATGATCAAGGTATCAACCAAAGCATCAATCAAGGTATCGATAAGAATGCCACTAAAACGCCCATTGACGCCATATAAGCTGATTTATAGTGAAATTTAGCTGTATCAAAACCAATCCATAAGTCAGTGTGCTAATTGAAGACATGCCCTAGACGCTACGATACTTTTCTGCGATGATGAATGGTTAATACTCCGCTAAGCTATACAAAAGCCAACTCGTAATTTCATAAAGGTTATCGCTTAATGACTGTACATTCTACTGACGCCGACCACTCTCATGCTCAAACGAACTCTGTTGAGCAAGCTAATACTGTAGCGGCAGCGGACAGTCATGTCTCAGGAGATAACAACGATAATCGCCATGGCGCGGCGACGACGGCGCGCCAGTGGCAAGTGCTATCGCAACTACAGCGCAACCGCTGGGTGGGCACAACCCATATCTACGAGCAGCTGATGATGGCAGGTTTTGACATCAGCCTACGCACTGTTCAACGCGACTTAAATGCGCTAGCAAAACGCTTTCCTATAGAAAAAAACAACGCCAACCCACAAGGCTGGCGCTGGCGTGATGACGCGCCACTCCAAAGCTTACCGCACATGAATCTATCGCAAGCAGTCGCCTTTAATATGGTTGAAGCCAATCTAACTCAGCTACTACCACCTGTTATTTTAGATGAATTATTTCCGTGGTTTGACTTGGCAAGGCGGCAGCTAAAAAACAGTAAAGTCACCCATTCATGGATCGACAGAGTGCGTATTGAGCCTGCCACTCAGCCACTAATCGCGCCGCATATTGACTTGGATAGCAAAGACAATATTTACCATGCGCTATTTTATCAATTACAAATCAAAGCCTGCTACACACGCAGCAATAAATCACAGGCCAGTGAATATCTTTTGAATCCCATCGCTATTATCCAGCGCGGTGTGATTATTTATCTGCTGGCAACTCGTACTGATGATCCAAACTTTACCATTCGTACCTTTGCCCTACATCGATTTGCTAGCGTTGACATTCTTGAAAGCGCCGCACAAACACCTGAGAGTTTCCAACTCGATAATTATTTGGATGCGGGTGGTATGGGCTTTAGCCACCCCTTATTCGGTGAGCTGCCTAATCATGGCAAAAACACCGCTATTGAGCTACAATTCACCAAACAAGCGGGCAAAAGCCTGACTGAAAGCAAGCTCAGTGACGACCAAACTGTTACGTTGGATGATGACACGCTGACTATTCAAGCCACTGTCAACCTAACTTCACAACTGGTTTGGTGGTTGCGTGGTTTTGGCAATGGTTTATTGAATGCCAAACCAGCATTGTTACATCAAGCCGTATTGGATAAGTTTTTTGATCATAAATAACAACTGCGAGTAATGATGCTCAAATTTAACCGTATTCAGACGATTACCATTATTTAAAAATGAAGAACGAAAGTAGATAAGGAATGTTATGCCGACCACTACCTCATTGCCATTACTGTCAGACAGTTTAAGAGGACTGGGCTTAGACGCGGGAACCTTATTTTTTGCGCTAAACTATGAATTTACCAAGATTGAGCCAAAAGGCATGTTTAAGCGCTTTAAAAAAAACCAGAGCGCTATTGATATTGATTTGGCTTGCGTACTATATGACGACAATTGCACCATCAGTGATATCGTGTGGTTCAAACAATTGCGCGATAAAGCGGAATCAGTGAAACATCAAGGCGACAGTCTCAATGGCAAAGATCGCGGCGAACAAGCGATGTATTTGGCACCTCTTGACCAAGAGCAAATCAGGCTTTACTTAGATAAAATCCCAGCACATATCACCCACATTGCTATGATAGCCAACTCTTACCACGGTCATCCGTTTTCAAGAGTCAAAAAAGGCGAGATTCATCTAAGCGATGATGAAGGCAATCGATGCTTTGAAGTCAATCTAAAGCAACTGCCACGTGATTGCACGACGCTGTGGGTGGCACATTTACGCCGAGAAGTGGATGATTGGCATCTCACACTACAAAACTTACCCCTTACTGCCGAAGATTTAGCAACGGCGGCGCAGCAAGTCGCCCATGAATTGGCCCGTGCGCTACCCATTCCACAAGCTATCTAAATACCATAAAATATCCGTTTATTGCTAATAAAAAGGGTGCAACGTTCTGATAACATTGCACCCTTTTGTTAAACACCCATTTTTTGAAACCTGAAATAATTACTATAAAAGACTTACAGTGGCTCACCGCAATGTGGGCAAAAGTTCTTTTGTCGTTCTTCCACTTCTCTTTCGCGGCGCTCAAGCTCTTGTTCGCGTAATACCTGCAATACGATATTTTGCGCCTGCTCTTTATCCAGTCCCAGCTCACGGCGAATTTTATCGATCATCATCTGATTTTTCACCAAATCAAAATCGCTATCAATCAGCTGCGCTCGAAAGTCTTGTTCAAGCTCTTCACGGCGCTGAGCAAGCTCATTTGCTAAACCAGTCGCTAAAATACCTGCAGGTAATGCCGCCAGACCCACACCTAATATGGTAATAACCGCACCCAATATTTTACCCGCATTGGTAATCGGCGTGACATCGCCATAGCCCACCGTCGTTAGCGTCACCACCGCCCACCACATCGCTTTAGGTATCGACTCAAACTCTTCTGGCTGGGCGTGGTTTTCAACCAAGTAAATGCCACTAGATGCCGTCACAATCATAATTATTAAAATAAAAATAACCGCTTGGAATGAGCCTTTTTCTTTACTAATGACCACCAATAAGATGCGTAACGAAGCAAAATAGCGTGTCAGTTTGAGAATGCGGAATAAACGTAAAATACGTAAGAAGCGTAAATCAATCGTAACAAAGAAATTCAGGAAAGCTGGCGCAATGGCGACTAAATCAATCAACGCAGAAGGACTTTTCAACCACTCCCAACGCTGACGCCAAGTAGTGTCATCTGGTTTTTCCTCGGCCACACTCCACAAACGCAGCAAATACTCAATAGAAAACACCACGATAGAGAAATTTTCAAACCAAGTAAAATACTCCTGATAAGGGTAATACCAACTGTCAACCGACTCAGCAATGACCGCTGCTACATTGGTCATGATTAGAAATATTAAAAAGTAGTCAACGCAACGGCTAAACAGCGTATCGTGCTCATCATTTTGCAGAATATCGTATACGAAAAGACGCAAGCGCCGTATAGATTGGAATAGCATGCCGTCCCTATGCGGTGAAACACCGGTCTTATATTAATATAATAAAGCAGTCATCACAGAATATGACATTAATGCTCGGTCACCATCAGTATTTCATACCCATCACTACTTGACGATGTAGTGCTCTTAAAGCATTACTAGTGATAGGACTGGCTTATTTAGTATGAATCATGATCGGTGATTATACTAAATTTAAATAATACATGTAGGCAAACAAAATTAGCATCAGCACAATGGCGATGATAGCGAAGCGTAAAAATCGTTCGTCAGCGCGTAATTGCTGACTGATATCTTGAGCAGGCAGCAAAAATAAGTTGCATTCAGGACAGCAAGAGTCCATGCGATCCAATATCGTCACAGAACGTGCGTTTGTGCAGCGTAGAGGAGAATTACTACAATAGCCAAGCATAATATATTACCCCTCTTTTCCCACTCTCATTATTCATTCGAAAAGTAATGAGACTATCATTACCGGCTCTAAGTTTTTGACATTTTAATACGCTAAAAGTATCAGCGAGAGTTTAGCATCATTGACTATCGACCAAATTCTAGCGCCGTGCCTCTGTATAACATCGGTATGATAGAATCTAAGTCCTGCCTCACAAACACTAACTGTCCCAAGTAATTTTTAATTACCTCGACAAATATACCTTTTACGGTAAATTTATGCCATAAAAGCCATTAACATGCATTTAAAACCTTACAGTAAATATGGTTTTGTATTATAATGGCGTTGTAATGTTACAGGTTAGTCAATAATCATAACATTGTGTATCGGTACCTAATGTCATCCCTCGTTAGATAGCCACCGATAATCTTCTATCACGTTAAGGAATCAAATGATGAAACTACAATCCCTAGTTTTAGCCACTGCTGCTGCACTTACTATGACCACAGCATTTGCTGTACCAGCTGGTACTTGGTCTGTCGCTGCTGGCGCTCACATGGTTGACCCAAAGAGCGATAACGGTACTCTGGAAGATGGCACTATTGGTGTCGACGTAGACAGTGATGTTCAACCAACCATTAGCGGCGAATATTTCGTTGCCAATAACATTGGTATTGAATTACTAGCGGCTACACCATTCCATCATGACATTACCTTAACTGCTGGCGATGCTACTATCGATGCTAAAACTCAGCATTTACCACCGACTCTATCGGTACAGTATCACTTCGATGGCTACAACATGCCTATGAATGTGAAGCCATTTGTTGGTGTTGGTGTGAACTATACGACTTTCTTTAAAGAAAAAATCTATAGCGATGCTTTCGAAAAATTAGAACTTGATGATAGCGTCGGCGTTGCTGGTCACATCGGTCTTGACATACCTTTTGCCCCAACTGAATACTTCCGTATTGATGCTCGCTATATGGACATCAAAACAGACGCCAGCGTAAAAGCTAATGGTGAGACCATTGAACTTGGTGAAGTTGACATCAGCCCTTGGGTATATGGCGTTGCTTTTGTTAAGACTTTCTAATATAACATAAAGCAATGTGAATAAAAAAAGCTGGCTTAATCGCCGGCTTTTTTGTGCTTAAAGTTTAAGCGGCAATGACTATAGATAAAAAAATTATAGATAAAAACGATTGTGCTAAAGTCATTAACTGCTAAAAATCTGGTGACTATTAGTATCAAATTTTAATCATAAAAAAAGACCATCCTAAGACAGTCTTCTTTTTTCAGAGCCTTTTAGTACAAACGATTCTTATAGCAAAATACGGCGCGGATCAGCCAGCAATGTTGCGATATAGCGGGTAAATACGGCAGCATCTGCGCCATTAATCACACGGTGATCGTAAGACAGTGACAATGGCAGCATCAGACGCGGCTCAAAGCTTTGCTTTTTAGAATCCCAACGTGGCTGCATGCTTGCCTCAGACACACCTAAAATACCCACTTGAGGCCAATTTACTAATGGCGTAAAGGCAGTGCCACCCAAGTTGCCTTGGCTTGATATGGTAAAGCTTGCGCCTTGCAAATCTTTAGTAGTGAGTTTTTTGTCACGCGCTTTTACCGCAAGCTCACCAATTTCAATGGCGATTTGCTTCAAGCCTTTATCCTGCACATTTTTGATAACAGGTACGATGAGACCATCATCCGTTGCCACCGCGATGCCCATATTGACGCTTTTACGCAAGATAACTTGCGTATTGTCGTCGCTTAAATGACTGTTAAAGCGTGGATGCTGCGTTAAAGCATAGGCCGTCGCTTTGACCACGAACGCTAAAATCGTGAAGCCTATACCTTCAGCTTTCATACTACCTTTTAGCTCGCCACGCAGTTTTTCTGTCTCAGTGATATCAGACAAGTCAAACTGGGTCACTTGTGGCAACAAGGTATTATAGTTGAGCTGCGGTATCGAGACTTTTTGTAGACGGCTAAGGTCTTGGGTTGTTGTTTCACCCCAAATCTCAACGTTGCTCATGTCAGGTAAGCTTGGCAGGCTAGCGCTGGCTACACTGCCACTGGCAGGTGCCGCTTTTTGAGTGCTTAAGCTTTCTTTAACATGCGCAAACAAGTCTTCTTTTAGAATGCGATCATTTAGCGCCGAACCATTCACTTGGGTGATATCGACACCCAACTGACGTGCCAGCTTGCGCACGGCTGGACCTGCATACACGTCAACCAACTTTTCATTAACCTGTGCTTCAGTCAGCTTATCAGCTTGCTTACTAGCGACCGCATTAGGCGTTGTAGATTTTTCTGCCTGTTTTGGCTCACCCGTTGTTTTAGCAGCAGCTTTCTCTTCTGATTTGGCTGGTGCTGAAGGCTTTGGCTCAGCGCTATCTGATGTAGACTCACTTGTATCAGCAGCATCTGCACCACTACTCATGATAACGATAAAGTCTTGACCATTAGCGACCATGTCACCTGTTTCAACCAGTATTTTTTCAATCTTACCAGCGACTGGTGCGGGTACTTCTACCGATGCTTTATCAGATTCAATCAATAGAATTGATTGATCCGCAGTCACGATGTCACCAACACTGACCATGATTTCAGAAACTTGGGCTTCATCGACACCTAAATCTGGCAATGCATGAGTGGTCGATTTACCAGCGTTAGACGCAGGCTTTTCATTAGAGTCAGACGAGGCTGATTCAGTTGCCGCAGGCTCAGGTTTTATTTCTGGTTTAGCAGCCGTTTCATCTGCCTTTTGCTTCTCGTCAGCAGCGCTATTTTCTTTAGTGTCTACATTGCTTTCTGCACTGTCTTCTACGCTTTCAAGCTCAATCATTACCATACCTTCACTGACCTGATCACCAACAGCAACGCTGATTTTGGTGACTTTGCCAGCAGCAGAGCTTGGCACTTCAACTGAGGCTTTGTCAGATTCTAATAGAATGATGTTGTCATCTTTTGCGATGACATCACCCACTTCTACCATAATTTCGCTGACTTCGGCGCTATCAACACCCAAATCGGGGGCTTTAATATCCATGATTTATCTCCTAGTCTTATGATTATTATTCTTTGACATCACCGTTATTAAGTAAAGTCGCATCCGCTTGGTCTTCAGCCCGACCCTCGTTGCTGATTTCATCATCATCTTCAGCGACAAATTCAGGGACAGGATTTGGATTGACATTACCAGGTGCTGGTGCATCGGGAGAATGATCATAATAAGGCTGTTGTTGCCATGCTGGTGGCTGATCCACATCGATGCCTAAACTTGAGATGGCATCTTTCACCAAACGCATCTCGACTTCACCCTCATCCGCCAGGCGTTTGAGCGTCGCAACCACGATATGTGCGGCATCAACGTTGAAGAAACTACGCAAATTTTCACGAGTATCAGAACGACCGTAGCCATCTGTGCCTAGCGTAGTATAAGGACGATTATCTGGCAACCAAGCACGGATTTGCTCCGA
Organism: Psychrobacter sp. NC44; assembly: GCF_904846655.1. NCBI lineage: Bacteria > Pseudomonadati > Pseudomonadota > Gammaproteobacteria > Moraxellales > Moraxellaceae > Psychrobacter > Psychrobacter sp. NC44. The sequence goes on along the minus strand of NZ_CAJHBN010000001.1, from coordinate 165,594 downwards.
ATAATTGCGCATATAATCCGTCGCGGCGACTACGATACCTTCGTGCGGCGCTAACTGCTCAGTGACCCATGGCACCCGCTCTTCATCCATTGGATGCAAGCGATTGTAGTCATCACAAACCATGCCGTCACGAGTCAACTCGTTAAAGCTGGTCACACTCCAAACGTTGGAGGTGATATTGAACTCATCTTTTAGAATCTGCGCCGCTTTTTGTACTTCACGTAAAATAACGCCAGATCCTAACAGCTGCACTTGAGTTGAACCATTGTCTTCGAGCAAATACATACCACGCTTGATTCCTTCTTCCGCGCCTTCTGGCATCGCAGGTTGCTCGTAGTTTTCGTTCATTAGCGTTAAGTAATAATAAACGCGTTCGCCTTCACCATACATACGGCGTAGGCCATCATGCATGACGACTGCTAGCTCGTAACCGAAGCAAGGATCATAAGTCACACAGTTAGGCACGACGTTAAATAAGATTTGTGAATGACCATCTTGATGCTGCAAGCCTTCGCCGTTCAAGGTGGTACGACCAGCTGTTGCACCCAGTAAGAAACCTTGTGCTTGACAATCACCTGCCGCCCAAGCCAAATCACCCACACGTTGGAAACCAAACATCGAGTAATAGATATACATCGGAATCATTGGTAGCGCGTTCACAGAGTAACTGGTTGCAAGCGCAATCCACGTACTCATTGCGCCTGCTTCGTTGATACCTTCTTCTAGCATGTGACCGTCGATGGCTTCTTTATAGCCCATTAAAGCTTCACTGTCTTCTGGCGTATATTTTTGACCAACAGCTGAGTAGATGCCCAATTGACGGAACATACCTTCTAAACCAAAAGTGCGTGCTTCATCAGGTACAATCGGCACGACGCGATCTTGGATGTCTTTGTTTTTTAGCATGGCTGACAATAAGCGCACAAATACCATCGTCGTTGATTGCTCTTTACCATTGCTGCCTTTTAATACCCGATCAAATATTGACAGTTCAGGAATATTCAATGGGATATGCCCACTGCGGCGATTTGGTAAATGACCACCTAGCGCTTCGCGGCGACCTTTAAGGTACTTCATCTCCGCTGAACCTTCTTCAGGGCGATAGAATGGTAGCGTCTCTAGCTGCTCGTCAGTAAATGGTAAATCAAAGCGATCACGGAAATACATCAACGCTTCTTGATCGAGTTTCTTAATCTGATGTGATTTATTGACCGCTTGTGTTTGAGCTGATAAACCATAGCCTTTAACGGTTTTAACTAAAATAACGGTTGGCTGACCTTTAGTTTTCATCGCTTCACTGAATGCAGCATACACTTTCATTGGATCATGACCACCACGATTCAAGCGCGAAATATCCTCATCAGATAGCGCATCAGCCATCTCTTCTAACTCAGGATATTTACCAAAAAACTCTTTGCGAGTGAACTCAGCTGTACGGGCTTCGTATAGCTGATACTCACCATCGACCACTTCTTCCATACGATGTTTGAGCACGCCAGTTTTATCATTGGCAAGTAAGCTGTCCCATTTACCACCCCAGATAACTTTAATCACACGCCAGCCAGCGCCGCGGAATACAGACTCTAGCTCTTGGATAATTTTACCGTTACCACGGACTGGACCATCAAGACGCTGTAAATTACAGTTGACGACCCATATAAGGTTATCTAGCTTTTCACGGCCAGCGAGAGAAATAGCCCCTAAGCTTTCTGGCTCATCCGTTTCACCATCACCCAAGAATGTCCAAATCTTACGACCTTCTTTCTCTAGCAAACCGCGGTTTTCCATATAGCGATGTACATGCGCATGATAAATCGACATGATCGGACCAAGTCCCATCGATACGGTTGGGAACTGCCAATAATCAGGCATAAGGTATGGATGCGGATAGCTTGATAAGCCTTTGCCGCCGACTTCACGACGGAAATTATCAAGCTGATCTTCGGTCAATCGACCTTCTAAATAAGAACGCGCATAAATACCGGGTGCTGAGTGACCTTGATAATAAATCATGTCACCACCGAAATGATCGCTAGCAGCACGGAAAAAATGGTTAAAACCTGTCTCATATAGCGTGGCACTAGAAGCGAATGTTGCTAAGTGACCACCCAAATCGTCGTCATTTTTGTTCGCGCGCATGACCATGGCCAATGCGTTATAGCGAATCAAAGCACGGATTTTGCGCTCAATGGTTAGGTCGCCAGGGTACATCGGTTCATCTTCAACGGCGATGGTATTGATATAAGCGGTATCGAGACGATTGAACGGCAGGTCTTCTTGAACTGCCATATTGTATAAAGCTTTTAGCAGAAACTGAGCACGATCTTTGTCTGCATGTTTGATAACAGATTCAAACGCTTCCAGCCACTCTTGGGTTTCGGTGCTATCAGCATCCTTATAATAATTCATCACTATTGTCCTTTTTTATCAGTCAGTCCTGCCCGAAGACAGGATATTATTAAATCAAAGTGTTACTTCAATATTGTCGTGCGGGAATAATTTTCTCAATGACTTCCTTGTTAATTTTAAGAAGCGAGATTTATAGTAGGGTGCGGTTATGCAGCAGTATTTGACCGACTCATAACCTGGAGCAGCCTCACATAGCCAAAATAAAAACAGCGCTACTATCCATCGCATATGAACTGAGTATTTAAAAGTGGTTAGATAATAAAATGCTAACCCAACTTTTATAGTCAATTATCAAATGATAATAACTCTTTATTATAGGCTTTTATGCTGCAGTTGTTTATAGCTGTAAAGAAATGGTGATATGACAAGTATTTTTGAAATAAATAATCATTAGTTTTTTTAGAAATGTTTCAAAGAAATATAAGGATTGTTTGCTAACAAGCTAACATCTATAACCAGATACTGTAGCTGGTCATGAAATATCTGCCATTCATCCATTTCGTAGGACTTTTACGAAATTATTGCTTAATATGTTAAGTTACGTAATATATACATTAGTTTAGTTAGTGAAATAATTGAGAACTAGTTAAACGCTTATAGCAAGTTTTAGCTTCTTATAGGAATAATCATATGCATAAAATGCCATACGTTCTAAATTCAATAATTTCACAACTATTCAGTGAACATATATATCGGGTGCTGACATTGATAGCCGCGATTATTATGCTTTTAATAAATAGTTCAGCCTTAGCTGCAGTTGAGTGTCCTGTTGGTTATATTTCTGATAATTTTGATAGCAAGGATTATAATAGCTTAGCTCCAGTTGCCTCATCCCCAAATCCTAAAATAGATCAAGATATAGTTGGTATAGGCAATGAGAGTTACCTGATCGCTTCTAATGTTCTAACTACCGCTGGGATCTTAGATGCTGGAGGAGTAAATACATATCAATCAACATTCATTGCAGCTACTACCACTAGTACAGCGGCTCAAGTTTTTAGGTTTTATCAAGATTTTGCTAATAAAACAACAACAAGAACTGTCTCATATACCTTTAAGAATAAGTTTGATAAACAGCCCCAAGCGCTTAGTAATGTGAGCTTAAGTATATTTGATATAGATACAAACTATGTAGGGTTTACATCAAGCCCTACACGTAAAGATTACTTTGAATTTTTTGATCAAGTAATTATTGAAGGTGTTACTAGCTCAAATCAAGTAGTCGAGCCAACTATACAGTCTAAAGGCACAGGAATATCTAGCTCAGCACCTTATCGCCAAACCAACACTACTAGTAGCATTAGTTGTGGTGGTCTAGATAACAATTGTAAAGTGTCAGTGTTGTTTAGTCAGCCTATTGTCAGAGTAGATGTAACATACGGCAACAATACAGACTTGAATTATTATGATCAGAGCGATGATGATAAGGATGATGTCTTTTTTGATGATCCTGGCGATCAACTAGTTGATATTAGATTTGATAGTTATTGCTATCAGCCACAGCCGCGCTTAACATATTCAAAAGTGCTTTCGACTTATCGTAAAACGAATACTGATCAATTCACTGTGCAAATCAAAGATAATGCCGATAGCTCAGTCGTCACTAATGGCATCGCTTCAACTACAACAAGGGGTTCAGGTAATACTGTCACTACTGGTACGGGCACTACAGGGACTTTTAAAGTTAACCCTACTAAAACTTACACATTAACAGAAGCGTTAGCTGGAACGACTAACTTAGCAGACTATGCTGCTTCATATGTATGTAAAAATTCAGGTAATAATGAAGTCATAACCATTTTAGACCCAAAGAATATAAAGATGACTTACGGAGATAACTGGACTTGCATAATCACAAACGGCAGACCTAATTACGTGTTCTCAGGCATTGTTTTCAACGACAATGGTAAAATCATAAACCCAACTAAAGATGATGTATCTGATAAATATTTAAATAACATTTTTTATTTTAATGGTAGATACGATTCGTCAAATGAATTGGGAATTCCATTCACTTCAGGTCATACTATCACCTTAAATAAATGTACGGGTGATACGAGTACATTTACACCTCAAACTGTCAATATCAATCCTGATGGAACCTATAGTTTCACTCTGACACCTGCACAGCTTGGAAGCAATACGAGGCTCTGTGCTACTCAGAATGAACCTAATAATTACACATACTCTGTGGACACTACGAGCAATGTGCGACAAATAAACATTACAAATAATACATTTAATTATCCTGATAACAACTTCGGTGATGTTATTCAAGATAATGCAGCTCTAGTACTGTTCAAGAGTCAATATGTCCATGATTGCAGCTTGACTGACCTGACGACCATTAGTGTTAATTATACGGGTAGCGCCAGTACTGTTTATAGTACAAACCCAATATCTAACATCATACCAGGCCAGTGTATCGCTTATAGGATTGAAGCGGTTAACCGTGGTAATGTGCCTTTGACAGATATCATTATTAGAGACACCTTACAGAAAAAAGGAGAAAATGGTGCTCTTGTAACGTCTACTTTAGCCACGCCTACACCTATTGGAGAAAACAGCGGTGTACCTTCTTTTTCTAATAGTTCAGTATCGATTGGTAATAATGGTCAAGTGCTAACTAATGGCTTCCCGCTAGGAATTACTAGCTCCGATCGCCGTCGAGCTATTCGCTTCAACACCGAATACGGCACTACTGTGAATCCTTAGTAACTATTCCCCCTTGCTATATTATCAACTCTAAAGAATATTTTTTACTGACAAAAGCCCTATCTCTATAGATAGGGCTTTTACCGTTTGTGTACTCCAAAATACCATTTGTCGTTTTTGTGGTGAATATTTGTATTGTTTGCGTGACAATCATATTAAGGAACAATTCTAACTTTATCAGCATCTCTTATTCATAGTTGATTGCAGTTTTTACATTGCATGGGACGAAGTCAAGATTGACTTGATAATAATGGTTTAAGCAAGGAATACGATATGAAAGGTTTTAATTTTTTACGCAGTGCCATATTAGCAAGCTTAGCGTCGGTAATAGCACTAAGTGCTGCTCACGCCAATGATGCCTTAAAAATGGATTTAACAGCCAATCAAGTCACTAAAAACGCCGAAGGTAAGATCTCTTATCTACCAGTTCGTAATGCTCCAGCGGGTACAGTCATTCAGTATAAGGCAACATACAGCAATATTATTAACAAAGATATCCAAGATCTGGCGGTCGTATTGCCTATCCCTGCCAATATGGCTTTCACTGGTGAAGCTAACCCTACCAGTGCTCAAGCCAGTATCGATGGCAAGAACTATGCCGATATGCCACTGATGCGTAAAGTCGATGGCAAAATGGTCAAAATTCCGTTTTCTGAGTACCGTACCCTGCGCTGGAATATCAAGTTATTACCAGCACAAAAGTCTGCCGCCGTGGCACTTAACACGATTGTCAACTAGACCTCTCCTTCAACTCACAAAATCTTGCTTTTCTAATTTTAGGATATCTCTATGAAATCAAAAAACTTTAACCATTCTCTATTGGCCGTTGGCGTCGCTGCGGTAATGGGTTTATCTACTGGTGCTATCGCAGGTGAACAATCTACTGCAGGCTCTGCTTCTATTACTAACGTTGCCTCAGCAACCTACTCTGTTGGAGGTCAAGAGCAGAAGAAAGTTGATTCAAACCCAGTAGTAATTAGTATTACTGAAACAGTTAAATTCTCATTAGTGGCTACTAATATTGATGGCGATAATGACGTTAATACTAATAAAGGCATAGCTGTTATTCCTAACGGTACTATTACCTATAATCATACTTTGACCAATGGTGGTAACTTTACTGATAGTTATGATATGGACTTAGGTAGTGTAGATGCTACACAGCTTGCCAATATAACAGTTACTTACCAAACGCGTAATACTGCTGGCGACTTAGTCACAGTAACTAATCAGTCAGGTGCTGATTTTGCCAATGCCATTATTATCCTTAAAGCTGGTGATGTATCTTCAATTGTGATCAGTGAAAAAACTTCAGGTAATAAGGGTGGTTCTACTACAGATTTAACCCTGTCTGCTACTAGTGACTACTTATCTAAAGACAAAGTTACCGGTAACGAGAAAATCACTAACAACGATGATTCAATTACTAGACTACCAGTATTCAGTATCGTAAAGAGAGTAACTAACTCTTTAGATCTTAACAATATTAACGATACAGCAGAATATACTATTACTGTAAAAAATGACGGTAGCGCAACTTATGCAGCTGATGCTAAAAATATCAAAATCGTAGATATTTTACCCGCTGGATTGAAACTAGCAACAGCAAACGGTAGTACCTTACAACCAATTACTGTCACTAACTCCACAAGTGGTGATTCTGTTGGTACTACAACTACAACTAGTACTTCAAGCTCAGTTCCTAATGGTTTTACAATTGACGGTGCTAATTTGAAAGTTGGCAGCACCATCACTATCGTTTTCAAAGTCCAAAGGATTGATGCAACGACAGTATTAGCCGCCTCTACAGTCAACCATGTCCGAGTTGAAGACCTCTTAGATGATACTGCAAATACGACTAACACTAGTAAAGTGATAGATAGTACTAATGCTAGCCCTGCTGGCACTCAAGACGATCCTGCTCAGACTACTGGCACATACTATCCTAGTGGTAGTGATTCAGAGACTTTAAATGGTGCTGTGCCAACTACTGTTGGTAGTGACTATGCACAATCTTTAATAACCACTAAGCGTGGATTAAAGATTGAGGGATCAGCTACCAAAGAAATTCCAGTAACCACAAATGGAACAACTCGAGCCAACTACGAGTCAGTTATTACTAACTCTGGCGATCAGGTTGAAGGCGATGTATCAGGTGAGCTAACGTTCACTATCACTGGAGATACTACTGATACAGACGTAAACATTGGTAAACGTGCAAATACTCAAGTCAGAGATGTAACCGTAACGATAGGTACTGTCACAAGAGACATTTCTCCTACCACAGTAGGCGGCAATACATATGATATTTTCAGCGCTTTCCCTTCTGGTATACCTGCTAATGGAACAGCCACGATAAAATATAACGTTGTCTCTTCAAATGCCATTATCAATACTACTAACAATACGCCAAATGAAACTACTATCGTAACGTTAGTACCACTTGCACCAGGTAATGATAATAGTGTGCCAACAGAAGGTGCTCGAGTAGTAACTGACAATACTTATGTAAGAGGACTACTGTTGAGTAAAAAACAAGTCATAGACACAAACTGTAACGGCACAGTAGATAGTGGTGAAACATTAGTAAATACCAAAATATCAGCAATTCCTGGGCAATGTGTCATCTATCAAATCGTAGCGGAAAATAATTCATCTTCTTCAGCAACACCGACAGGCTTAGGCTTTAGTATTACAGATCTAATTATTTCAGATGAACTAGCTAAGTTCACAGGTAATGCTATTTATAAAGATGATGCTATAACCACTACTACTGGTGGCACTATAACAACAACAGCTACAACCTCAGGTGGCTTTGTTACAACTACTGTTAATCCGCTAACCCCTAAAGGTACAGCAACTTTACAGTTTTCAATTCGTATCAAACCTAATGCTGCGACAGTAACACCTAATTAATTTTATAAGAAATTCCAAATTCTACAAGCATCAAACGATGCTTGTAGGACCCCTCTAGCTTGACCTAATTCTTTTATATTAGCCAAGCTAGAGAATCTCTACCCTTACCCTCACTGATATTTTATTGGATAAGCGACATATGACTCTATCTACCATGACACCGTCTAATCGTACTGCATTGTGTTCAGCGAAGATCTCTGCGCTGTCATTGGCAATGTTGCTTATGCAATCAAATATCGCGATTGCAGCTGATGCAGCAAACCCTAAGCTGCAAATTATCAACAATATTGCAAATGCTAGCTATAACGTCAATAACCAGACTGACGTCACAATATCTAGCACCTCAAACCAAGTACAAGTCAAAGCCTCAGACCTTCCTGAATACGGTATTGAACTCACTCAACAGCCGTTACTCACCGTTATGCCTAACGCCTTGGTTAACTGGGTAAACGTCCTAAGCAATACCAGCTATAGCAACCAGACTGTGGAGCTAACATTAGCTGTATCTCCAACGCTCTCAAACTTAAAAGTCTATCAAGATCTAAATAAAAACGGCGTCGTTGATAGTGGTGATACTGAAGTTATTTTCGATAATTTAAGCGCACAAATCAAACTTGGACACAGTGAAAGTATCCAGTTTATCGTGCAAGCTTTATCAGATGCTAACGGCAAAAGTGGCGATACTGCAGATATTAAAATTGGCGCTGTCGTTCTAGAAGACCCATCCGTATCGAGTGTCAACGCAACTGATAGACTGATCATCGTTGAGCCTGAAATCAAATTTACAACGCCTAAATTTGACGAAAACAAAACCACCTCGCAAATCGATGAAAACGTCTATATCGATGCCAGCTATGCGCAGTGTAACGTTCAACTAGATAAGCCAGATCAAGTATGGGTCACGATTACCTCTTTGTTGACGGGTGACAAATACGCATTGAAAGCGATTGAGACGGGCAATAGTACTGGTAAATATCAGCTATCAGCACCAACACAAAACAATGCCAACGCTATCAATGACAAATTTATTCAGACTCTAGCAAATGATACGTTGACTGCAAGTCTAGATGCCTGTATCGCGCCTTCTGTCGGCACTGGCGCTGAGCAGCTACCAAGCGAAGGTGACTTCACCGTACGTATCGATGACTTAGATACACAAATCAATATCGTCGATGATAGCCCAAGCTTAGTCGTCACCAAAGAAAGCGACGTTAAAAGCGCTGAATTTGGTGATTATGTTAGCTACACCATTAATATCACCAATAGTGGCAACTCTACCGCTTACGATGTGCAACTAAAAGACGCCCTACCACGTGGTTTTGCTTATGTAGATGGTAGTGTACGTGTCAACCAAACTACTGATATCAATATCGACCAAGCGCAAACCACTGAGTTTAAAGCTGATGGTAAATATCAGGTGCTAAATTTAGGTAATATGGCAAATGGCGAAAGTAAAAAAATCACGTATCGTGTCTTAATCGGTGCCTCATCATTAGGCGGTGATGGCATCAACCGCGCGACTGCCGTTGCTAGCAATGAACAAGGTAAAAGCTTAGTTTCAAGAGAAGCACAGTGGAAGATTGAAGTAGAGCGCGGCGTCATGAATACTGATGGCATCATCATCGGTAAGGTCTACCACGATATCAACCGTGACGGCATTCAACAAAAAGAAGATGGCGAACTTGGCGTTGCAGGCGTGCGTATCTACATGGAAAACGGTAACTTTGTCGTGACTGATCCTGAAGGTAAGTATAACTTCTATGGTGTCAGTGCCAAAACTCACGTCTTAAAAGTTGACCGCACCACCATCCCTCACTCAACCGAGATGGTCACCCAAAGTAATCGCAATGCTGGTGATGCTGGCAGCCGTTTCGTTGACTTAAAATATGGCGAATTACATCGTGCCGATTTCGGTATCGTGGTCGGTATGGGCGATAGCACTGAGCGTTTGAATACAGAGCTTGTCGCTCGTAGCAAATCAGTGAGCGCTAAGAATGATAGCCTTGAGCAAGCAGTAAAAACCGAGCTAACCCTAGACCCTGACTACAATCGTGACTACGATGATAATGTAGACGCCAGTGGCTGCAACATCAATGGCGACTTAGATCTGGGCAGCAACTGTGACTCTGCTATCGTCAATGAGATGATCAATCCAGCCGCCAATCGTGTTGATATGACCGTAACTACGGTAGCACCGCCAGTAGAAAAAGAGTTGGAAGAATATCTCAAAGAAGTGGCTAACAATGACGTGGCTTTTATCAATTTAAACGAAGGTCAACAGCTCAGCACTTATAAACAAATGGTACAGGTGCAAGCGCCACTGGGTTCAATATTTACACTATATGCCAATGGAAAAGCAGTATCAGAACAACAAATCGGCAAAACAGCTGAGCAAGAAAAACAGAATGTGACTGCCTTTGATTACTATGCCGTCGACTTAAAACGCGGCAACAATACCCTTCGCGGTGTCGCTACTGACGTGAATGGCAAAATTATCTCTGAGCAAACCATTAAAGTATCAACGCCAGACAATTTACAAGCCATTGACTATCGCACTCAAGCGCAGCTAGTACCGGCAGATGGCGTTAGCGATTATCAAGTCGTTATTAGCCTAAAAGACCGTGATGGCCGTCCTTATATCGCCTCAACACCTATCACTATCGATACCAATATCGGCCGTATCAATCTTAATGACAGCAGTAAAGATCAAGCTGGTACGCAAGTTATTGTCTCAGGTGGTGAGCTACTCATACCCGTGACTGCACCAAGTGTACCGGGTAAAGGTGAGTTGGTCATCGACACTGGTAGCAGTAAACAGATTATCCCGTTACAATTTACCGCGCAATTACGTCCTCTCATTGCCGTCGGCATCGTCGAAGGCGCGATCTCACTTAAAGACTTTGATGGCAGCAGCATTACTGACGCCCAAGGCGCTTTTGAGCAAGAGCTCAATGATTTCGCTGGTAACGATGACTATACCGCTTCTGGTCGCGCCGCGATGTTCCTTAAAGGCAAAGTACGTGGCGATTATTTGCTCACTTTGGCTTATGACAGCGACAAAAAAGGCGAGCGTCTGTTCCGTGATATCGAGCCTGGTGAATACTATCCTGTCTATGGTGATTCATCAGCCAAGGGCTTTGATGCGCAATCTACCAGCAAACTCTATGTGCGCTTGGACAAGGGTCGCTCATTTGCTATGTATGGCGACTTAAAAACTCAAATCGATAACGATGAAGGTATTAAATTAGGTCAATATAACCGTACGTTGACTGGCCTAAAAGCCCAGTATGAAGATAGCAATACTCGCATTACTGCCTTTGTCGCGGAGACGAGTACTAGCCAGCGCGTCAATGAGACTCGTGGTCTTGGTATCTCAGGCCCTTATCCATTGGCTGAAAACTTTGATGCCGTATTAGAAAACTCAGAAACTGTCGAAGTGATCACTCGTGACGCTAACAATCCAGGCTTGATCATTAGCCGTGAGACCCTTACCCGCTTTGCCGATTATGAAATTGACCCTATCAGCCGTAGCTTATTTTTAAAAGCCCCTATCGCTAGCCAAGACATCGATGGCAACCCTATTTATCTACGAGTCACTGTAGAAGTCGATGAAGGCGGCGAAAAATACTTGGTCGGTGGCATTGCTGCCAAGCAGCAGTTGACTGATAAAGTCGCCATCGGTGGTAGCTATGTCAACAGTGATGACCCTCTTAACAAAGAAGAGCTGGCTAGCGTCAACAGCGTTATCAAGTTTAACGATAAGCTAAAACTGGTCGCTGAATACGCGATGAATAAAGCTGAGAATCCAAATTTTCAGCCAAGCAATCAAATCAATGCGACAGAATTAGACGGTCAGGACGCAGAAGGTAATGCCTTGCGTATCGAGCTTGACTTTGATAACAAGAAAAACACTCGTGCCAAAGCTTATTATAACGATACTGACGAAGGTTTCGTGACTGGTGCCTCGCCGCAGACTGCTGGGCGCGCTGAATCGGGCGTCGAAGTCACTCATTTAATTAATGACAAAAAGACCGCGCTAAAACTAGAAGGCGTGCGCACTAAAGATCATACCACTGATGCTAGCCGCCAAGGTGTCTTAGCCAGTATTGAACAGCGTTTGAGCACCAACATCGTTGGCGAGATTGGCTTACGTTATTATAAGCAAGATGCAACGGCAGCTTCACGCAATATCCAAGCGGTAACAGACGTCGTAGATGTGACTGACAACACTCTCTTTAATGACGATATTATCAATCAATCGGCGCTAAATAATGTCAGTGATTCTGAAAAAGATATTGAAGGTACTACCGCCCGCGCTCGTATCACGGCACGGTTGCCCAAGCTCAATGACTCTTTAGTATTTGCAGAATACGAGCAAGATATTGATAACAGTAATCGTAATGCCACCTCCATCGGAGGCGAGACGCCGCTAGGTGGTTTAGGCCGCCTATACGCCCGTCATGACTTGATCAACAGTCTATCTGGTAGCTATGGTCTTGATGATACTGAAGAACGTCAGCGTACCGTATTTGGTTTTGATGTCGCTTATATGAAAGATGGCAAAGTCTATAGCGAATATCGCATGAGTGACGCCATTAGTGCTCGCGAAGCGGAAGCGGCCATTGGTCTAAAAAACAAGTGGTATGTTCAAGAAGGTCTGACTTTAAACACCTTATTTGAGCGTGTTGAATCATTAGAGGGCGATACCGAGAACACCGCAACGGCAGCTGGCATTGGTGTAGAGTATCTTGCGAAAGAAGATTATAAAGCCTCGGCGCGTTTTGAGAAGCGTTGGGGTGAGACCAGTGACACATTGCTAGGTAGCGCTGGTATTGCTTATCGCTATACCGACGATGTGACTCTGTTGGCCAAAGACATCTACTCGCGCGTCGATTATGACGATGGCAATCGCACGATTAATCGCTTCCAGCTAGGAGCTGCCTATCGTGATTATGATAGCAATCAGTTAGACATGTTAGCCAAGCTTGAGTATCGCTTAGATGATAACAGTACTGGCGATGACGCCTATCAAAAAGATGCCGTTATCTGGTCATTGAGTGGTAACTATCATCCAACGCGTCCGTTGACGTTGTCAGGTCGTTACGCGGGTAAATATACTCAGTTTGATGCTGATAATATCAGTAGCGACAATACAGCCCATGCGCTTTATGCTCGTGGTCTATATGACATCAGTGAGCGCTGGGATGTGGGCTTGCAAGCAGGCACTTATTGGAACAAACAAGCAGATGATATGTCTTATATGCTGGGTGCGGAAGTAGGCTATAGCCCGATGACCAATCTTTGGTTGTCACTAGGTTATAACTTCATGGGCTTTGAGGATGAAGACATCGCTTATGACGATAGCACTATGGAAGGCGCTTACTTTAGATTACGTTTCAAGTTTGACGAAGACCTATTCAAACGTGATGATCCACGTAAGAACCAACGTTTGACGACTCACTCTACATTGTAATTTATCCCCATTGTCGTGTTATCATCTGACGACAATGCGGGCGTCATCGCGCTGTTCATCATATTATATGACAGATATATTTTAATAAGCGATGAGATCAGCGCCGAAAACCGCAAGTACCAATACCAATATTGATACTGATCCGCTTAATATGAGGTTTTGCATCATGCCTAATCCTGCCAACAAAGCAGCCCATTATAAACAGCCTATAAAGGCTTTATTATCAACCGTTTTCTTCCTGACAATGACCTCGGTTGCATCGGCGAGTCATCATACGCCTGAAGTGGCAGTAACCCATGACGCTACTCACTGTGCCAATGATGTTCAAACTCAGTCTCACCACCCAAAATACCAAAGTACGCGCCAACGTGCTATGAATTGTATGTTGAAAGAGTTACAAGCATATCAACAAAAAAATATGAGCGCACGTCAACAATACTTTGCCTATAAAGCTCAGGCTTGGCTTAACTACGCCATCCATCAAGACAGCATGAATAGTCGTTCACCTGCTGGGCAGCAAGCCGCACAGGCGTCAGAGACGATTTTGACTACCTTAAGAAATGGCAAGGAACAAGATCTCAACCTTATTCAAGACATACCCTCAAACTCTGCTCTCATGCGCCCCGATCTATGGGCAACCTTAAGCGCGCTAAAAGATAGCGGTGGTATCGAGTCAGCACCACGAGAGATAGCTTTCAGCGAGGTCGCTTTAATTTGGGCCGCTACGAACCAATGCGAGCGCGGCTGGCGGGAATCAGGCATCCATTTTCGCATGGCAGATCGTTGGCTTGAACAAGCCCGCGAAGCTTACGTCAATACCCATGATTCACAGACCAACGTCGCTTTGGAAGAGCTGATCGTCAGCTATTATAAGCAATATGAGACATTAGATGCGAGTGCTGATATTTGCCGTGGGCAAGTATTAACCCCTATCCGTTAAGTCTATTACTACCACTGCTCATCAAGGCAGTAAATACAAAAAAGCCGACATTATATGTCGGCTTTTTTGTATTTACTTAGCAGATATTAAAGCATGTTAACCATGCCCTAATGTCTATGCATCATCTAAATAGCGAAAAAACTAGCGATTCTTACGCGGTAGCTTTTCTGGTAGATAGCAACGCAAATAAGCGATAAACGCAGTGTTTGCTTCTTGGATATATTCATTGGTAATGCTTTGATGACGGCGATAAGACAATGTGAATATCGCATTGATAATGCTATAAGCAATCAATAGCGTGTCTTGAATATCATGGAAACTCGGCATCTCGTAGCGCTCTGATAAACGCTTATAAACCAAATCGACAATTTGATGATCAATATCTTCACCAAAACTATCACCTTCAAAATCAGGCGTGTTCGTGTCATAAATGAGCTTGGCTTTGGTTTCGTCGTTATGGAATATCGTCACACAATTATCAATAAGTGCCGTCAAATAGCCCTGCCATCTGTCATAATTACCAATATCGACTGTTTCTACTATTTCTAATATTTCGATAGCATTCAAAAAACGCAATGCTAAAAATATCGCTTCGATATTAGGAAAGAAGTGATAAGCAGAAGCTCTTGGAATGCCTGCTTCTTCACATACAGCTGCCAAAGTAATGTCATTGATAGGTTGGGTTTCACTTAACTTCTTGGCACCAGCCAAAAGTTTTTGACGGCGCGCACGGCCTTGTTGGCTGGTAAACTTAAACTTATTCGGGACCAGTTTTTTTGCCAGTTCCGAATCTACCAACACATCTTCAATCTTTTCGTCTTTATTTTCGCTCATCATAAGTCTCTTAATGTTACACCCTATTTTATAAATATAATCTTCGATAGATAGTATTCGCCCTAAATTGAAGAATTACATCCTATTAGCTAATAATGTAGCACTGATATTAGCGCTACTATGTCTAATGGAGAGGCATCATAAACGCTTGTACACTATCAAGCAAGGGAGATAAATGGGTTAAAAAATAATGTATAGGTCAACCATTTAATAGCGTTAACCACGTAATGTAAAAAATTTAATCATTGAGTTTAATTTTCGCTCTTATAATACCATGATCGATGACTCTATCTGCATAGTCCCACTTTAAATGGTCATTGAAATAGTCTACTCTTTCAACCTGACCCAGTGAAAACTTGCTATCAGGAAGAAACTCTTCTGAAACAAATAATTGATCAATCACTTCTGGCATACCTTGATATATATGGGTATATGCCACATCTTTCATCCAACCATAGCGTGCTTGGATACGCGCAGCATCGAATAATGCAACATCGCGCATGCCTTTATCGTAATTAACTTCACCAGTCTCAGCCATCAATTGGGTGGTGACGCTACCAGTGACATCGTTCATATCACCTAACAAAATCAATGGCTCACGAGTATGACGTAAGCGCTCTATAATAGACATCCGAATAGAAGCTGCTTCTGCGGCACGCATACATAAGCTACGGAGCTTGGCACGAACTCGAATATTTGGATCGTCCATGTCTTCTAACAAATTGCCACTTTCATCACGCAAGAAAAATGCCCGTTTACTTTTTAGATGCGCCGTAATAATCGTTATCGGTTGCCCAAAGGCATCGACCCGTACTACCAATGGTGGACGATTAAAGCGCTGGTAAAGACCAATATCAGGAATATCAATCACCGCTTTTGGTGCAATGTCTTCAAGCAAGCGGCTTTCTAATTGCTCAAAACGGCTAATAATACCAACAGCAGGAGTGTTTTGTGCCCCTTTGCCATGGGTATAAGGGCTTGAACGGTCGTTACTTGCCAACGGAACAACAACATGCTCGGGGTTAAATCCCAACGACACCGCCAACGCTTCAAGCGCATTACTATCCCAGACTTCTTGCACCGCAATAATATCAGCATGAGCTTTTGCTAATAAATCGGTGATGCCGCTTAGCTTGTGCTCGTATTCATAGTTACTGTAAGCTGGCGCATTGTCATAATAAATTCGGTTAGGGTTGGCAAAATTGAGCAAGTTAGCAGTGGCGATATAAAACTGTCTGGCGCTTCTAGCTTCCGCATTATTGTTCATAGATTACCTATTATTTTTATTCTAGAATATTGCTTCCAAAGATGATTGGCTGTTTAATATATTCATACTTAGTAATATACAGCAAAAAAGCCTCCAAAGAAATCTTTGAAGACTTTAAAATAACATAAATTGAAAGTATTTAGTCTATCAGCAGACCCAAGTCTACAATCAGACTAAGCCCAGTGATAAGGTAGTAAGCTTATATACTGTCTACTTACTTAAATCAAATGTGCTGTTAGTTTCGCTTATTACGATACACGATTCCATGCGTCATACGATGCTTTGCGTGCCTCTTCCCACTCCATGCGTGATTCACCTTTTACTTCATGCCATGAGCGCTCTAATTCAGCTTCATGGTCTTCAAAACGTGCATCCGCAGGATAACGAGCACGGTTGGCGTACCCTACTGCATAAGCTGGATGTAGATCACGGTCGAAGTCATAACCTTCTTTGTAATAATCAACATTTGCATATTCTGCACGCCAGTAAGCTTCTTCACGTGTTGGATCAATCGCTTCTGCTGCTGCATGTCCTGCACCGCCACCAACGATAGCACCAATCGCACCGCCAATGAGTGTACCAAGTGGTCCTGCCATTGTACCGATTGCTGCACCCGCTGCTGCGCCGCCAAGACCACCAATAGCTGTGCCTACTGGATGCGAACCTGGCTCACCTGTGATGATATCAGCATTCAGATCCTGCTTAGCTTCTTTTGACATATGCTTTACTTCACTGCGATCAATACCGTCATAGTTACTCATAATTTTATCCTTAAATTAATTTGTTATATTTTAGATTTATTAAGTGCTAAAAATTAGCGGTCTTACTCGATTCATGTGTTACTTGAGTCGCCTAAAGTATAGAAATTTATGGATAACAACAGATAGATAGGTTGTGTAAATTGTGTCCAGATTGCGATTGCCTTGCGTTACAGCCTGTATCTTTATAATGATTTTGTAGGACAGTGAAGCGTTTTAAGTAATTTTTCATTGAGTTGTTACAATATTTTAATGTGTCTGTTGAATACTTATAAGGATGTCAATGCTCTATCGATGGCTCGTTGCCACTTATTAAGATGTTGTTCACGGATATCACTGGACATCTGGGGTTCAAAAATACGATCGACTTGCCATGATGATTGCATCGTCCCTTCATCATATAACCCTGTTTTTAACCCCGCGAGCAATGCTGCACCTTTGGCAGTAATTTCTGTATCTCTCGGACGCAGGACAGGCACATCGAGTAAATCAGCTTGAAACTGCATCAATAAGTCATTGTTAGCCGCGCCACCATCTACTCTTAGCTCAGTTAATGGATGAGGACTGTCTTTTTGCATAGCAATGAGCACATCATAAGTTTGATAAGCAACCGCCTCTAACGCAGCACGAGCAATATGGGCTTTAGTCGTGCCGCGGCTCATACCAGTAATACTCGCGCTGATATCGGAGCGCCAATAGGGTGCTCCTAGTCCTGTGAATGCAGGCAGTAACACCACCTCTTCACTACTATCAACTTGGCGGGCTAAATCTTCGACTTCACTGCTTTGTTGAATCATACCCAGATTATCCCGTAACCATTGGACAATAGCACCTGCCATAAACACACTACCCTCCAAGGCATAAGTGACTTCTTTTCTGGGTGGCTGCAACATGCGTTTGCCTGACTGTACAATTTGATCGAACGACAAATTGTCTGGACGAGTCGGTGTGGATTTTCGTTGCCAAGCGATTGTCGTTAGTAGTTTATGCTCGCTAAGTTTGGGTTTTTGACCAATATTCATCAGCATAAAACACCCAGTGCCATAAGTGTTTTTGGCCATGCCAGCATCGAGGCAGCCTTGTCCAAAAAGTGCTGCTTGCTGATCGCCCAATACCGCTTGAATAGGAATTTGTTTGGCAAATAGTCCTTTTTTGGTTTTACCAAAGTCACCATCAGATGGTAGGACTTTAGGCAAAATACTCATAGGTATCGCAAAACGGGCGCACAGCTCTTCTGACCACTCAAGCTTGTGGATATCATATAATAAAGTACGGGAAGCGTTGGTCACATCAATGACATGCTCGCCACCAGTTAGCTTATATATGAGCCAACTGTCTATAGTACCAACCGCTATTTGGCCCCTACTGGCTCGTACGCTCAATTTCGGATTGTGCTCTAGTAACCAAGCGATTTTGCTGGCGCTGAAATATGGATCTAACCGTAGCCCTGTAATGCGTTGCACCTCGCTTGCCACATCATCATGGCTGTCATTCATCATGCTGCTAGCACTCTCAGCCGCGAGTGTTTTACAGTAGTTCGCCGTACGGCGATCTTGCCAAATGATGGCAGGGGCTAAAGGTTTACCCGTTTGCTTATCCCACATGACAATAGATTCACGCTGATTGGTGATCGCGATACTGGTGACGTCGGTAGCAAGCAGCCCTGCTTGATTAATCACATCATGGGCACAGCTAATCTGCGTTTGCCAAATTTGTTGCGCGTCTTGCTCGACAAAACCCGCTTTTGGGGTTTGTAAAGTGGTGGGCTGCTGTGCCATTTTTATCGGACGCGCACGATCATCGTACAATATCGCTCGACTCGATGTCGTCCCTTGATCCAAAGCCAAAATATATCCTGCCATTACTCATATCCTATTTTGTCGCATTCATTTTTTACAATTATATTTTATAGCCGAGTCTTTATTGATAGCACGTACTTTTTGGGAGTAACGCTTATCGCAATAGCCAGTTTTATTTACATTAGCACTGCGCCAATGAGCAACTGCCGACAGTTAAAATAAATGCCGTTCATTTTAATCTTGCTCAATGCTATAAGGTGCTGAAATATAGCACACACCACTGTTATGTATAGTTTATAAGCTGCTTTGTAGTACAACAATCATAACTAACCATCATTTTCGCTGAAAACTTTTAAAAGTGATCTAAAATCGATTTAAGTGCTAATGACTTGATAAACCTTTTATTATTAATTAACAAATGATGTTATTATTTGTCTTAACACCCGACCTCTAACATAAAATCATGGCTTATTCAACGCACAGTAAGCAAATACTGAGCATTGACCCGTCACTATTGTGCCACTACAGTGTAGCGCTTGTTATCCATAACAAAATGTTGGCTTCTGTTAATGGTTGACCATATTGAACTGTTTGAACAGGGTTTGAACACAATAGTTGATACTTTTTTGCCTGACTCTAAAATACTTTGCATTCTAATTAATGGCTTATGTGACTTATGAAATTTGCTTTATCGACTCTGTCTACTGCGGTGATGACGATTACGTTCATGGGTTTAGCGGCGCCTGCTTTGGCAAGCGCTACTGATCATAATATCGAGTCACCGAATGAGGTCACAGCCGTTGCAGTGACGCAAATTATCGACGCTGACACTCAATACAGTACTCAAAGCAGCATTCAAGACAGCGTTCAAGACAGCGCTCAAAACAGTACTCAAAAAAATGAGATTCAAAATAGAAGGTCAACGACAGATACAGATATGGGTCAAGCCGAGCAAAAAACTGGCTTAACAACGCTTATCGATCCCATTACCCATAAAAGTATTGATAATAGTTATCCATTAGCAGTATCTAGCCTGTTAAGCCTTGAGCAAGCTCAAAATATCTTATTACAAGTGTCACCGAAATTGGCCGCCAATCAAGCGGCGATTGCTGCTAGTGAATATCAAACGGATGCGCTCAAAACCTTGGACAATCCATTGGTGTTTGCCCAACTATCAGCCAACGCTTACAACTTAGACGCGGATCTTGACTTATCATCATTGAAAAACGGTATTGTTAATGACGTTAACAATGGTATCGATAATGTGATTCCGCCTATTCCACCGTTACCAGATTTGCCAAATTTTGGTGAATTGGTCGGTGAGCGTATCCCAGATTCTTATGAGTTAAAGCGCTCAGGCTCAACGGCTGGTGCAGGTCTGGGCGTGGTTTGGCCCATCTATACTGCTGGACGTACCAACGCTTTGACAGGTGCTTCCAATGCCCGTACCCAAGAAGCCGTCGCAGACAGTCTATTGGATAAAAACGAGCTTTATAACACCCTGATTGAGCGTTACTTTAAAGCACAGCTGGCCATCATTGCCGCTTATTTACGTGAAGATGCTTATGATACCTTGCAGCAGACTGACCATATGGCGCAGCGGCTTTTTGAAGAAGGTTTTATCTCACGTGTTGATCGCTTAGAAGCACAATCTGCGCTTGCCGATGCAAAAAGTGAGTCCGTCAATGCCAATAACGATGCTCGTCTTGCGATGATGGCTTTACAGCGGCTATTGCGTACCGACTATCGTATCAAACCCACGACACCGTTATTCGTTTCTAGCCGTCCTTTACCCGATGTAAACTATTTTCAGAATTTATCACTCACCAATCACCCAGGTCTACAAAAAGTCGCCGCCAAACGCGCACAAGCTGAGCAGCTACATGCGCTATCAGATACTGGTCACAAGCCTACCGTCATGCTCTATGGCTACGGAAAAATTGAAAAAGACCCCAGTTGGGTAGCCGGTATATCAGCCAGCTGGAAGCTGTGGGGTGGTCTTGATAAAAATGCGTCACTCGCATCGAGTAATGCCAAAATACGCCAAGCGGATCTGTCTGAAATCGAAGTCAGTGACAATTTATTATTACTGGTCGAAAAAAACTGGCACGATGTTAATAATGCCCAATCTCGTTATCAGGCATTACAAAGCAATGTAGATCTGGCCGCAGAAGTATTGCGTTTGCGCCAGTTGGGGCTACAAGAAGGTGTAAATACACCGATTGAGGTAGTCCAAGCACAAACGCAGTCGCTTAAAGCACGTACTGAACAAGCGCAAGCGGCGAACAGCTATGTACAATCGCTGGCCGCACTCATGCAAAGCTGTGGTACGCCTCTTGCCTTTAACGCCTATCTTAATGCTGCTGATATTCGATTACCGACTTTGTATACTGAGTAATGATTTAATTTGAAAAATATAGATAGTGTGGATAATCGTTTATATAGTTGATTCGATTTGAAAGTATGACAAGGCAGCTGAGCGAAGAGGTATATTTGATACCTCAAGCGAGGTTAACGCCGCAATACTATTATAGTAGCCTGACCATACTAATTATCATGAAGCTGCCATTAACCATACTATTGCTAACTCTATTGCGAATACTGTTTTATGAAAAACCCGACTTCTAAATTAATAAATAACTGGCTGCAGCCTTCATTAAAGACGTGGCGTATTGCGAACAACTCTAATGTTTGGGCACACTGCGCGAGCGTGGGATTTTTTGGTTTTTTATCAATTTTTCCATTAATGGCGGTGTTTGTGCTGCTTTATGGTCTCGCGTTTTCACCAGCTGAGATGCAAGAGCAAATCTCGATTTTGCATCCGTTTATACCTGATACGGTGTATGAAGTCCTCAATTCACGCCTAAGCGCATTGGTCTCTAATACCACATCCGCACTCACGTTCAGTCTTGTCTTATCGACCTTACTCGCCCTATATGCTGGCTCTAAAGGTGTTAAATCTTTAATTATTCTTATCAATCTTGCCTTTCATATCACTCAAGAGCGTAACTTCATACAAGGTAATATTTTAGCAGTCAGCTTAACCTTTGGCGCGGTAGTAATCTTGATTATAGCGGTCTCTTCTATTGCTATTATTCCTGTAGGGGCAGCCTATTTCCCCTTCCCGCAAATAGCTAAAACGATTGCGCTTTGGAGCAGGTGGCCTATATTGGCTGGTATCATATTTTTGAGCTTTTTAAGCCTCTATCGCCTAGCCCCAAACCGTGACGCCGTCGCGCTAAAAAAACTGGTGCCAGGAGCAGCTCTGGCGACCATTCTTTGGATTGTATTGTCTGTGCTATTTTCGATTTATGTGCAAAACTTTAATAACTATAGCGCTGAGTTTGGCGCGCTTTCAGCTGCCGTGGTCATTATGCTCTGGCTTTATTATTCAGCATTTATCGTTGCCTTTGGTGCGATTTTTAATTCTGAAGCCTTAGAAAGCGCCAAACCTTATGCTGTACGAATGTACTAATAACATACCCTTTATCCTCAATTTTGCTGCTTTAGGAATCTCACTGTCATGACTGAATCTACCAACGAATCAGACGACTCGCGCAAGTTAAACGACTCAGAGCAATCTACTGACTCAGTCAATAACCATAACGATCAAGCAACTGATGCTGAAAATGAGCAAGCAGTGCCTACTTATAAGCGCCATGCAGAAAAAGCGGATAAATCTGCCATGATAAAAAAGGCACTTCTGGCGCTATTGGTTCTGATTGTATTAGGTGTTATTGCCTATGGTCTATATAAAAGCAATCAGCATAGCGAGCCTGAAGTCGTGACTTTGCAAGGGCAGATGCAGATGCAGCAAACCTCCATCGCGGCAAAAGTGCCGGGACGTATTGCCAAAATTCTGGTCACAGAAGGTGATGCGGTGACGGTCGGGCAACAGCTGATTGAAATGGACTCGCCTGAGATTAACGCAAAGATCAATCAAGCGCTGGCTGGCAAGCAAATGGCACAAAGTCAGTTAGATAAAGCCGAAAATGGCGCCCGTCCACAAGAGATCGCTCAAGCAAAAGCGGCATGGCAAGCCAACAAAGCTGCTTCTGATTTGGCAGAGAACACTTACCAGCGTGTCAACCGCCTGTATGAAGAAGGCCTTATGGCACGGCAAAAACGCGATGAGGCGTATGCGCAATATCTGGCTACTCAAGATCAAACTGAAGCGGCACGCTTACAATACGACTTGGCTAAAGAAGGCGCACGCAGTGAAGATAAATCAGCGGCGACAGCACAAGTAGCACAAGTCGATGCCCAACTAGAAGAAGCACTGGTGGCAAAAGAAGAAGCCAACTTAAAAAGCCCTATTGCAGGTATTGTGGACAATGTCATTGTCAGCGCGGGTGAAGTCATCGGACAAGGCGTGCCTATCTTGACGTTGGTCAATACCGATGAGCAGTGGGTCGTACTTAATGTCACCGAATCCTACTTAAACCAGTTTGCGATTGGTCAGAAATTTACTGGTACGATTCCTGCGCTGTCATCAGCAAATAAGCCTTATACCAAACAGTTCACCGTTTATGCTACGTCAACATTGTCTGACTTTGCCACTTGGCGCCCGACCAATAATGATGATGGATTCGATGTACGTACCTTTGAAGTAAAGGCACGTCCGACGACTCCCGATGCACGTATTCGCTCAGGTATGAGCGTTATTGTACGCGTCAATCCAGCACTTACTAATGCAAGCCAAGAGTAAGCCATGCACCTGATGAAGTTAAGTAAGGCTTTTTTACGTAGTGCTGCCTATGAGCGACGGTTTTTGACCAAAAATCCGTGGGACTTTAGTATGGTAGTCTGGATACCACTGGCAACCGTCCTACTGATTTGGTGGATATTTTCACAAACACAGATTACGGATTTGCCCATTGGGGTGATAGACCAAGACAATAGCCCGATTGCCAATACCGCGGTACGCTATTTGGAAGCCAGCCCTACTCTAACGGTTAGACAACTTTATTACTCAGAGGCTGAGGCAAAAGCGGCTATTTTGCAGCGTGATATTTACGCTATTGTCATTATCCCTGAAGATTTTTCTCGGCATATTTTATCTGCTGAGCCTGCTCCATTAATTTTACAAGTAAATGCTCAGTACGGTACACATTCGGGCATTATCCAAACCAGCGTTCAAGCGGTCGCTGGGACGTTATCGGCAGGCGTTGAGATACAACGCTTGGTCAAACAAGGCATGGCACCGTCGCAAGCTGCGATTGCTTACTCACCGATTGGCATACAGCGTATCAGCCTGTTTAATGCAGCCACCGATTATCAGCAGTTTTTGGCTTCAACGGTCATACCCGCGCTGCTGCATATTTTAGCGATGGTGATCGGTGCAACGACGATTGGTCGTGAGCTGCGGGATAAACGACTCGGCCACTGGTATCGCTTTATCAGTACAGGTCATCCTAATTTGACACGAATCACACAAAACGAGTCAACATCAGGGCAAATATTAAATGCCGTAGAAAACAACCATAACATGAGCAAAAATGATCAAATCTCTGTCTCTAGTCATGCGAATGAAGATATGACGGAAAGTGCAAACGTTTTAGTATTATTGTTTGGTCTGTTAGGCAAATACTTTTGGCCTACATTGGCCTTTAGCATTTGGGCGATGTTGGCTCTATGGCTTGCCACGCCGCAAGAATCCGTTGCCATGAGCTCAGTGCTTGCAACTTATGCTGGTTTGATATTATTAATAATGCTATCGTTTTGGCTGGGTGCTATCTTTACCTTAGGCTCATTCTCATTACGCATGGGCTTGTCTGCTACTGGTTTTATTTCAGCACCTTCTTATGCCTTTGCTGGTGTGACCTTTCCTTATATTGCTATCAGTGACAGTGCTCGGCATTGGTCAGATGCACTGCCACTCACTCACTATCTAAAACTGCATATTGCACAATTACAGATGCAAGCGCCTGTTGCTGTGTCATTGCCGATCGTCTATGGTCTGGCTATTGCCACGACGATTGCGATGAGCTTGACTACTTTATTAACCAAACGCGCGCTGGCGCATCCTGAACGTTGGGGGGCGCGCTAATGTCATTACCACCAAAAGACCATTTATCTTCGACAACGTCAGATTCAACCAAGCAGTCTTCAACACCAAGTTTCTTAGGTAGTTTTTTACAGACCATTAAGGACATCTTTTCTGATAAAGGTGTGCTATTACTCTTACTGATTGCCCCTATTATTTATGGCTTCTTTTATCCTTGGCCGTATTCGACAGAAGTGGTCAACCATGTACCTGTTGGTATCATTGATAACGACAATAGTAATCTATCACGAACCATCGTTCGCTATGCGAGTGCCAGTCCGCAGTTAGACACTCAGCTTTTTCTCAACGAGCAGCAGGCTAAAGAGGCCATATGGTCAGATGAAATCGCTGGGTACATGGTCATTCCAAGTGGGCTTGAGCAGCAAGTACTATCGGGAAAAGCAGCGAGCGTCAGCGTATTGGGTAATGGCGGCTACTTTCTGTTAAATAAAAACGTACAAATGGGGTTTTTAAAAGCAGTCAGTACGGTATCAGCAGGGATTGAAGTCAAAAAAAATGTGGCACAAGGTGCTTATTCAGCAACAGCGGCTGCTAATACTCAAGCGGTACCATTAGTAATTATCCCTCTATACAATCAAACAGAAGGTTATGGCGCTTACGTGGTGCCAGCGGTCTCTATTCTAATTTTGCAACAAACCTTATTAATCGCCACAGCGATGCTGATTGGTACGTGGTATGAGCAGCGGCGACATGCGACGAGTATCCGTGGTTGGCTTGGGCGAATTGCTGCGCTCAGTATGTTTAGCTTCATTATTGGCTGCTTTTATTATGGTTGGACATTTGAGCTACACCACTATCCGCGCGGGCAAAACATGCTTGGCAGTTTACTGTTCCTTCTGTTATTTTGCCCAACCGTGGCGACACTTGGTTGCGTGCTTGGACTCTGGTTTCGCCAGCGCGAACGTAGTATGCAAATCCTAATTTTTAGCTCACTACCGATGTTTTTTGTCAGTGGTTATCCGTGGCCAGCAGATCAGCTGCCCACAGTTTTACAAATCATACGTTGGTTCGTACCCACGACACCGGGTATCAATACCTCCGTCCAGCTTAATCAAATGGGGGCTAGTATTTCCCAAGTTTCTACTGGATTTTATGCACTAGCCGCCTTATGGGTATTTTACTTTGCGCTACTTATGTGGGTGCGCTGGCATAACGCGAATAAAGCACTTAAAACAGTGTCCTAAAGCAAAAGACGATTGCATGTCATTAGCGCCTACCATCAATAAAAGCCAAATCAATAATCCTGAATCAAAAAAAAAGCGCCTGCTAACATAGCAGACGCTTTTTTATTTATAACGTTTTAAGATTCTATCACTTAAAAAACACGATTAAGACCATTTAGTGCCGCCACACGATAGGCTTCTGCCATCGTTGGATAGTTAAAAGTAGTATTCACAAAGTACTCAAGTGTATTATTACTCTTACACTTCATCACGGCTTGTCCAATATGGATAATCTCTGATGCATGGTTACCGTAGCAATGGATGCCTAAAATCTCCAACGTATCACGATGGAACAAAATCTTTAGTACGCCTGAGCGTTCACCAATGATTTGTGCACGTGCCAAATGCTTGAAGAATGCTTGACCCACTTCGTATGGGACTTTTTCGTCGGTTAGCTCTTGCTCAGTTTTACCAATACAAGAAATTTCAGGAATCGTATAGATACCAGTTGGCACGCTTGACACTGGTTCCGCATCGCTATCACCGACCATAAAGGCCGCCGCACAGCGTCCTTGGTCATAAGCGGCAGAAGCCAAAGATGGCCAACCAATCACATCGCCTGCCGCATAGATATTTTCGATTTCAGTACAATAGGTATCATCAACTTTTAATTGACCACGGCTGTTTGCTTTTAGACCAATCGCTTCTAAGTTTAAACCTTCCGTATTACCTGAGCGACCATTTGACCAAAGAATGGCATCAGATTTGATGCGCTTACCACTCTTTAGATGCAAGACGACATAATCGTCATGCGTTTCAAGATGATCAATCTCTTCATTACTACGAATCAATACGCCAAATTGTCTAAAGTCATGCGCGATAGCATCGCTAATCTCGCTATCGAGATAACTGAGCAATTGATTTTGGTTATTAATCAAATCAACCTTATAACCAAGACCCGTAAAGATAGAGGCATATTCACAACCAATCACGCCCGCACCATAGATGATAATTTTTTTGACCACATAATCCATTTGCAAAATTTTATCAGAATCAAAAACGCGCGGATGGTTAAAGTCTAAAATTTCAGGGCGATAAGGACGACTACCAACCGTTACGATGGCTTTATTAAAGGTAATGGTTTCAAAGACATTGTCATCGGTTTCAACACGCAAAGTATGAGCATCAATGAAACTTGCCCAACCTTGAATCACTTCAATGCGATTGCGTTCATAGAATCGGGTGTGCGTACTAACCTGATTGCGAATGACTTTTCGGGCATTGGCAAGCACTCTATTTAGAGGAACTTGCTTGTACTCCATCGCCTTGGTAAACATAGGATCACGGCGAAAGTTAATGAGGTTAAATACCGATTGGCGCAGTGCTTTACTTGGAATCGTACCCACATGGGTAGAGTTACCACCTACCTGATCACGTGGATCAATGACCACCACTTTTTTGCCAGATTTAGTCAATTTCATAGCCGCCGCTTCGCCAGCAGGACCTGCTCCTAAAACGACCGCATCATACTCATACTCGTGGTTATCGCCTTTTAAGCGACGTGAATCTTTTGTATAACCAGACTTGATATCGATTCGCGTATCATCGAGCGGATTAATAAGATCAGGATGGTGCATGACATCATCAGTGACCTGCTCATGGGTTTGTTCAATATTTTGTTTTTTATTTTTGCCTTCAGTATGTTCAGGATTCGGCACGCGACCGCTTTCTTTATTCGAGACTTCGGTATGAATGTCTTTACCAATATCATTGGTCGCGTCGCTTGGTTTTTTAGTTCCCATCGTGTCCTCTTTACATTTACTTATTTATTTAATTTTTAGACTGTGTGTGAATCAATAGGTGCTTGAGTCAAAATCACACGACTAAGGCGTGCCCACCATACGTTGTGACACAATATTTTGCAGTGTCCAATGCCCAGTCGCGCTTTTCTGTCCCTCGTCAATCTGCGGACGCGCACTAATCACATATTCTGTGCCAAGGCTTGGTTTAAAGTCATCAATCCAATCATAAGGTACCTGAAACACGCTGCCATCTTTGCTTGATTTGGCCAGTAAACACTGCATCGGTAATGCCGAGGCGCAGGCCACACGATTGGGCATAATTGTTAGCATTTGCGCTTCACCCAATACGATGGTTGGGATATAACGTGGCTCAGGCACTGGCTCACGTGAAAAAGGTGACGTTTGGCAAGCACTCAGTAAACTTACCGCACTCAGCAAGCTGGCCAATAATAAAGGGGTCTTGCTAGACTTATAAGATGAACTCATAGTATTCTCTATGTGATAATGAGATGGTATTAAATGATTATTAATAGTGATGCTTTAAATAATGGTTCTTTTTTGAGCAATCGTTATTGCTAAATAATTAATTGATTGATTGATTCAAGCCATTCATTGATAGCTTATATTTTATTAGCCGATACGGCGTTTGAGACCCGTCATCTGCAGGATGCGCGTAGCGATTTCTTCAACGGACATCTCAGAGACATCAAGGCTTGGAATACCATGCGTGATATAAATCCCTTGTATTGCCCGCTGCTCCTGCTGACATTGCTGATAGCTTGAATAACGACTGCCCGCACGGCGCTCTTGACGGATTTTCACCAAGCGATCGGTATCGATCAATAGACCGAACAGCTTGTCTTTGTGCTCGCGCAATGCTTTTGGTAATTGATTATCGTACAAGTCATCTTCGGTCAAAGGATAATTTGCTGCTCGAATACCGAACTGTAAGGCTAAGTATAAAGAAGTCGGTGTTTTGCCTGAACGCGATACGCCCACCAAAATAATATCGGCCGCATCGTAATGACGCGTACGCGCACCATCATCATTGTCTAAAGCGAAATGCACCGCATCGATACGTTCTTTATAAGTCTCAGAATCCACATCGTCGTGTGCATGACCCGAATGTCCGTCAGGCTCCACACCCGTTTCTTCAGCGACGCGACCTATCAAACCCTCATACATATCCAAGTTACAGCTTTGGGCAGAATTGATCTTTTCACGAATATCAGGGTTAACAATCGTATCAAAGACTAATGGCAACAGACCATCTCGTTGATACGCCATGTTGATTTGCTCAACGGCGTCTTCTGCACGCTCTAAGCTATCGACATATGGCAACACTCGTGTTTCAAAAGGTACTGAAGCAAACTGACTCAAGATAGCGCGGCCAAGCGTCTCCGCCGTAATCGCTGTGCCATCTGAGATAAAAAACGCGGTTCGAACGGCTTGAGAGCTGTCTAAGTTTAACGCGTTGCGATTTTGAATAGTGGGATTCAGTTGTTCAGCTGGATTACTTGAGTACATAACGTTGGCACCTCGATTGAAAACACAATGGTAATTTTCATTTGGCTTTTATTTTTGATCGGCTTTAGACTTGATTTTCAGACGTAATTTTCGTTTTGTATAAGCGCTAATATTACACATTTATATCAGGATAAACCGCTACTATTTATGCTCTACATTATACGCATAATAGCGACCTAATAGAAATCAATGTTACAGGCGTACACTTAGAAAGCCACAGTGCCCTTAATCTTATCATGCCGATTAATAACCATTATTGTGCTGACTGGTTATTCATACTAGCGCAGCATTACCTGCTATATATAAAGGCAAATACTATAAGAACATCCTAATACTCTTCTCTTATTTATTTTAAATCCTCTATTTATCAGCCGATTTATAGATATATCTTGATAATTAGAGTGGTCTTGACTCGCATTTTTACATCATCTCAAAAATAGAAAAATGAATAATCTTCTACTAATTATGTAGCAAAGCCCACAATTTGTATCTTTTTGACAAAAATATTGGTTCAACCCCTCGAAATTCTCCAAATATAGCGGTATAATTCACCGTTATAATCTTTACTAAATAACCTTATTTTCTGGAGTTATCATGGCAGCGCAATCTACAGCACTTGTAATCAATCTTGATCAGCTAGGAAAAGACGACATTGAAATGGTCGGCGGCAAGAACGCCTCATTAGGTGAAATGATCAGCCATTTGTCTGATTTGGGTGTTAGTGTTCCAGGCGGCTTTGCCACCACGTCAAATGCATTTAACCGCTTTTTGAATGAAACTGGCCTGCTTGACAAAATCAACAACGAACTAAAAACGCTAGATGTTGACGATGTCAAAAAACTTGCAGAAACGGGTAAAAAGATTCGTACTTGGATTATTGAGCAAGAGCTGCCAAGTGATCTTGAGCAAGAAGTACGTCAATCGTTTGAAACGATGAGCGGCGGCGAAGACATCGCGGTTGCTGTACGTTCTTCTGCGACTGCCGAAGATTTGCCAGATGCATCATTTGCGGGTCAGCAAGAGACTTTCTTGAACATTCGCGGTATTGATAACGTTCTGATTGCGATTAAAGAAGTATTTGCATCTCTTTATAACGACCGTGCCATCTCTTACCGTGTACACAAAGGTTTTGAGCATGAAGGCGTTGCCTTATCGGCTGCTGTACAGCGTATGGTTCGCTCAGAAACTGGCGCGGCGGGTGTGATGTTCACGCTAGATACCGAAAGCGGTTTTGATCAAGTGGTCTTTATCACCTCAAGCTATGGCCTAGGTGAAATGGTTGTACAGGGCGCGGTTAACCCAGATGAATTCTATATTTCTAAGCAATTACTAGCCAATGGCAAACCATCGGTGATTCGCCGTAACCTAGGCAGCAAGCATAAGAAAATGGTTTATGGTGATGAAGGTAGCACCACTAAATCAGTAAAAACTGTCGATGTTGAAAAGCAAGATCGTATGCAGTTCTCATTATCAACTGAAGAGCTAACTTCTCTTGCTAAACAAGCCGTGACGATCGAAAAGCATTACGGCCAAGCGATGGATATCGAGTGGGCAAAAGACGGCGATACCAACGAAATCTTCATCGTTCAGGCGCGTCCAGAAACCGTTAAGAGCCGCCAAGACAGCAATGTTATGGAACGTTATATCATCGACACGACTAATGCTAAAGTATTGTGTGAAGGTCGTTCAATCGGTCAGCGTATCGGTTCAGGTAAAGTCCGTATCGTTAGCAACTTAAATGAGATGGATAAAGTACAAGAAGGTGATGTACTGGTATCAGACATGACGGATCCGGATTGGGAACCTGTCATGAAGCGTGCTTCTGCTATCATTACTAACCGTGGTGGTCGTACTTGTCACGCAGCGATTATCGCTCGTGAGCTAGGTGTTCCAGCCATCGTTGGTTGTGGTAATGCCACTGAGCTATTGGTTGATGGTCAAGACGTCACTGCTTCTTGTGCCGAAGGTGATACTGGCTTCATTTATGAAAGCCAAATTGATTTTGAAGTACAGACCAACTCTGTTGAGTCTATGCCAGAGCTTGCCTTCAAAGTAATGATGAACGTTGGTAATCCAGATCGTGCCTTCTCATTCACGCAAATGCCAAACGAAGGTATTGGTCTTGCGCGTTTAGAATTCATCATCAACCGTATGATTGGTGTGCATCCAAAAGCACTACTGAACATGAACAGCTTACCACGCGAAATCGCCCAAGCCATCCAAGAGCGTATCGCTGGTTATGCCTCACCGGTTGATTTCTATGTTGATAAGTTGGTCGAAGGTATCTCAACGCTAGCCGTTGCCTTTATGGATCAGCCAGTTATCGTTCGTATGTCAGATTTTAAATCAAACGAATATGCTAACTTGCTTGGTGGTAAATTATACGAGCCATCAGAAGAAAACCCAATGCTTGGTTTCCGCGGTGCCAGTCGTTATGTGTCTGACAACTTCCGTGACTGCTTTGAGCTTGAGTGTAAAGCACTAAAACGCGTACGTGATGAGATGGGCTTGACCAACGTCGAGATTATGATTCCATTCGTTCGTACCGTTGGCGAAGCCAAAGAAGTCATCGAATTACTTGAGAAAAACGGTCTAAAACGTGGCGAAAACGGTTTACGCGTTATCATGATGTGTGAGCTACCAACCAACGCCCTATTGGCAGATGAATTCCTAGAGCATTTCGATGGTTTCTCAATCGGCTCTAACGACTTGACTCAGTTGACCCTTGGTCTTGACCGTGACTCAGGTATCGTCTCACATCTATTTGATGAGCGTGATCCTGCGGTTAAGAAACTATTGACCATGGCGATTGATGCGTGCCGTAAAGCAAACAAATATGTCGGCATCTGTGGTCAGGGTCCATCAGACCATCCAGATCTCGCGTTCTGGCTCATGGAGCAAGGTATCAGCTCAGTGTCATTGAACCCTGATTCTGTACTAGATACTTGGTTCTTCTTAGCTGGTGAAGAAGCGAAGTAAGCCGTAACGTTCAGTCACAGCAATAATTCACACAGTCATTAAAGAAACAATGATTAGGGTCTATTTGAAAAATATTAAATAGACCCTAATATTATGTATCATATATAGTGACTTAAGATATGACTAACTATGCAGGCAATTATGCAGATTTTCCTTGCTCGAAATAACGTACAAGCTGGTCCCTACAATTTGGAGCAGCTAAATATCATGTTGGCATCTGGTGAAGTACTGCTGGATGATTTGATGTGGCATGAAGGCTTAGACCAATGGCAGCGTGTCGGTAACTTGACCAATAATCAAACGGTTTATCGACCTACCAACCTTGGCAAGCCTCAGGTTAATGACTCTATTATCAATAATGTAACTGTTTTTCCTGAAGATAACGCTAGCAATAGCTCGGATAGCAAATCAGTTTCATTAGATAGATTGTATGGCAAGCCTGAACGTCCGAAAGACACGGATAAAAATGTGAAAGCTGACATGACCACCAATCGTCAGCAAACACCGCACAATAATGTGTCACTAAACAAGGCTAATAGCAATCAGGCTGCGT
The DNA here is from genome assembly GCF_904846655.1 of Psychrobacter sp. NC44. Classification (NCBI taxonomy): domain Bacteria; kingdom Pseudomonadati; phylum Pseudomonadota; class Gammaproteobacteria; order Moraxellales; family Moraxellaceae; genus Psychrobacter; species Psychrobacter sp. NC44. Next base: position 132,392 of record NZ_CAJHBN010000001.1, on the reverse strand, counting down.
CTAGCAAAGACAAAGTCGTCGGCAATGTGGTACTTGCACCGATTATGTCGCGAGTATTAGCAACAGCCATCAATGGATTACTCTATCTACTGGCTATTTTTCCGCTAGTGATGGCATTGACAAAAATGGATGTGGATTATACCAAATTCCAAAATATCCAAGACATGGATGCGGCTTATCAGTATTCAATGACACTGATGGAGAGTCTTCCTAGTAGCACATTGATGATGTCGCAAGTGATGGTATTTGGCTTATTTGCGCTACAACTGGTATTTATCACACTGCGTGGTCAGTCACTCGGTAAGCTGATTACGGGTATTCGCGTGGTGGATCAAACCACTCATCGGCTGCCCTCTTTTACCAAGCTTATTGGTGTGCGTACTTTGTTATTGTTTATTATTTATAACTTATTGTTCTCGTTTACCAGCTTCTTAGGGTTCGTGATTATTGCTATTCATTATTACATGGCATCGAAAAGCCCTGAAAATATCGGTTGGCATGACAAGTTGGCCAAAACCTTAGTGGTAAAAGCAGATAGCAGTCAGTTAGTGAAAGAACCAAAAATAAAATAGCTTGTTTATTAACAATCCATCTTATTATTTTGATAAAAAAGCAGCGCGATATCGCTGCTTTTTTATGAACCGAGCATTTTTAATTATTGTTATAATTTATTAACGGTGGCTCAGTGATTAACCTTTGTGTTAGTTGCCGAGTACTGTTATAATACGGCGCTTTATAAACTAAGCTTATTTCTTATTATTTTTTATAATAATAGCTAGAAATCGGGCTTACCTTATAAATCTCCTTGCTATTAACATAGGGTTAATAGCTACTAATCCGTAAGGAGTCATAATGCGACATTACGAACTGGTGTTACTTGTACACCCAGACCAAAGCGACCAAGTGGTCGGCATGGTTGAGCGCTACATCAAGTTAGTTCAAGACAACAACGGTGTTATTCATCGTTTAGAAGATTGGGGCCGCCGTCAATTGGCATATCCAATCAACAAGATTCACAAAGCTCATTACGTTCTTTTCAACATTGAAACTGACGGTGAAACTTTAGCTGAACTTGAAGAATTATTCCGTTATAACGACGCGATCATTCGTAGTCTAGTTATGCGCCGTGACGACGCTGTCACTGAAGAGTCGCAGTTAGCCAAGAATGCCGATGAAAAACGCGCACGCAAAGCAACTACTCGTCGTCCAGACAGTCGTGAAAACGATAATGACGACAACGACAACAGTGAAGACTAATTAAAGGAGAATACTCATGGCACGTTTCTATCGCCGTCGCAAATTCTGCCGTTTCACTGCTGAAGGCATCACTCACATCGATTATAAAGATGTTGAATTGCTAAAACAGTACATCAGTGATAATGGTAAAATCGTACCAAGCCGCATTACCGGTACATCTACTAAATATCAGCGTCAACTAGCTACTGCTATCAAGCAAGCTCGTTATTTATCGCTACTTCCATACACTGATAACCATCAGGGTTAACCGTTAATTTTAACTAGGAATGACTCATGCAAATTATTTTGTTACAGCGTATCGTCAACCTTGGTAAACTCGGTGAAACTGTCGATGTGAAACCAGGTTACGGACGTAACTTTCTTATCCCTTTGGGTAAAGCACTACCTGCTACTGCAGCTAACATTGAAAAGTTCGAAGCACGTCGTGCCGAGCTTGAAGCTGAAGAAGCCAAAGAAGTAGCTGTTGCTCAAGAACGTGCTGATGCGCTAACTGACGTTAATGTCATCATGCGTGCTAAATCAGGCGACGAAGGCAAGCTATTCGGCTCTATCGGTACTCGCGATATTGCTGAAGCATTGACTAACTCAGGTCTAGAAGTAGACCGTGCTGAAATCAAGCTTCCTGAAGGCACTTTACGTCAAGTTGGCGAATACAATGTTGATATTCAGCTACATCATGACGTTACCGCTACTATTCTAGTTACCATTCTTTCTGAAGATGGCGACAACGAAGAGTCAGCAACAGAAGTTGAAGACGAGAACGAAGATTATTCAGAAGAGTAATTTTTTGAATATCTAGATCTAGTCTAAAAAAGCCAGTAACGTCATGTTGCTGGCTTTTTTGCGTTTTGCTATCGCGTTTAATTTAAGATTTTATCAGGTATCTTGAACAGTGATATATTCTAGCAACTATTTGTAATAAATAGCTTGGAAAGCCTATACTTAACAATAAGATACTACCTATAAAGTCATCTTTATTATTGTCACCTGACTTGATATGCTCGTTGTATTTGATTGATAGATTTTATTTAGATAACGATAGGCTGCAATGACATGATAAATACTGACGACAAATTACGATGTACCCAAGGCAATCACTTTTATAGCGAAGGTGAAATTTATAAGGTGGGTAGAATCGTTAATAATAAATACTTTCAAATCCTAACCGATAATGATGCAGACCACTGGTATGCAACACTGGATGATAGAGGCATTTATGTGAGCTTTGATTCAAACCTAGGATTAGCAGAAAACGAGAGAGCCTACTTTGAAAAAATCGATGAGCTACAAGCTGAAAGCTAGCAGCCTCCTAAATTATTCAAAAGCACTCAAAAGCATTCAAAATTTAAAAACGGTCAACATAATGGCCGTTTTTTAATTAAATATCAATACGATTACAGGATAGATATGCGACAGAGCGCGGCCACTCAGCGGCTGTTTTCGGCACTTCTTGGTCAGCAGCTATTATCTTGGCTGCATTTATCCAGCCTGTATGACCGATGACTAATACTGGGCTATCTTCTTGTTCAGCTGAAATCTTAACCAACCAACCTTCAACACGCTCAAATAGCTGCTGCAAGCTCTCTCCATGACTGGGGGCAAAATGTGCAAAATTATGACACCACTCATCAATCTCTTGCTTGGTGATTTGCGCCCACCGACATCCATCCCATTCGCCAAAATGAATCTCAGCCAATTCAGGTGCGACTCGACACTCAAAACCACGTTGCGCTAATATTTGCCCGACTTTTAGTGAACGTTGTAAGGGGCTGACCCAAATTGTTTTTGGCAATTGATGCAAACGCACAAAGCGCTCGATTTTATTGGCAAGACGTTTCAACTTACGTTTATCGACGCCGACATCCGTTTGTCCAATACAAATTCCTTCAGTATTCATCGGTTTGGGATGACGCCAAATATGAAAAATCATTTGCTGTTACTATCCTATTTTGAGCATCATTTTTATATCAGATAAACGGTATAGAAGCAGCCAGTCCGATATAAATAGCAATTTCACTAAGCTGCTGCGTCGCGCCGAGCCCATCGCCCGTGTAACCATCCAAGCGCCTGCGCAATAAACGTCGCATGTAGTCAGTGGCTATCAGCGCCAATATAAATGCTAACAACCATTGAGCAAGCCCAATCTGCTGCATCGTATTGGGAAATATAAGGGCGACTAAAATAATAGCCAATATTAGCCAGCCACTGCTATATAGCCCTTGTATTGGCGTCAACTGCTGCGCCATCGGTTTGGCTTTTGCGTGTTCTATCTCTCCACCATAAGGCAGTAAAGACAGCAGGCTAATGCAAAGTAAACGCGACGCGGTATGTCCTATGATAAGCGCGATGACAGCCATCGGTATGGGCATCGAGGTAAGTAAGCTGATTTTGAGTAATAGCGCCGACACCAAACCTAATACACCATAAGTACCTAGGCGCGAGTCTTTCATAATAGTCAGTGTGCGCTCGCGAGTCAGACCACCGCCGAGACCGTCACAGCTATCCGCAAGACCATCTTCATGAAAAGCGCCAGTGAGCTTAATTCCAAAAGCTGTGCTCAGCACTGCAGCAACTAGCGGCGTAAATAACAGACTGCTAAGCCAAAACACGCCAGCACAGAGTAAGCCCACCAGTAAACCGACTGCGGGGAAATGGCGACTGCTCTGATGCAACCATTGCGGATTATAATGTTTAAATGGCGGTACTGATAATCTCGTTAAAAATTGAATGGCGACCAGTAACAATATCCATTCATGCTTCATAAATTGAGTAAGATTTCGTCTAGGCGAGGATGGCTGATTTGATGGCTGATTTGATGGCTGATTTGATGGCTGATTTGATGGCTGATTTGATGGCTGATTTGATGGTTTGTTTAATGATTGTGACATCAGTTGTTTTGCTCACTGATACCAGCGTCACTAAAGCTTGCCATCTCATTAATAATGGCGCAAGCGGATTGCAACAATGGATACGCGAGCGCAGCCCCGCTACCCTCGCCTAAGCGCATGCCCATATTAAGTAAAGGCTCAGCATTTAGTGATTTCAATAAATGCGCGTGCCCCGGCTCAACAGAATGATGAGCAAAAATCGCGTATTGAGCAACACCGGGCGCTAGGCGTTCAGCCACCAATAATGCGCTACTGGCAATAAAACCGTCAATCAGGAGAATACGCCGTTCACTAGCAGCCTGAATCAGCGCACCCGCCATCATCGCAATCTCAAGCCCGCCCAATGCAGCGAGTACATCAAACGGTGCTTGTGCCTGTTGATGACACTCTAATACTTGCGTCAAAATATCCGTCTTATGCTCTAATCCTGCATCATCAAGCCCTGTACCGCGACCAATACAATCAGCAATAGACAAGTCGCCAAGTCTTGCGAGCAAAAGACTCGCTGCTGAAGTATTACCTATGCCCATTTCACCAACAATCAACAGATTGCCCGCTAGATTCTTGACGACTTTCATGCCGTTTTCTAGCGCTGCTAAACACTCTGTTTCTGTCATCGCAGGCTCTGTTAGCGCGTCTCGGCTACCATGGCGAACTTTATAATCTAGCAATTTTGGATGAGGAGCAAAGTCGGCATCCACCCCAGCGTCAACAACCTTTAACTCAATATTATGCTGGCGTGCCAATACGTTGATGGCGGCACCACCTTGCAAAAAATTATGAACCATTTGCGCAGTGACAGCACTAGGAAAAGCTGATGTACCATGCTTAGTCAAACCATGGTCTGCCGCAAACACTCGTATTTGCGCTTGCTCAATATGCGGTGTGATCGTTCCTTGAATCATGCCCAACTGCACAGCGAGTGCCTCTATTCGCCCAAGCGCGCCCAGCGGCTTGGTTTTTAGGTCTATAATCTGCTGTAGCTGCAGACGTAATTCATCATTTTCTATATTGGCTATAGTAGGCGCAGTAAATATGGTCAAGGTAGGCATCCTGATAATGGTACGTGTGAAGCAAAAAGCACATACTAGCAGAGTATCTAAGCTTTACCATGAATAAAATCAAATATGAGCCGAATAGATTCCCTAGCAGCTTGGATTTACTATAGAATATGCCCCTTTAAAAATCCATATACCTATTGATGCTGCTATTAATGAAATAATAGCTCAGTAGCAGCATCCACAATTATCGCTATCAACCCTACATGTAGAGACAGTAATGATCGTATTTTGGCTTGTGCTGACCATTCTTTTTATTATTTTTGCCACAGCAAAGTTAAAGTGGCATCCTTTTTTAGTATTGATATTATCAGCCTTTTTAGTAGCGCTATTTTACCAAGTGCCGCTTAATACCGTTGCTAAAACCATCTCTGATGGCTTTGGCGGTATTTTAGGTTACATCGGTCTGGTTATTGTCTTCGGTACTATCATAGGGCTAATCCTTGAAAAAACAGGCGCCGCCATTGTAATGGCAGAAACGGTCATCAAAGTTTTGGGACCTCGCTTCCCTACTTTGACCATGTCTATCGTTGGTGCTGTGGTTTCAGTGCCAGTATTCTGTGACTCTGGCTATATTATTTTAAACTCATTAAAAGAAACATTGGCCGAGCGTTTACACGTATCCAGTGTGGCGATGAGCATTGCCTTAGCGACAGGCTTATACGCAACTCATACCTTTGTACCACCAACCCCAGGTCCAATTGCCGCAGCAGGTAACTTAGGACTAGAGTCCAATTTAGGCTTGGTTATTATGGTCGGTGTGGTGGTGACAGCGGTTGCTGTACTGGCTGGCTGGTGGTGGTCCAATCGCTTCTTGAATGTCGCTCCCGACAATATCGACGCACTGGATGCGCCAGCAGCGACTTTGCCTGAAAACATGAAGACACGCGACGACTATAGCAGCATGCCGTCCGCAACAATGGCGTTTTTGCCTATTATTGTCCCTATCGTATTGATTTGCTTATCGTCTGTTGCGAACTTCCCAAGTGCACCATTTGGCAGTGGCACGTTGACAGATATTTTAGTGTTTATCGGCAATCCACTCACGGCATTACTGATTGGTTTATTCTTGTCTTTCTTGCTAATTAACACTGAGCAAAAAACGCAGCAAATTAGCGACAGCATCTCTCAAGGTTTGGTTGTGGCAGCGCCTATCCTATTGATTACTGGCGCAGGTGGTGCATTTGGTGCCATGCTAAAAGTAACACCTATTGGTGACTATTTGGGCACAACGTTATCTGCGTTAGGGCTTGGTATTTTTATGCCATTCATTGTCTCTGCTGCTCTAAAAACGGCACAAGGATCAACCACAGTCGCCTTGGTCACCACCTCTGCGATGGTTGCGCCGCTATTGGATCAAATTGGTCTCGACAGTGAGCTTGGTCGCGTATTTTGTGTGATGGCCATTGGTGCAGGTGCCATGACTATCTCGCACGCCAATGACAGCTTTTTTTGGATTGTCAGTCAGTTTAGTCGTATGAGTGTGGCGCAGGCTTACAAAGCCCATTCTATGGCAACGGGCATTCAAGGCGTGACCAGCATCGTCTTTATCTGGTTATTAACCTTGGTATTTATTTAAAGAGATTCAAAGAGACATTCATGAAAATTTTAATTGCTCCCGACTCATTTAAAGAAAGCTTAGACGCACTGGATGTTTGTCGCGCCATTCAATCTGGCTTCAGTCAAGTGTTTCCAGAGGCTGATTATAAGCTATTGCCGATGGCAGATGGCGGCGAAGGCACGTCTGTGGTACTGTCTTATGTATTGGGTGGACGCTGGAAAGAAGTGGTGGTCAATGATCCACTGATGAGACCGATAACGGCAAAGTATTTATTATTGCCCGACGCTACGGCTGTCATCGAAGTTGCTCAAGCCTGCGGATTACATCTACTGACAAGCGATGAACGCAATCCTGTCATTGCTAGTAGTTACGGTGTCGGCGAGCTGATTGCTGATGCGTTAGAAGAAGAAGCTAAACGTATCGTGATTGGTCTAGGTGGTAGCGCAACCAATGATGCAGGTCTTGGCATGCTAATGGCATTGGGCATCACCTTTCACGATATCAATGACACTCTACTCACTCATGGTGGTGGCGCACTTGCCAGCCTACATAGGCTTGATAATATAAATCTTCATGCAAAGGTATTAGACACAGTATTTGAAGTCGCTTGTGATGTGACCAATCCATTATGTGGTCTTTTGGGTGCGAGCGCAGTATTTGGTCCACAAAAAGGCGCTTGTCCAGAGCAAGTAAAAGCTTTAGATAAAGCACTCAGTCACTTTGCCACCATGTGCGGTCATCACGGTTATGAGGACTGCCAACATGTCGAAGGCGCTGGAGCAGCTGGTGGTCTTGGCTACGCGATGATGACATTCTTTCAAGCTAAGCTAAAATCAGGTTTTGACACAGTTGCTGAGGTGGCTCATTTGTCGCAGCATATTGCAGAGGCTGATCTCGTTATCACTGGCGAAGGTAAGCTCGATGCGCAAACAGCCATGGGTAAAGTGGCAGGTGGTATCAGTCAGCTTGCCAAAGCCAGCCATACGCCAGTCATTGCTATTTGTGGTAGTGTTGACGGACTCAAACCTGCGCAAACCAGCCAGTTCGAGGTCATCATGCCCAGTATTCAAAAAGTAGATACCATTGAAAACGTACTGAGTCAGGCTTATGAAAATATTGAAACCACGGCTGTAAATATCGCTGCAAGTATCAAACTTGGGCAAAACTTGAAATAACGATAGTCTATTAAATAAGAGACTTCTATTAAATGCACAGCTATTTAACCTTTGATAGCTGTGCATTTATCATTCATTCTCAAAATATCTATAGCCATTTCGTTACTTCATCAATGACAGTATGCATTCTATTAGAGAGTGCATGCTGTCGTCTTACTGCAAGATATAGCGTCTCGCTAACGGCAACAGGCAGATGATGGTTTTTAATAAGCTCAGGCTTTTGATAAGCAGCCACTGCATGTGCAGGTAGCACGGTAAAGCCTATACCCCTACTCACTGGCTCTAAGATTAATCCTATCTGATTCGAAAAGCCTTTTTTCTCAAAATCATTGATGTGCTGGAATCCAGGATAATTAGCGCTTAGCAGCATACCTGCATGATGTGCACCATCTGGATGATCAATAAAACCAAGCTCGGTGAGATGCTCCCAGCTCGGCTCCACCGTAGTTGCAGGTGTTACTAATATTAGCGCTTCTTGAGCCATAGACTTACAACTGACTGTCTCCTCATCTGAGACATCCGTCATAAAACCAATGTCAATCTCATGATTGGCAAGCGCCTTCTCTATATCAGAATTTGGAGCAAAGCGATAATCAATCACTAGCTTTGGATGCTGCTGTTGTAAGGTCAAAAGCTGCGGATATAGCTTGAGTCCCACACTACCAGGCGACATCAAACGTACCAACCCTTCATAATGAGGATCTTCACCGATGCGCTGCTCCAGATTTGATAAGCGCTGCAATATCTCCCCTGCTTCTTTATAGAGCTGTTCACCTGCATTGGTCAGTGAAAACTGCTTTCCTTGACGAATCAGTAAGTCTGTGTCCAACTGATCTTCTAGCTTACGTATATGCTGACTCACGCCAGATTGGGTCATGTGTAAGCGTTCAGCCGTACGAGTAAAGTGCCCGAACTCGGCAAGCGCACAAAAAGTGCGCAACCATGTGATATTTATCATTACGATACATAATTATTTATATAATATTTGATAATTTTACATAATAATCGTATGTTTGTATACTGGCCTCACGTTAAATAAGAGTACAACTAACAGGAGCAAAAGCTATGAACAACGTTTATCCAAGGAGTTTTTCGCACATCGGCCTGTCAGTCCCTGACTTAGAAGCCGCCGTAAAATTTTATACTGAAGTAATGGGTTGGTACACCATCATGGAGCCAACAGAGATTGTTGAAGATAATAGCCCGATTGGTGAGATGTGTACTGAAGTATTCGGTTCAGGTTGGGGCAGTTTCCGTATTGCTCACCTATCTACTGGTGACCGTATCGGTGTTGAAATTTTTGAATTTAAAAATCAAGAAAACCCTGAAAATAACTTTGAATATTGGAAAACAGGTATCTTTCACTTTTGTGTTCAAGATCCAAATGTTGAAGAGTTGGCTGAGTGCATCGTTGCAGCAGGTGGTAAAAAGCGTATGGAAAAACCACGCTATTATTACCCTGGTGAAAAGCCTTACCGCATGATCTATATGGAAGACCCGTTTGGCAATATCGTCGAGATATACAGCCACAGCTACGAGCTTATTTATAGCGAAGGCGCATACTAAGTTCAGTGTAAATACAGCCTTGGCGTGTATCTGACTGATAAACAAATAGCGACCTCAGAATATGAGATCGCTATTTTTATTTGTCTGCTTTCTACATGGCTTACCTATTATATAAGAGGTAAGCCATGCTACTATTTAGGTAGCTATACATAGCATCTACCAAACGAAACAACCCATTATCAAGGATGATAAATGACAAACTCTGACGTTGCCTTAGCCATGGACGACTTTCTCGTTATTAGAAAAGATGATAGAAAAAGTGGCGTGGTCACTCTCACCTTAAACCGACCAAAGCAATTCAATGTCTTATCCGTTGAGCTACTCTCTGCGCTACAAGCGGAACTGGACAGTATCGCTCAAGATGACAATATCCGTGTAGTCGTCATTGCAGCAAATGGTAAAGCGTTTTGTGCCGGTCACAATCTAAAAGAGATGCGCGCACATTCATATGAAGCCTTTCAGCGCGCCCTATTCCAACAATGCAGTCACATGATGCTCACTATTAATCGTATGCCGCAAGTCGTGATTGCAAAAGTGCAAGGCATCGCGACAGCAGCAGGGTGCCAACTGGTTGCCGCCTGTGATTTAGCCGTTGCCTCTAATGAAGCCAAATTTGCCACTTCAGGGATAAACGTTGGGCTTTTTTGCTCCACACCTGCTGTAGCCGTCAGTCGCAATCTACCTCGTAAGCAAGCGTTTGAGATGCTGATTACTGGTGAGTTTATCGATGCACATACCGCCTTGCAATATGGATTGATTAATCGAGTAGCGCCAGCGGGACAATTAGAGCAAGTCTTGCAGTCTTTAATCACAGCTATCACCGCCAAATCTCCAGTAGCGGTAAGAACTGGCAAAGATATGTTTTATAAGCAATTGAATATGAGCGTCGAAGATGCTTATGACTATGCCAGTGAAGTGATGACTTGTAATATGATGGCAGACGACGTGAGTGAAGGTATTGACGCCTTTGTTGAAAAGCGCCAAGCCGTATGGAAAGGATGCTAACGGTTTGACAAAAACACTCTGACTAAAGAAAGATGACGTTGCTATTATTATGAAGCCATTAAAGCGCCCACAATCATAAATGCAACGGCTATGAGTGATCTCAAAAATGGTGAACTGCACTCTGCCCAGCGAGTGATAATAAAGTATAAATTGGCAAATGGAAGAAATAGATATAACAGCCCCCACAGTACCGACTCTTGGAAGGCTATAATAATTAACTTAATACTATAAATAATGCACATGATGCTTGCGATGACAAGTAAAATAACACCTATGAACTCCACGTGAATTTCCTCAAAAACTTTAATAAAAGGCAAACTTATAATTAGCTAAAAAAGAGAGTCATAATATTGCTGCTATCAGTGCTAAAGCACTTTACAAGTTCTCAATATATATGAATTATCTCAGGACTGTTGCTGGCGTATAATAACAGGTAACGTGAAAAATACATAATATTATAAAACATAAGTTGAATAAATATGACTTAATCTGCTTTGATCGTTTATAAAAACATATTCACAACCAAACCATAAGATGACAAGAAAGGCCATGATATCGCTATCATGGCCTTTTTTAAACAACTACTACAATCAATCTGTTACTTACTCAGCGGCGATGGCAATCATCTCAACCAACAGCTCAGGACGTGCCAATGCAGACTCGCCACAAGCACGAGCTGGCGGCTGAATGCCTTCAAACCACTGGTCATAGACTTCATTCATAGCAGCAAAGTCTGCCATATCTTTTATCCAAACCGTTACTGATAGTAGCTTTGATTTATCGCTACCCACTTCTTCTAACAACGTTTGAATTTTTTCCAAACAAGTCAATGTTTGCGCTTTGATATCGTCTTCTGCATTACCTACCTGACCACACAAATAGATAGTCTGGTTATGGATTACAGTTTTGCTCATACGTTGATTGCTATGCAGCTTCTTAATCATGTTATATACCTTCAATTTATTAATTTAAGTCTGTGCTAAATCTGTCAAATGCGCTGTTAATTAGAAAAACGCTGAGCACTGAATGGCGCAACATCTACTAATAATGGCTTGTCATGAATCATCTCTTCAACCAGACGCCCTGTCATAGGCCCTAAAGTAAAGCCTTGATGACTGTGACCAAAGGCAAACCATAGTTTTTCATGCTTGTCTGCAGGACCAATAACTGGCTTCATATCAGGCATACAAGGACGTGATCCTGCCCATGCTTCAGACTCTACCGCGTCTTCTAACGGTAAGATTTTTCTTGCCAGCTTCAGAACCGTTTTTAATTGACCAAAGTTCTTTGGTGCATCCATGGTAGTCATCTCAGCACCGGTCGTGATACGGATACCCTGCTGCATTGGCCCCATCACAAAGCCTTTGTCCATATCGAACATACTGTGATTGATGGTGTTTTTTTCTGTCACTTTGAAATGCTGATGATAGCCACGCATTGGGAACAATGGCAGATTATAGCCAAGTGGCTTGATCAAATCATTAGACCATGGACCTGCTGCGATAACCAACTTATCACTATAATAAGTGTCATTATCAGTAATGATTTTCCAACCTTCACCGTCTTGTACGATTTCTTTTACATCGCTCTCTTTAATTGTACCGCCCATCTCTTGGAAATTTTTCGCATAGGCTTTTACTAGCGAACTTGGGTTTGACACTTGCCAAGAATTTTTCCAATGAATCGCACCAACGAAACCTTCAAAATTAGCGCTAGGCTCCATGGCTTTTAGCGCTTCAAGGTTTAGTACATTATGCTCAACGCCTTGATTGCGCGCATCAATGGCTGATGCTTGTGCTTCTTTAAACGTTTCTTCCGAGCGATGCAATTGCAACCAGCCGTCACGAGTGATTAGTTCGTCAGCACCAGATGCTGAAATCATTGTCTGATGCTCACTGGTACAATGCGCGATCAGTGTCTGCCATTCTGATTCTATTTTTTTGACCGAAGCGGGCGTAGAGTATTTCCAGTACTGTAGCAGCGCTTGATGGTAACGCAAAATTGCTGGAATACGATAGCGAATATCAGTGCCTTGGTTCGGCAATACTCTGATCATTTCAGTCAGTTGACGAGGAAAAGGATGGGTATGAATGGCTTCGCGCTGAATCAATCCTGCATTGCCATACGAGGTCTCTGACCCTGGCAACTTCTTGTCTAACATCAGTACTTTTGAATTATTTTTTTGTAAATGCCACGCGACTGACGTGCCAACCATACCTGCACCGATAACGATCACTTCATAGCGCATAACCTATCCTTTTCTTATGGTGTTAATACAGAGTATCTAATATGAGGGTCTAACGGAATAAGGTGGTAATAGTAACGCATTGAGCTGAATATTAAACCCCAATCTCATAAATATTTTTGCTATTAAATACTTTTGGTTATGGGGTTTTTGAAAAGGTATTTTTGATAGGAATAATGAGAGTTTGGGTGATAAAATAGTAATGATTAGCCATCATTTTTAAAAATACTAGATGCGACTTAGTGCTATCAATTTCTGTGCTATAGTTTGGTATTTTTTTTAATTTATAAATGATCAGCCGCCTAAGCATTTTAATTATAAAGTCTGATAAACAGTATTTATGATGTGCCAGCAAGGTCAGGGCTAATATTTTGATGATTTGGAAGGTTTAACAAATGAGTATTTACGCACAAAGACTGGCCTCTCAAATTGAGTTCATCAAGCAGTGTGCTTTGATGAAAAAAGCGCCTACTCAAGATTTTGCTAAACACAGTGATTTCACTTGTACCGAGGAGCAATTATTAGGCTTGCCGGGTATCAATCTTAACATCACCGACGATACCTCAGAGGACGTTTGGCTCCGTTTAGAGCGATTGCGTGAAAACTCAGCACCTAAACCCAACAGCGCACTGTTAGCACATTGGTTAAAGTTTCCAGCCAAATTTAGCGAACCACCGTCACTAAAAGAAAAAGCATCTGTGCAATCATTCATAGATGATGGTCTTTTGTCCTCGGGCGCTACAGAGGTATTCACTCCGTTTGAAGTTGAAAATAATCATAAAAATGAATCGTTAGATTCAGACGAGACATTAAAGACAGAAGTTTATTTAAAAGATTTCTCTGAAAGAGAAGCTTTACAAGAGGAATATAACAATTACCTCAAAGATATTTGGAAACCTTGGCTAGCAGAAGAAAAGCTCGTTCGCCAAAGCATTGCTTTGTATTCTAGTCTATTCATGCTTAACCAACAGCTTCAGGGCAATCTCGCTGATGCACAGTTAGAGTTGGTGTGGGGTGTGGGTATTGCCACACGAAAAAGCACGGACGATGAGCAGAGTAGCAAGCAGATAAAGTATCCACTATTGACGCAATCTGTTGAAATCACCTTAGATCAAAAGACAATGGCATTACTCATCAAGCCTACCCTATCTGCTCCCACGCTTGAAACGGAGCCTTTTTCTATAGAAGAAAATCAGGGTTTAGCGAAGTTATTAAAGAACAGCAAAGATTTTTATGATTCAGAAGATGTGTCCTTAAGTCCTTTTTTACCGAGTAGCTATGAGCCTATCTTAAAATCAGCGGTTACTTTGCTTGACTCCTCTGGCGTTTATCAACCAGATCATACTAGTGCAGATGATCGAAAAATCCCTAAAGCGCAAAACAACCTGATTGTTACTGACACATGGGTCATTATGGCGCGTCCTAGAAGTAACAATATCTTTTTGCAAGACTTAAACAACTTATCCATTCAGCTAGAATCGGTCACTGACATTGATTTACCGAGCGCCCTTAAGGCAATGCTGACAGAGCCTGCTACAGAAAACAAAGAAAATATACTGCCTGCTTATCGTGGTTTGTCTATGGTGAGTGGCAGTGATAGCTATATCGGCACGCCAGCCGAGCTATATTTCCCCAAAGCGTTCAACGATGAACAAGTACAAATCATACAGCAGTTAGATGTCCACGATGGAGTCGTCGTTCAAGGCCCGCCCGGCACAGGTAAGACCCATACTATTGCTAATGTCATTTGTCATTACTTAGCACTTGGCAAGCGGGTACTGGTCACATCGATGAAAGACCCCGCGCTAAAGGTACTACAAGGACAACTGCCTGAATCTATTCGCCCGCTCGCCGTTAGCCTACTGACCAGTGAAAACGAGGGTCTAAAGCAGTTTGAACATACCATCAAAAAAATATCGAGCGAAGTATCTAGTATCAATCGCGAGGCCTACAAAAAAGACATCCTCATGTTTGACAATCAAATTGATACCATCCATGCACAGTTGGCCAGCACTGATCATAAAATTACGGCTTGGGCACGGTTGAACCTTGATGATATCACTATCGATAATGAAACTATCAAGCCCATAGATGCCGCGACTGAGGTTGCTCAAAACAGACAGCTTACCGAAAGCTTTCCCGATAAGTTGGGTATCGAAGAGACCTTTAAACCTCGATTTACTCATGCTGATATCACAGCCCTAAAAGACGCAAGAGTAAGCCTCGGCAGTGATTTGAGTTATCTTAATAAAAAAATTCCTGCCGTTGCAGACATGCCTCCTACCAACGCTATCAAGCAACTTCATAAGGATTTAAGCTATCTCAATGAGTCACAAGCAGCTGAGCAGCAAGGAGAATTGGCAAGCTTAATCAATGACAGTGCTAGTACAATAAATATTGCTCAGGAAATCACTGCTAATACATCTCGTCTAACTGACCTACTACAAAAAATTGTCGCGGCTGGGCAGCGCTGGACGACGGATATTCAACAGCATTTAGCTAATGAGACTAAGCAAGACATTATCGGCCATCTCACTATACTGAACGATGAGATCAAAGTGCTTTTTGATGAGAGAACTATTTATTTAACCAAACCTATTACAATGGCTGATGATTTTGATAAAAATCCAGAGCTCGTTGACGCGGTGAAGAATTTATCTGAAGGCAAAAAGTCATTTGGTCTCGCTGGGATTTTTGGCAAATCTGCTGAAAAGAAAAACCTTGAGTCTATTACGATAGTCTCGTCAGCACCATCAAGTACGGCAGACTGGCAGTATATATCCAGCTTTATAGCATTTAGAAAAAAATCTCAAGCGCTTATCCTTCGCTGGAACGCTTTATCAAATGAGCTGTCCTTACCGATATTTGAGGTATCGCCCAATAATCTGTCTGCGTTACATTCAGCCGTTCATCTATACGATGAAATCGTTGCTAGTCACAACTTGCAGCACAGTATCAAGCAGGCGTTAAGCACTATATTCGTAGATTGGAGTGTTATTTCTGCAGCACCTTATGACAAAGATACTTTGATTGAAATTGAGAGTGTTCTTAAACAACATTTAAAGAGACATAATCTGGCTGAAAGTCTCACGTTAAAAGAAACCTTACTTACTAATCTTGCCGACTGCAAAGGGTCAATTAGTGAAAAAATGATGGCCTTTGTCACTCAAAATATTGGTGATCCGAGTTTATCTGACGATGAATTACAAACAGACTATCAAGAACTGTTAAATGAGCTGCAACGCGTGAATAATCTTGCAACAGACTTACAGACAATCGCTGACGTTACCCAACTCATTGAAGATAACGGCGCCCCACTTTGGGCGAAGAAATTGCGTTATGAACCTCATAATAATTCTCAAGACACCTTGGCATCAGATAACTGGCAGCAGATTTGGCGAATTGCTAGATTGACCAGCTTTATAGACAGCATCGATGGTCGCAAGGAGTTGGTTCAACTGGCCAAAACTCGTGGCAATTTAGAAGTAAATCTGGCAAGACTCTATCAAGAAGCCATCACCAAAAGAGCTTGGTTAAAAGTCGCAGAAAATGCAACGCCAAACGTGAGAGCGTCTTTAGAAAAATACCGCTCTGCCATTATGCGTATTGGTAAAGGAACGGGCAAAGGTGCGCACTATTATCGCCGTGAAGCGCGCGAAGCCTCTGCAGGAGCAAGTGCTGCTATTCCGTGTTGGATTATGCCGCATTATCGCATTTCTGAATCCTTGCCAGCAGAGTTCGGCAGTTTTGACTTGGTTATCATCGATGAAGCCTCTCAATCTGATTTAACGGCATTGCCAGCCATCATGAGAGCCAAAAAAGTGTTAATCGTTGGTGACGATAAGCAAGTGTCACCAGAAGGCGTCGGTCTCGATATCGAAAAAATTCGCAATCTGATGGCACAGTATTTGAGCAATCAAGTCCCTGTCTATCGCTCACAGATGTCGCCTGATCGTTCAATCTATGATTTATTCAAAGTCGTTTTTGCAGATAGCAGTGTGATGCTAAAAGAACATTTTCGTAGTGTGGCACCTATTATTGAGTTCTCAAAACGTGAGTTTTACAACCATGAGCTGATACCTTTGCGTAAAGCAAAACCCTCAGAGCGCTTAGACCCTCCATTGATTGATATTTATGTCACCGATGGCTATCGGATTAAAGGCTCTGATATTAACCCATCAGAAGTCAGATTTATTATCGATGAAATCAAAACCCTCGTTTCTGATCCAGCTTATAAAGGTAAAACCATCGGTGTTGTCTCATTGCTAGGCAATAAGCAAGCACATAATATTATGGAGATACTCAACAAAGAACTAGATGAGGCGGTAATGACTGCTTTTGATATCGCTTGCGGTGATGCCAGAACCTTTCAAGGTAAAGAGCGCGATATCATGTTTTTGTCATTGGTAGTGGCACCTGGAGCTGCCCATGCACAAACGAGAGATACTTTCGCTCAGCGTATGAATGTCGCGGCCTCAAGAGCGCGCGATAGAATGTATTTAGTACGTAGTATTGAGCTAGATGAGCTTAGCCAAGCTGACCATTATCGCGCTGAACTCATCAAACATTTTCAAGCGCCATTTATGCAAAATGAAGAGCAAGTAGCTGACTTGCGTGATAAATGTGAGTCACCCTTTGAAACGGAAGTCTTTGATCTTCTGGTGGAGAGAGGCTATCGAGTGGTTCCACAGGTTAAAGCAGGTGCATACCGAATCGATATGGTTGTCGAAGGTGAAAACGACAACAGCCTAGCCATTGAATGTGATGGCGATAGATATCATGGGCCTGACAAATGGGACAGCGATATGCAACGTCAGCGTATTTTGGAGCGTGCTGGCTGGAAATTCTGGCGCTGCTTTGCCTCTACTTTTGTCACTCGTAAAAAAGAAGTCATCCAAGATTTATTAGCAGAGTTGGAACGTTTAGAGATTTATCCAATCACTACCGACACGGCATATAGCAGCTCGTATGTTGAATCTAGAATCGTCACGACTGTTGATGCACCACAGATCGATATTGAAACGGAGACTGATGCTTAAATATATAAGAGTCAGTCAATACCAGTGCGGTGGTAATATACTCACAATATCACCACCACACTGGATCATCATTTTCCAGACTAGGATGTTTAGCTATATCTACAGTCACTTCATCAGCAGACAGCTCAGCGATAAACCGCGATGGCTTGTCAAAATACCCTGAATAACTGGCAAAGTAATCAGGTGCCGTTAGATACAGTCTGCTCTTGGCGCGACTACAAGCAACGTAGAATAATTTTCGTTCTTCTTCTAGCTCCTCAAAATCATCCAAAGAGCGATAGTGCGGCGTGATACCATCGACCAATGAGTTAACAAACACCACTGGCCACTCCAGCCCTTTGGCACTGTGAATGGTCGAAATAGTCACTTTATCTGTGTCATTATCCTCTGGTTTATCCATGGCTGCGACCGAATCATTAGGCGGATCGAGTGCCAAATTTTCTAAGAAGTTATCAAGGCTACTGTGTTCTATTGCCAAATTTTTGAGCACACGAAAGTCCTCGTTGCGCTCTCGCCAATTTTCCTCAATTGTTTTTAAGACAGGAATATAGAACTCTAAAATATGCTCAATGACCCTCTCGACGGATTCAGCCTGATTTGCCTTAGTCAGCGTATTATATAAAGGCTCAAGCTGTGCGCTTTTTTTAGCAAACTTTGGCGTGAGTAGTGGCTCAAAGGAGTTGTTATCGGCATTAATCGCTTGGGTCAAACGCGTCGCGGTGACTGTCCCCACGCCTTGAAACAAGGTCAAAATACGGTGCCAAGCAATCGTATCATTCGGGTTGTAGAGGACTTTAACAAAGGCCAAAACGTCTTTGATATGTCGCCTTTCAATAAATTTGATACCGCCCACCACAATGAATGGAATATGACGCTCCATAAACTCTAATTGGACATAGTTAGATTGAAAGGATGTGCGACACAGTACCGCAAAATCATCGTAGTCATGATTCGATTTTAGCTCAATGATTTTATCGGCGATATATTTTGCTTCTTTTGTCTCATTGCTTAGGCGACTAAACACTGGCTTATGTCCACTTATCGATACGCCAGAGTACAATTTTTTTTGATAGCCTAGTGTGATTTGCGCTGACAGAGCATTGATATAATCCAAAACAGCAGGCGTACTGCGATAGTTTTGCTCGAGCTTAATCAGCTTGGCATCGGGATAGGTCTCACCGAATAACAGAATATTTTCGTAATTGGCACCGCGAAAAGCATAAATACTCTGGTTGTCATCACCAACGACCATCAGCGATACCGACTCAGGTTTACTAATCAAATCTATCAGCTGCTTTTGCGGAATATTGGTGTCTTGATACTCATCAACCATAATGTAGCGATATTGGTTTTGTAATATTTGGCGAAAGGTATCATTCGTCTTCAAATGACGCACGACCTGACTGATAATATCGTCAAAGTCGTAGAGATGATTGGCACGCTTATACTCATGAAAATCGACTGCCAATTGCTCGATAATCGGAATGTGCACAGCGATATCAGGATAACTGCTTTCGATTAAATCGCGGATATGAATGCGTCTATTCCGAGAGCTAGAAATGATATTTTGCAGTGTCTTCTTACGCGGAAAGGCTTGGCTTTTGGTTTGAGCAGGATACTTCTTTTCTTTATGAATTAAGTCGATGGCATCTTCGCTATCGCCCGTGTCTAAAATCGTAAATCGCGGATTAATGCCCAATAAACCTGAATATTGACGCAGCAGCATATTGCAGAATGAGTGAAAAGTACCACTGGTGATATCGTTGAGCCGCTTATCGGTTGGCAGTTTATCCTTGGCCCAATCTTCATTAGACTGTTTATCAAATAAGGTGTTTGCAAGTAAGGTTTTGGCGCGGCTTTTTATTTCATTGGCGGCTTTACGCGTAAAGGTCAGTAGCAAGATGCTTTTGGGCGTGACCCCGCTCTCTAACAAATAACTGGTCCGGTACGTAAGCGTTTTAGTCTTGCCGGAGCCCGCACCTGCAATCACTAGCACTTTGCCTTCGATAGTTGTGGCTGCTAATAATTGGTCAGGATTTAGTTCACGGGCGTAGTCTACTTTGAATCCTAATTCACCATTCAGCCTTTCATTTAACAGCTCAATATTTGCAGCATTATTAGCATCGATTAAATTTGCCTCTAGCTTTTTAATCGCCTGCTCAAGTCGTGCCAGCTTGGGCTTGATTTCCATGAAATTCTGGGGATAATTGTAGTGGCGCGTGTCAAAAATCGTGTTGGTCATTATAGGATTTTGCCTTTCATTTTATTTTAGCGGCCTATATCGATATGGCGTATTTATACATAGTGGTTTGCAGATTTGACTGAGAGCGCTTGGTGCTCATAATGAGGATTGCTCGTACAGTGTACCGAGTCACAGATGCTTACCTTTTATACGCCGACAAGCCAAAATATCGTTTTATAGCACAGCTTACCATAATCGATAAAACAGCAAAATTACCAGTCATGACCAAACGCAAAATCTCAGTATACAATACAACAACCTCACCCCTATTCCGGTAAATTTGCTACAATATGCCCAATTTTGATTTATCATTTAACCAATCTTTATACCAACTGATTTTATTACTATATTGAGAGAATGTTATGGGTTTTAATTGCGGCATCGTCGGCCTACCAAACGTGGGTAAATCCACCTTGTTTAATGCGTTGACCAAAGCGGGAATCGCCGCTGAAAACTTTCCATTTTGTACCAAAGATCCCAACACAGGTATCGTACCAGTACCTGACCCACGCCTAAAGAAACTGGCTGATATCGTTAAGCCTGAGCGCGTATTGCCAACGACGATGGAGTTTGTGGATATCGCAGGTCTAGTCGCTGGCGCGTCAAAAGGCGAAGGCATGGGCAACCAGTTCCTAGCCAATATCCGTGAGACTGATGCGATTGCGCACGTCGTACGCTGTTTTGATGATGACAACGTCGTCCACGTTGATGGTCGCGTCAGCCCGATTGATGATATCGAAACCATCAATACCGAATTGGCATTGGCAGATTTAGAGGCCGTTGAGCGTGCCATTCACAACCAAACCAAGAAGGCTAAAGGTGGCGACAAAGACGCGCAAGCATTACTTGATATCTTCAAAAAAGTTGAGCCTTTATTAGCCGAAGGTAAAGCGGCACGCGCAGCGAACCTAGATGCTGATGAGAAAAAACTTATCAGAAGTTATGGTTTAATCACCCTAAAACCAACCATGTATATCGCCAACGTCAGTGAAGATGGCTTTGAAAACAACCCTTACCTTGATGCGGTACGCAACTATGCGACTGGCGAAGATTCTATCGTTATCGCTCTATGCAACCAAATCGAATCTGAAATCGCTCAGCTTGATGAAGACGACAAAAAAGACTTCCTAGCTGAGATGGATATGGAAGAAGCTGGTCTTGATCAAGTGATTCGCGGTGGTTATGACTTGCTAGATATGCAGACTTACTTTACTGCTGGTGTTAAAGAAGTGCGTGCTTGGACGGTTGCAGTGGGCGCAACGGCTCCGCAAGCTGCTGGCGTGATTCATACCGATTTTGAGCGCGGCTTCATTCGTGCTGAGGTCATTGCGTATGACGACTTTATCGAATACAACGGTGAAAAAGGCGCAGCTGCCGCTGGCAAATCACGCTTAGAAGGCAAAACCTATATCGTACAAGATGGCGATATCATGCACTTTAGATTTAACGTGTAACGTTAAGCGGTGCATCCTGACTGATAGTTAATAAGCCGATGTTGGAAATTCTCCATCATCGGCTTTATTTTATCTTAACATTGTTATATTATAACATATCTTTATTTTACTATTTGAGGACTTATACTGTGACTGACTATTTCTCTTTTTCTAGATTTGCCAGTGTTGCGCTTGTAGGAAGTATCATGACAGGCTCTCTATTGGGCTGTCAGCCTAATGCAGAAAGTGATACGGTAGTATCTGAAGAAATAACACCCGTAGACGATCACGCTGAACATGCTCATGAAGAGCACGAAGGGCACGATGCTATGGAACAAGGTCATGAAGGACATAGTCATGAAAGTCATAGCCACGAGGAAAGCGCGCATGCAGGACACGATCATGCAGAACATGCCAGCAACAGCACACCATTCTCTTGTGAGCCTACGGCTACTATCGGCGTGTCCTACCATGATGATACTACACCACAGACAGTGCACCTACTGATCGATGGTATCGAATACGATTTGACCGCTACCTCTGATAGCGACGCCAGTACTGAAAAAACCATCTATACTAGTGATATCGGATTAGATAACACCCATGGCATTATATGGCAAGTAAATAGTGACAAGGCAACGTTGCGAAATAAAACATTGGGCAGCAATGTAGCTATCGAAGAGGAAGAAGTGCTTTTTAACTGCCAGAAATCTTAGTAGCTGTACCAAGGGCGCTATTTTGCTATGCTAGAGGCTTCCTTGGTTTCGGATGTTTCAATATGCTAACTACTCCAACCTCTTTGCCGTCTCCTACCACACAAT
The DNA here is from genome assembly GCF_904846655.1 of Psychrobacter sp. NC44. Classification (NCBI taxonomy): domain Bacteria; kingdom Pseudomonadati; phylum Pseudomonadota; class Gammaproteobacteria; order Moraxellales; family Moraxellaceae; genus Psychrobacter; species Psychrobacter sp. NC44. Next base: position 110,102 of record NZ_CAJHBN010000001.1, on the reverse strand, counting down.
GGTCTCATCTCCTCAACTCGCAGCGTCTTGGTGCTGCCAAAAAGTTTAACACCAATACGAGTACTCGCTCTCAGTTTCACAAAGACTACGACAGACTGGTATTTTCTCACTCCTTTCGGCAGTTGAATCAAAAAACCCAAGTCCATCCATTAACCAATCAGCTCGGTATCCATACACGTCTGACTCATTCGCTTGAGGTCTCCTCTATTGGACGCTCTCTAGCAATGATGGCAGCAGAAAAGCTCCATGATAAATTGGCCAGCGGTCTACCAGCAGGCGTATCGCCAGCCGATGTCGGTGTCATTGTACAAGCAGCGTGCCTCGCTCACGATATTGGCAACCCGCCTTTTGGTCATGCGGGAGAGTATGCCATTCGAGATTGGTTTAGGCAGCCTGACCCTCAAGCGATATTACAAAAGTTAAGTAGCAACGAGCGCTTGGACTTGCTGGCCTACGAAGGTAATGCACAAGGGTTTCGACTGTTGGCGCGTAATGAGCACCATCCCGATAAAGGTGGTATGCGTCTCACTTGTGCGACCTTAGGCGCTTTTATGAAGTATCCGTGGCTTGCCTCTCACAGCAACGATGACAATGATAAATACCATCAAAATGTACAAAAATTTGGCTGTTTTTATAGCGAGTCAGCACAATTAGAAGAGTTGGCAGCCTGTTTGCATTTACCGCGCTCAACACAGCACGATGGTTTTGCACGTCATCCGCTGGCTTATTTACTAGAAGCGGCAGATGATATTTGCTATGCCTTGATCGATTTAGAAGATGGTATCAATCTCAATATGCTGACCTATAGTGAGGTTGCCGCCATATTTTATGAGCTGATTGGTAAGCGCCCTAACAGTATCAATCTGCCCGTACACATGTCTGTCAGGCAGAGCTTAGCGTCATTGCGAGCCCGTGCGATGATGCGCTTGGTCAATACCGTGACCGATGCTTTTGTCGCCAACAGTGATGCATTGCTGGCTGGTACACTACAAGGCAGTTTATTTACCCATTGTGATGCAAATGTGCAAAATGGCATCTTGCAGGCCAAGCAATTGGCACGCGAAAAAATATTCAATCACCCAAGTAAAGTACGTATGGAATTGATGGCCAATCAATGCTTGCACCGATTATTAGACGCCTTTATACCACTGGCTTGGGCAAACGCAAAAGCTACCCCCACCTCCTTTGAGCAGCAGCGCCTACTAATGTTGTTACAGCCACATCTGGATGAGCATCGGCGGGTATTATCAGATAATGTCTATCATAATATCTTAAATATATTGGACTTTATCACTGGGATGAATGATCATGAGGCGTATCGATTGGCACAAGAGTTACAAGGCCATTGGGGTACAATGGTTTAAAAGACCCGTGCAGGTCTAGTAAATTAACACAAGTTGCGTATTTCAGTCGTATTTTTACGCTGAAATGAGTATGATAAACCCTTATTGGACAATTTTGAAATATTATGAGCAGTCGCGAACAAAAGAAACTTCAAACTCGGCACGCCTTTTTTAATGCCGTGCTTGATTTATGTATGACAGGGCAGTCTTTTAGCTCTATCAGCCTCCGGCAAGTAACGCGTGAGGTTGGCGTGGTGCCGACCGCATTTTATCGGCATTTCGATGACATGGAATCGCTTGGTCGAGCATTGGTGGTAGAAGAGCTAGGCGGTACGCTGGCGATCCTAAGCGATAGCTTGCAAATTGGGCGTAAACGTAGCTTTGATCGCCAAATTGCTAAGAGCATTCAGCTGTTCTTGTATATGGTTAGTGATCAGCCTTATTACTGGCAATTTTTAGTCAGTGAGCGCTACGGTGGCTCAGAAGCTGTACGCAAAGCTATTAATGAACTTGTCAAAAAACATGCTCAAAGCTTGGCTGATGATTTAGCGCTACAGCCTGCTTTTACTCATATCAATGCCTATGACCGTCGCCTACTGGCTGAAGCTGGGGTAAATATGTTCTTTTCTTGGATTATCGATTGGTTGGAGCTGACTTATACTGAAGACCATGATGATGAAATCGATCTGAACGAGATTGAAGAAAATAAACAGCTGATGCTCCATAATTGCACTCGCCAAGCACAGATGTTGTTTTATGGTGCTTATAACTGGAAATCTACGGAAGAGACGCACTTAGGAGATTAGGTGGCGTCAGATATACTACCTCGGCACTGATTGAGACTCTTTTTAGGTGACTCAACGTTAGAAACTGGGTCTAAATGCCCATAAACGCTGTGTCACCACTTTAATTTCTTTGGCTTTTTTATTATTGCCATTCTCATTATTATTGTTAGGCGTGCTGTTATTCGCATTACTCCCTACTGCCGCGCCAGTATCAGTCGCAATTTTACTAATCAATACGGTTGCAAACCGTTGTCTTTGTTGACCAAGACTTGCACTATCCGTTGCGGTAATAAGCGCCATAAAGGCTTGGCTATCGACTGCGAGCAGTGGTTTTAATGCCTTTCGCTGATCATCATTTAAGCTGCTCAACATCGGCAATTTCCACACATCATCGATAGAGGCTAACGCCTGCTTTGCCCGCATATCGACCAATCCCTGCATCTGTTGGCTGGTTGCGCCATCTATCAGTGCAGCCAGCAAAACTGGACTGGCCGTATTGACATTAATAGGCACATAATATGGAACCGCCGTAATATAAGGACGTAGTGCCGCTAATACTTCAGCATTTACCCCTCGAATCTCTTGCAATTGATCGACACTGACCAATGCTTGATTGGGCAAAGTCTTACTCGCTGAGCCACTTGATTGCTGAGAATAAACCACACTCTCATCACCACCATCTTGATAAACGTCGCTATCCGTATCTTGATAATCAAGAACAGCAATAGCAATATCAGGTTCCAGATTTAATTGTGTCAACAGTCTTTGAAATATGGCTAAGGCGGCACTATCAACCGCGCCATTCTGATATAAGTTATTAATATTAAAACGACTGGCTTCATCGCGCAATTCGATACTGATGCTATGATTGGCTAAAGAATAAGGCGGCAATGGCTGCGCCCAAATGTCTTGCTCGCTATCTGTGTCATTCAGCTTATCGTCAGCACGAATCATCGTGATGGCTAATTGCTGACCAGCATTGATATCTTGTGACAGCTGATTTTGATCAAACAATAAGCCGCTGCGCCTAATAGCAATCTTTTGACTGGCAAGCATCGCTCCCGCTACCACGGTAATACTGACCACCAATAGTAAGATAGTGAGCAGCGCTACTCCGCGCTGAGAGTGCGCTATCATTGACTTAAGCCGCCTTTATTATTGACCCAGTGGTACATTTTAAATATTACTTCCTGCATTGTTATTTACATTGCTATTCGGGTCGTCATTATTAGTCTTATCACTACTATCGTTATTGCTACCATTGCCATTATTAGCAGCATTGTTATTGCTTTTGTTGGTATTGTTAATTGGCATTGGTTGAGGAGCAAGCGCCCACTGCCAAGTGATGGGCATATCCTGATAAGTAAAATTGACAGCAATGCCTTTGGGCAATAAAACCACTGCTGGCTTGGCGCTTACAGCATTGGTCGTCTGCCCAGAGGTTTGATTTGTACTGCTATTGCCGTTATTACTGCTGTCTTTATTGGGAAATTTGGTGCTCAGTTCAGGTAAATATGCTTGCCAACGCCCTGCGGTGACGCCTTCGAGTAATACACTGTCTAGGCTGATGCTATCGCGCCCACCATCGATGCTGGTATATTGACGGCGAATTAAACGCTCATCGGCAAAAATGTATTCGATATGTTGGACACTCATGCTACTTTGATAACGTGGATCAGGGTCGGCAAAACGAACAAAGCTGACATGCTCACCATCCAAGCTCACAAAAGGCTCAGGCACTGTTTCATTGGCTTGGGCGCTATTGTTTGTGCTATCACTGGCGTTTGTACTGTTATTTGTCACACTGATATTTTGAGTATTTGGTATTTGATAAGGGATAATTTGACCCATGTCTTGCTGTAGCTGCAAATAGGCATATTGCAAAACAGCTAAGTTATCAGCATGAAATTGTGCACGTTCGCGAGCGCGGTTGACGCTATCAAACACTTGCCAGCCAGCCACCGCCAGCATCGCAAATATTGCCATGGCAACCATCAATTCAAGTAGCGTAAATCCACGCTGCGACTTCACGGATTGCCTCCAGACTGCCCTGCAATATCAGCACCCAAACTGCTTAAGTCCAAACTGCCAACGTCTTGCTCCACATTGCTCAATATTACGTTGATATCAGTCACGGCGGTACGCGTCTGTCCATCTATAATGGGTGCGACAGCGATATTCACCTCTTTTAAAGCGGGCGTAATGGCATCACTAACCGTCATCACTACTTGCCAATCACGCCCTTGAGCATGGATTGTTTGTGTGCGATTGGCCGTCAGCCATGTCTCTTGGATACGCAAATCAGCGGCCGCATTCTGTGCGACAAAATGTGCCAATGTACGTGTGCGTAAGACATCCACTGAGCTGAGATAAGCACTACTGGCACGGCTAGCAGCCACAGCAACAACTGCTAAAATCGCTAACGCCACCATTACCTCAATCAGAGTAAAGCCGCTTTCATGCTTTGATAGCATTGGCTTTTTGTTTATATCAGCAGATATAATGCCATCCTTATCTATCATCAGCTACAGTCCTTGTCCGATCGTCATACTACCATCAGGCATAATGGTAATGACCTCGCCCACCAGACGCGAATTATGCAGCACCTCAATGGTGACAGGCGTTGCTTGCCCTGTACCAAACCATAATATCTGTGGGACTGCTTGATCGGCAAACCAAGGCTGCAATGTTTGCCCCTGTTCAGGCATTGATAGATTGCCAGCCTCCAAGCTTTGCACCCTTAAACTAACCCCAGCAGGTAACTCTGGCAAACTGACTTCTGGCTCAATCTCCCAGCTAGGCACTGGCTGTTGCTTTCCCATCGCCCCCGACCTACTTGTCAGGTCAGCAGACAATTCCATCGAATTTTTAGGCGTGCTGTCCATGCTATTTGACGGGGTATCATTGGTCTGATAGGCAATATAAGGATTTGATAAAGTCACAATCACAGGAGCTACTTGACCTTGTTTATCTGCTTGTAAACTTAAACCCATCGGCTGCATACGCTCAGCAGACAACAACCGTACATAGCTCAGTGAATCCGTTAAATGCTCATAAAACGCACGGTTTTTACGCGATTCACTACTGCCCACCGACAAGCTCATCATGCCGGCAAAGATAGATAGAATAACGACCACCACTACAATTTCGACAAGGGTGAAACCCTGTTGTGCCTGAGCAAGGCTTGAGGATTTATAAGGGGAAACGTAAGCGTTGTGTACTGGAAAGGATTTATGCTGATAAACCAGAGGTAAGAGATATCTATCCGTGTTTTTATACTGCAAATATTGATGACTTAAGTGTGAATAGCAAGTGACCGCTGAGCTGGACGGAATCTTGGCAGTGACCGGCATATTGCACCTATAAACCTATGAGTAGGTTGTGGCATGAAGAATAAAACTATAATTGGGCGCTAAAGCTGGTAAGCATATATCTATTTTTAGCATGGATGCACCGTGCTGCGATAATGAATATAGCAACACGAATTTAAAAAACTTGCGTTAAAAGACCATAAGTTGAATAAAGATATTAATAACTGGTATTACGGTGCTCTTCTGACTCAGTATCGATTTGCTCGACCAACTCCTGCATATCTTCATCCATCACCTCATCGTCAGCCGCAGGATAATGGCTCGGCAACTCAAGCATTTGCTGAACGAAGGCATAACGTAGGGTATCACGGCGACCCAAATACCGCTGGTAAAAGCTTGAATTTAATAGTCCAGCACCGCCCTGACCCATCGCCCAAATCGAGGACAAATAGTCGCGCGTGCTCAAACTACTGTGCTGCTCTTGTAAATACGCGCTGATAATGTCAATCAAGCGTTTCATACGCTGACGGCGAATATCATATAGCTCACCAAACAAGCGATTGAGACCCGTCACTGATGCCGCCAAACGCTCTTCGATTTGATTGAGCAACATGGCTTTTTGTGGGTTAAACAACTGCTGAAAGATCATACGAGCAACGCCTGCTGATGGACAATCATCAATACGATTAATCTCGAACAGTTGTTCTTCATAGCGGATAATAATACGCAAATAGAGTTCATCTTTACTGGAGAAATGCTTATACAGTGTACCTTTAGCCAGATCCAGCTGGTCTGCCAAACTGTCTAAAGTAATATCACCATCGCCCGACTCAAGTAGCAATTGCTCTGCCATCGCTAAGATATTCTCTTCTCGTGCCTTGAACTGATGCTGACGACTCATAATCTCTCCTAAAACCTGACAAGATTAAGCATATGACCATCGTGTGGATGAATGCATCGGCGACAAGCGTATAACGTCATACAAAGTCTGCTCGAAAACCACCAAAGGAAATATGCTTATGTTTGCTAAATAGTCATTGATAATCATAGGCTTACGCTCCACATCATAAGTACAAATAACGTAAAGCAACAGGACTGTATCATAAATGACTGAGTGGTCATAGCATAACCATTTTAGTGATACTGTGCCAGTAAATTCTCAAAGTTTTTTGCAGTTAATACCCCAACATCATCGCTACTACAGCCATACATCTCTGCCAGACAACTGGCGACATACGGTACGTAGGCAGGCTCATTCGGTCTACCACGCTTGGGCACCGGTGCTAGATAAGGACTGTCAGTTTCGATAAGCAGTCTGTCTCTAGGCATGTTTTTTGCTGCATCTTGAATCATTTGAGCATTTTTAAAACTAACAATGCCCGAAAATGAGATATAAAACCCTAAGTCAAGTGCACGCTTGGCCGTCTCCCAATCTTCGGTAAAACAATGAATAATACCGTGTTCAGCGCCTTCTGATTTTAGGATATCAATCGTATCTTCTTTGGCATCACGCATATGAATGACGAGTGGTTTCTTCAGGCTTTGACTGGCATGAATATGGCGAGCAAGACTGGCTTGCTGCTCTTTTTTGTTTTCCGTTGACCAGTAATAATCTAATCCTGTCTCCCCAATCGCCCATACATGGTCAGCATCAGCCGTTTCGATCAAACGCTCAACTGTCGCTGATTGCAAGACACTAATATCTTCACAAGGATGAATACCGACGCTCATGCCAAGATTTAGCGCCTCATCACCGTAGGTGCTGACAATATGAGCAATCTCATCATATTCAGCAAAATCACACATAATTGCCATTGCCCGAGTGACATTAGCAGTTTTCATCGCGTCAATCGCGCCAGATAATTGACCATCATACTTGGTTAAATCTAAGCGATTAAGATGGCAATGGCTATCAGTAAACATAAATAATCTCGTTATTAAAAAATAAATAAAATTTGTTAGAACAATAACTTACAACATAAAATTAGTAGTCGTAAGAGCATTAATTGCTCTGATAAGTGCGCTTTTCAAGTCATGATTAGCAAACTTATTTTTAGTACAAAGGCAGCTTTTAATGAAGCGGCACCACTCGCATTACTTCTTCTATGGTCGTCAGCCCTTCACTAATACGCTTTGCACCCGATAAGCGCAATGGCTGCACACCTTCGCGGTACGCTTGCTGCTTAAGCACATCTAAATTGGCATCGGCGGCGACCAGTTTTTTTAGCTCATTTGACAACGGCATGATCTCGTACAGACCAACGCGACCTTGATAGCCCGTATGGCGACAATGCTCACAGCCTTGCGCCGTATAAATTTGCGCTGGAGCGGGCGCACGCCAAGGCTGAACCAGTTCCTGCCACTGAACAGCAATTTCACTGTCTGGGACTACGTCTAGGGCTTTTTTGCAATGCGGACATAACGTGCGTAGCAAACGCTGCGCCATGACGCCTAATATCGTCGCTGAGGTTAAAAACGGCTGAATGCCCAAATCATGCAAGCGAGTAAGTGAGCTTGGTGCATCATTGGTATGCAACGTCGAGAGTACCAAATGTCCAGTGAGTGATGCTTGTACTGCCATATTGGCGGTTTCGGCATCGCGAATCTCACCAACCATAATGATATCTGGGTCTTGGCGCATCAAAGAGCGAATACCATCGGCAAAGTGCAAATCAACCCCTGGATTGACCTGCATTTGGTTGAAAGCAGGCTCAATCATCTCGATGGGATCTTCAATCGTACAGACGTTAACTTGCTCGGTGGCGAGCTGCTTAAGCGTACTGTACAACGTCGTAGTCTTACCTGAACCAGTCGGACCCGTAACCAAGATAATGCCATTTGGATGCGCGGTCAGCTCATGCCAAGTATCGAGCTGCTTACCTGACAAACCAAGCTGAGCAAACGAGCGCACCAGCACTTCAGGATCAAATACCCGCATCACCAGCTTTTCGCCAAAGGCAGTCGGCATCGTCGATAGGCGCAGCTCAGTTTCCAGACCCTTTGGCGTACGGGTTTTCAACCTGCCATCTTGTGGTTTGCGTTTTTCTGCCACATTCAGTCGTCCTAATATTTTAATCCGCGCCGTCACCGCGACAATGATTGCCAAAGGCATCTCATAGACGGTATGCAACACGCCATCAATACGAAAACGGACTTTACCCGTCTCACGGCGAGGCTCTAAATGGATATCACTGGCTCGCTGCTCAAAAGCATATTGCAACAACCAATCGACAACTCTGACAATATGTTGATCGTTGGCATCGGGGTTGGTATTGTCGCCCAGTTGCAGTAATGCCTCAACATTGGTGACATCAGCCGCCGCCCGCTTATGTACACTATTTGCTCCTGCAATCGCTTGGGTGACTTGGTAAAACTCTTGACGGTAGCGATTGATTTGCTCAGGATTGATATAAACCGTACGATAGCTTTTAGACTTGATTAATTTTTCGATACTTGTCTGCCACTCAGTACAAAACGGCTGGTCTGTACCGATGACGACTTCATCATTCGTCACTTCAATGGGCAAAATATGCTGTGAGCGGGCATATTCAAAGGACATCAGTTGGGTCACGGCTGGGACATCGACTTTTAATGGATCAATACGGACAAGTGCCATGCCTGCTTTGGCAGCCAACCATTGATTCAACCATACCAAAGTCAATTTATGCTCAACATTTTTATCCAGTGCATGACCGTTTGGCAGACCAAATTCACTGATGGTCAGGAGTGGATGCTGCGCTTTATCACGGCGGCTCGTCATCACTAAATTGTAACCACGCTGATCAATCACCTTATCTGCCAATAGTTCATCTAAGCACCAACGTAAATCAATCACGATTGAGTATTTCTGAGCAGACATATTTTTTTCTTCTTTTATTATTGAGGAGTGATTTATGGATAATTCATGCGGCAGTAATGGCGTCACTGGACATTATAAGCTCACTTTGACAACAGCCATTATCTGCAATTGCCCTGATTCTATCAACTGGAAGCTCACATCGACAGACTTATAACGCATGACAAACGGCGTATTTATCTCCGCGCGACGATAAGCTGGACGCGGGTCTTGTGCAATTAACGCTTTAATAGTCTCGATATCGGAAATAAGCAATTGCTCTTGCATTTGTTGAATAAGCGTCGCTACACTATTATTTTTTGCATGAATAGCTTTCTTATTATTTTTATTCTCAGTCTCAGTCCCATTGTCATTGTCATTGTCATTTTTATCGCATCGTCCAGCATCAACCAACGTCATAAATTGCTCGTAAGCAGACTCCGTGATAATTATCTCTAATAAATCTGGCGCAGTTGGCGCAAACCCGCTTTTTGCATTGCTGAGCGCATCGCTATAAGCGACATAGGGCTTAATATCGATAATCGGCGTACCATCTATCATATCTGCACCGCTAATAATAAGTAACACGCGCCCTTCTACAACCTCGATACTTTCAAGCTTGACGACAGATAACCCAAGCGCTGAAGGTCGATACATACTGCGACTGGCAAACACCCCTATTTTTTGATTGCCACCGAGCCTTGGTGGGCGGACTTGCGCACGAAAGCCAGTGCCGCTTTTGCCAATGTGAGTGTCTTTATTGGTATAGTTATGATGAAACTGCCAACTGATCCAGATATGGCTGAACGCGTCTAAACCGGCAAATGCTGCTGGCGAGTCATAAGGCGCTATCATCTCAATGATACTGGTGAGCGCAACCAAATTCGGCTGGCGTGGCGCACCAAATTTCTGTGACAACGGGGCACGATGGTAGCCAATCATTGGCGCATGGTGGTAACCCGCCAAAGAGATATTATCATCGGACATCATGTTTCTCCAAAAAACCGTTCAATAGTAAGCATCTGCTTTTATGAGAGCGTTTAGCGCATATTATCCAGTGATACAAAATTACTCACTAACGATATTCCATTTTATCATGCCGCATCGTCGCTGCCAGACGGATTTTTATTTTAAATTTTGGTATTATGAGCCATAAATTCGATGAGAGCCTTTATTTTTCAACCCTTATAAGCCATCTACAGCAACAGCCATTGCCGTGGTTTTACAGGAGACAGATTAAATCATATCTATCCTTAGACTTTATCAGTCCCTCTCCTGATTTTAAATGCTTAATAAGGTGTTAGAATATCGCCCCATGACGTTGGTTAAAACATCGGCTATGCTACTTACTTTGCGTGACAGAGGTTTTAAACGATTAGCTGTTCCAATAGTGATTGAAAATTTACTACTCTTCTATACCTTTTTTCATTGAAAATTTTAATTTAACACTCATTTAAACTTAATAAAACCGATAGCAACTTATTAACGAGGACTTTATGTCAAAACTTCGCACCGAAACGGTCACAGAGGTTCATCACTGGAATGACGCTTTATTTAGCATCAAGACAACTCGCGACGATGGCCTGCGCTTTCGTAATGGCGAATTTGCGATGATCGGAATCGTTGTCGATGGCAGACCGCTATTGCGCGCTTATTCGATTGCTAGCCCGAACTACGAAGATCACTTGGAATTCTTTTCTATCAAGGTTCAAGATGGCCCATTAACCTCGCGCTTGCAGCATATCAAAGTCGGTGACGAGCTGTTGGTCAGCAAAAAACCAACGGGCACTTTGGTACTAGATGATTTACTGCCTGGCAAAAACCTTTATATGCTCTCTACAGGCACTGGACTGGCGCCATTTTTATCGTTGGCACGTGATCCTGAAGTCTATGAACGCTTTGAAAAAATCATCTTGGTACATGGTGTGCGCCATATCGATGATTTGGCGTATCGTGATATGTTTGAAAACGAATTACCTAACGACGAGATCTTTGGTGAATGGTACCGTGAAAAATTCATCTACTACCCAACAGTGACTCGTGAGGATTTCAAAAATCAAGGTCGCGTGACTGACTTAATGACCTCAGGAAAACTCTTTGAAGACATTGGCTTACCACCGATGAATAAAGAAGACGACCGTGTCATGATCTGCGGTAGCATGCCATTTAATGCTGAAGTTTCAGCGATTTTGGACGATTTTGGTTTGACCGTTTCACCACGTATGGGTGTCCAAGCAGATTACGCCGTTGAACGTGCTTTTGTAGGCTAAACCATTTTTTTTGATTTAATTGAAAATTATATCAAATAATTCTTGACGGATAAAAATAGGCTGCTATAATATGCAGCCTATACAGAGTTAACCCTGTAGCCCAATTCGATAATCTCTATCTAATAGACCTTATCTTCTAACATGCCAGTGTGATGGAATTGGTAGACATGACGGATTCAAAATCCGTTGCCTAATAAGCGTGTCGGTTCGAGTCCGACCACTGGTACCAATATTAATAACAAATCAGCCTCCTCATTAGGAGGTTTTTTTGTGCCGGTAATATTATTGCTATACTTACTTCTCTATTTCAGATTGCAGCACCGCAATTATCTTAATGGGCACGGCAAACTCCCACGGCATGCCAGCATTGCAATAAAAATGTCCGTCACGAAATGACACGATATAAGCCGTAAAATCATTACCACAATGATCCATCATTGCTTGCTCATCACTATCATCACAAACCGCACACCATACTTTTTTATCGCCGCGTGCTAGCATCGCCCTTGTTAAATTGCTCCCTTTTAGTTCATTATTCATCATCAGCTCCTTAGTCATTCTAAACTCTCTAACATCAAGCTCTTAAAGAGTTAATTTTACCAAAACTCCATTTTCGATCTTGGCATGAGCGATAAGCAATGTCTTTTTTAAATGGTCATAGAGGCGCACAAGGCATTACTTATTGTTTTACAGTCATCCATTAGCGCGGATACTATATTGTAAAACACCAGAATCAAAACTGTAACATCTAAATATGAGATTTATGACAAACGGTGAGGTGGATACGACAGATGGTGCAAGAGTACAAATGAGTTTGATTTACAGTAGACCTAGATCATTCAAGAGCAAAAATATGTTTGCTAAATACGATTTTTTTGAATTAACATCACTGTTTATCATTAACTAACTCTATGATATATAAGATTTATGACATATAAAATTATTCATATATCATTGCTAGCATCCTGCTAACCTAGCAAAGCTGTCTATCGATAAATCCAAATTTTGATACTCAATCAAAGCGCTTGAATCAGGTAAAATAGTGAGTATGACAACTTCTATAAATGCTAGCCCTCGTAAAATCATTCATATAGACATGGATGCTTTTTATGCCAGTGTGGAGCAGCGTGACTTTCCTGAACTGCGCGGTAAGCCATTGGTGGTTGGTGGCGATCCAAGTGGTCGCGGTGTGGTCGCGGCAGCCAGCTATGAGGTACGTAAATTTGGTGTACGCTCTGCCATGTCTTGTTATGAGGCGCGTAAACGTTGCCCAGAAGTCATTTTTGTAAGGCCACGTTTTGAGGTTTATCGCGCAGTTAGTAGCGATATTCGTCAGATTATGTACCGCTTAACGCCACACGTTGAACCATTGTCTTTAGATGAGGCGTATCTCGATGTTACAGGGCTCCAAGTCCATAAAGGCTCAGCGACCTTGATGGCGAACTGGCTAAGGGCACAAATACTAGCGCATACTGGATTAACGGCCTCAGCAGGTGTGTCGTTTAACAAGATGCTGGCTAAAATTGCTTCTGATATCAATAAGCCCAATGGTACGGCCATTATCACGCCGGCGGACGCTGATGTTTTTATCAGTACGCTACCTATCGAGCGCTTTCATGGTATTGGTAAAGCCACTGCCAAGCGCTTACATGCAATGGGTATAAGTACTGGCGCGGATCTCAAGCGAATGCAAGCGGCTGTATTGGTGCAAGAGTTCGGCAAGCGTGGGCAGTTTTATCACGATATTGCCCATGGGCGTGATGAGCGTGCTGTCAAATCTGAGCGCGCGCATAAATCTGTGGGTTCTGAGACCACATTCAAAGACAATCTAAGTAATAACCATGAATTACGTATACAAATTTACGAACAAAATGCTGATGCCTTTCATCAACTGCAACAAAAACAGCTGGTCGCCTATACCATTACTCTAAAAGTTAAATACGCAGACTTCACTCAAATCACCCGCTCACACACGCTATCGACTGCCTTTAACAGTGCTGATTCTGCCCATTATTGGTTGGACAAACTGTTTTTAGACATTCCTCGTGAGCTACCTATCCGCTTAGTCGGTGTTACTTTCTCTTCATTAGCACCTGCCGCCCAATTGTTGCCGCAGTTAAATTTGTTTGAATAACATACTGACGCTCATCGCTTTTATTAATTATTTATTCTAACAATTAATGCTTAGGCTATTTAATATACAAACCCTTTTGTGCGCATAAGTCCTTACTAAACTGCCCTTTCATGACATGGTTTCTGCTACAATTACGCCAAAATTTACATTCATTTAAAGATTAATTATGAACGATTTTCACACTATAGACTCTACTACTGCCGCCTCAATTGATGCCGAAAAAAACAACAATGATTTGAATTATTTGAGCGTTGATGATTATGATTATGAGCTGCCAGACAGCCTGATTGCACGCTATCCTCTCTCACAGCGTTCTGCCTCAAAACTTTTGTATTTGCCCGCCAATAATCAAAAAGACTCTACGCTTGTAGAAGATCGCTTATTCACTGAGTTACCTGAGTTATTAAATGAAGGTGATTTGATTGTATTTAATGATACAAAAGTGATGAAAGCACGCCTCTTCGGACAAAAGGATACTGGCGGTAAGCTTGAAGTATTGATTGAACGTTTGGTTGATATCTCAGATTTAGAGACAGCGACTTTATATGTAGAGGCTGAAAAATCTGTAGAAGCTGCAAATGACAAACCCGTGAATCAAGAACATATTGCACTTTGCCATGTTAAAGCCAGTAAAGCGCTCAAACTTGGACAACACTTGCAGCTTGCTGACGGTCATATGAAGGCGGTGATGATTGGTCGTCAAGACAACTTATTTATTTTAGCGTTTGATGCGCCGATCTTGCCGCATTTAGAGCTTTATGGCGAACTACCTATTCCCCCCTACTTTGAACGCCATGCGGATGAGACAGACAATACTCGTTATCAAACGGTTTTTCATGATCCAACCAAGCTTGCGAGTGTGGCTGCACCGACTGCAAGCTTACACTTTGATGAATCGGTACTGAGCAAACTTGCGGCAAAAGGTATTCGTACGGCTTTTGTGACTTTACACGTTGGCGCTGGTACATTTGCGCCAGTAAAAACGGACAACCTGCTCAATCACACCATGCATAGTGAGTATGCACATTTACCACAAGCAACCGCTGAGCTCATCAATCAAACCCATGCGAATGGTAAACAAGTCATCGCTATTGGCACCACGGTCACACGCGTGCTCGAAACGGCGTATCAAAAAACAGCCGTTAACGGGCAGCCTCTCTCCAGCTGGTCTGGTGATACCGATATATTCATTTACCCAGGGTTTAAGTTTGGTGTAATAGATCGACTGTTGACCAATTTCCATTTACCCAAATCAACGTTGTTAATGCTGGTGTCGGCATTTTCGGATAAAGATGCCATTGAGCATGCTTATCAACATGCGATTAAAGAACACTATCGCTTCTTTAGTTATGGTGATGCAATGCTGCTCGATAGAAAGCGAGATTAAACAATACTCAAACATTTTTTGTATTGTCCACAACAGTTGTGAAATAAACTGGTAAACTAAATGGTATTTTGTTATAACAGCACAGATAACTTATATCTTAAAGGTCTGCACATGTCTTGTCATTTATCTCATCGGTTGACTACGGTACATCGCGCGGTCTCGATGGCACTACTTTGTTCCGTAGGCTATGCGGCTCTCGTATCGAGTGCACAAGCTGCAACGATTGGTAAGACTGTTGTCACCTCTGCCCAACATGAGCCGCTAGCTGCGAGCATTGTGGTCAGTGATATTCGAGCCGCTGACTTTTCAGCAAGTTTGGCAAACTCTACTATTTATCAGCAAATGGGCTTGGCCCAAACTGATTCGATGACCGTACGTTTTAAACCTACCTCAGCGACCAGCGGTGAAGTATTTATTACTACTTCACAACCTGTATCCACACCTTTTGCTGATGTGGTTTTAAACATAAATGATAAGGGTCAACGCAACGTCATTCCCAAGACATTGTTGATGCCGCTCAATAGCCGTCTGCCCATTGACACGCCTAAAAATATCGTTACTGGCGCAAAAAAACCGAATCTACCCAGTGTGTCCTCTAATACGGCTAAACCGTTGACCGTTAGAGAAGGTGCACCGCCGCCATTAACATTATCGCCCATGCTAGCGACTACTCACTCGTCAACGAGCGAGTTGGTGGCGTCTAAATTGCCAGCACCTAATATCCAAGCACCTACAAAGACTCCTACCTCGCAAGGCAACAATCTTGCTTATGCGCCTAGCCGGCTAGATAATGGTCGTTTAAACAACGTTAACAATACTCTTAACGCTAACGACAATGATCGTAATCCAACCAGTCGATTAGACAATGGTCGCTTGAGTGCAAATGGCAACGTTACCACAATAGGTAACAGCAATATCAACCTCAATTCTGCTAAGAATGTAGCGAATGATACAGCCCTAGTCAATAACAAGACCATGCCAATAGATAATAGTCTATCAGCGACAGCTGTCACTGATAAACAGCTCGCTATTTTGAATATCCAAGTCACTCGCCAGATACAGCCGAGTAGCAAATCAGAAGCTGGCATGATGGCCGCTTCTCCTATTATGCCAACGCCGAGTGAAAACAAAGCGAGTACACCAAATGCCAGTCTTGATACCAGCAATACAGCTGTCGCCACTGTCCCATCTAGTGTCACCAACAACGCCTCTATCAGTACGGCAGCCAGCACTACTACTGCGTCCCAATATCAAGTACAGCGCAACGACAGTCTATGGGTTATTGCACAGCAAATTGCGCAAGAAAATGACTTAGACATTCAAACAGTAATGAAGCAGATTCAGACACAAAACCCTGATGCCTTTATTAATAAAGACGCGGGTCAACTCAAAGCGGATGCCAAGCTTAGCTTACCCAGTTACGATGTTGTACCATCACAACAAAAACTAGAAGCGGCTATTAAAGCGCAAAGACAATATAGCCGCAGAGCAAACTCACCTGTGGTAAAAAAGGCTGCAAAAGCACCCTCTAAAAAACCGTCTGAAACAAATCAAGTCGCTAAACAGCGTAAAAAACCCATGATTACTAAAACACAAACGCTGCCAAAAGCACAATTTTCAGTGCTCGCACCTGGTCGTAATGGCAACGCAGATGGCACCCAAGCAACATCAGCAGCGGCAACAGGTAATGGTCTCAGCACAGATATATTAGCTACGCTCAAGGCCTCAAGACAAAGTACGGCAGCTCAAGCTCAGCAACTGTCAAAAACCAGCAATGCACTTGATAGCTATACAAGAAAAATTCAATTACAAAACCAAAAACTGGCTGAGCTCCAAGCTCGTCTCAAAAAACTACGCAATCAATAATTGCCTAACTGATCAACGCAGTGTGCTGTGATCATAGGCGTGGGAGTAACTATGGACAATATGCTATATATCATCGCCGGATTGGTACTTATTCTAATAGTAGCCGGTTTACTATTGTACAAAAAGAAAGCGCAAAAGCCCTCAGCGCAGCCGGGAATGAGTACCACTACGCCAGCTCCGATGCCAAAAACGGATCACAAAACTCCTGCCCAAAGCCACAAAGATGATGACAATAAATTTGATCATATTACGATTGCCCAGCGCTTCATGGATCAGCAGCGTTATGACAAAGCCATTGAAACCCTCAGTCGCGGCCTAAGCGAAAAACCGAATGATGGTCAATTGTCTGTTAAATTACTCAGTATATACGCGACTATTAATCAGCCAGAGAACTTTAACAAAGTTTATGATGCCATCAAGACGCAAAGCGAACCAAAAAGTCTTGCGCTAGCTGATGAGTTAAAAACTTTATTTTCAGAAGAGCAGAATCAAGTCGCAGCAAAAGAGGCACCCGTAGAAGATAATAGCCATTTTGAAAGCATAGATTTTGACTTACCGATTAATCAAATCGATAGTAAGAACGCGCTATCTGATCAGCCAGTAACCTCTGAAGACAACCGTAGTACGCTGATAGATGACAGCATGTCTAATTCGGCAGTAACAAACACATCTTATGAGTCCAGTCTTACTAGCGACAATGTAGAAGATAACTTTGATCTTACGCTGAGTGATTTAGAGAGTAATATTAGCGCATCTGAGGCGACTGATACGGCGCCAGTCACTTCATCATTAGAGATGACAGATGATGAAAGCCTGAACACTGCCAATATCGACAGAACTGATAATGATGTCGCGGTGTCCGCAGAAGATAATGATCTTAGTGATCTTAGTGATTTTGACTTCAGCTTTGATTCATCTGAAGAAACTGATGCGCAGGCAACGGATTCTGTCATTCCAGACCGCCCTGATAGTATCAACGATGAAATGACGCTAGAAGATGACGCGTTCATTTTAGACTTTGATGATCTAGCAACTGATGTCGATAAAGGTGTTGACGAAACTGCTGAAGCATTGTCTATCAACACTGTCCAGAATGACGAAGAAAATGATTTCACTTTGTCTTTAGACAGTCTCGATGCGCCAAACAACATAGAAACATTAACAGAAAGCGAAGCGCCTGTACTTGAAGAGAATAGTGATACTGATAACTTCATTATTGAAGAAGATCGTTTCGAAACTGAGAGCTTTGAGACTGAAAGCTTTGAAAATATTAATCTCGAAGCACAAGCGCTTGATAATAATGATTCAGAATATACTCTTGCTGAAGAATCTAGTGTAACACCGACAGCCCCGTTGCTATTCGATGATAACTCTTTATTAGACAATGAATTCGATACTCACTCTTCAACAGCACTCAGCCCAGTTGCTCCAATTGAGGACGAGTCTACCCTTACCGCCGAAGATGCTGCTGAAACAGCAGAAGACTTTTCCTCGCGCTTTGCAGCCGACTTTGACTTTGTCAAATCATTAGATAGCACCCAAGTTACGCTAGATTTGGCAGGCCAATATTTACAATTGGGTGAATACGACAGTGCCAAACGCTTATTGAATGAGGTATTAATTCAGGGCACTAGTGAGCAACAGAACCAAGCAAAAGTATTACTAGATCGTACTGCGTAAAAGCCCCATCGTTCTTTGGTCAGCAAGTATTCTATAACACTAAGAATACTTGCTGATTTTTTTTGCATTTAACCTTTATACTATTTATTATTACTGAGCGCTATTAGCATCCAACCTTAAACTCTCTTTTTTATCACATACTTCTTTATTACGGCTCATACTATGCCATTTTCTGCTATGACAAATACATTATCCAATCCTGTCAAAATCATTTATGCTGGCGGTACTTTTGGTAGCTATGGACGACCCTTAGCACCGTTATCAGCAGAAGCATTCTTACCGACTTTACAAAAGCTATTGACTGACCAAGATAACGCTAACCACTTGCCTCAAATCTCATGGCTGGATAACACCTTAATTAAAGACAGTAGCCAACTTACCCCTAACGACTTTGTACATTTTTATCAGCTTTTGCTAGCAGCCTATGCACAAGGCGACAGGCGTTTTGTGCTCATCACTGGTACAGATACTTTGAGTTATTTGGGTGCGTTTTTAGCAGAAGCGTTTGCTGGCAGTGATATTTGTATAGTCGTCACTGGTAGTATGCGCCCACTGTTAGACAGCGAGGTGATACATTCCTATGATATCGATGACCATAGCGACGCATGGGATAACCTCAGCGATTCACTAAAACTGGCTGCTGCTGGTGAGTCGGGTGTGAAGATTGCTTTTGGCGGTGAGTCTTGGCCTGCGCAAACGGTACAAAAAATTCATAGCCATGATTTGATGGCATTTGCGGGTCACTCCAGAGCCTCCTATCCTGCCAATAGTTATATCAAAAAATTACCGGATACCCGCCGCCAGCATTGGCTCGATGATCAGCAAGCAATGATTAACCATATCGAATCTCGAGCTGAGCAAGCACGCATTCATGCTTTATATTGCTTGCCAAACGACACTGAGGTAATGACTAGCCAGCTACAGGCGTTATTATCACAGCCGCCATGTGGCATTATTCTATTAGGATTTGGCGCAGGTAATGTTCCTTATTCACAAGCGCTAGCAGAGGCACTAGAGCTTGCTTATAAAAATGGCCACATGGTGATATGCGCTAGCCAGTCTCCATTTGGCGGTGTCAGTGACAGCTATGCGGCTGGTAGTTGGCAATATGAGTATCATGTGATTGCTGGCGGACGCTTAACGATTCCTGCTATCTATGCACGATTATTATGGCTATTGCTGCGTTATGACAATCCCACTCGGCGCAGACAGCGTTGGTTGAACAATGTCAATCAGGCGGGCACCACTATTAAGAAACGTTAGACTATCGTTAAATATATTTACTTTATAAGCGCCAATACGAAAATATTCAATACCAATCATGTCCGAGATTAACATGTCCGAGATTAACAGCAGCAACGCTGAAACGCCCACAACCTATACATTAGCCATTGCAATTGAGTTCTTGGGCACGCGCTATCATGGCTGGCAGCGACAACGAGAAGTATTAGGCGTACAAGAAGCGTTAGAAACCGCTATCGGTAAAGTCGCAAATGAGGCGGTAGAAGTCGTCGCGGCTGGTCGTACCGATGCAAGCGTCCATGCCAGTAATATGATTGCCCACTTTACGACACGTGCCTATCGTCCTACTCATAACTGGCTGCGCGGAGTAAACAGTCTATTGCCTGATGATATCGCCCTGCGCTGGATTCAACCAATGCCTGACGACTTTCATGCGCGTTTTGGTGCCATTGCCCGTCGCTATCGCTACATCACGCTGAATCAAGCACAGCGCCCTGCTATTTTGAATCACCAAGTCACTCACATCTATGAACCGCTCGATTTAGCAGCGATGCAACTGGCGGCGGCTGAGATCGTCGGTACTCACGATTTTAGTAGCTACCGCGCCGCTGCTTGCCAGTCTAATCAACCGGTACGCTCAGTCAGTCACGCAAGACTCTTTGCCCATGGTCAGTTTATCGTTTTTGATATTCAAGCAGATGGATTTTTGCATCATATGGTTCGTAACTTAATGGGCACCTTGTATGCCATCGGTCGCCACGAGTTGCAGCCGGAAGCCTTTTTAGATATTTTAGCCAAAAAAGATCGTACTATCGCACCGCCTACTGCCTCTGGTGATGGTCTATATTTTATCAATGCTTACTATCCTGAGCATTTTCAACAACGACTGCCAAATGCTCCTTTAACCCCCATTTGGCTAAATTTACCTGACTAAATAAATAGGAGTTGGCATACATAACGATTACAGGCTGTCAAGTAAAAACCTAGTGCTGTATTGCTTTAATCCGCTAACTTACGTATAATATGGGCTTATTTTTAATTGATTGATACCAACTATGGCAAAAGACGATATTATTGAATTTGAAGGCGAAGTCATTGACACCCTTCCGAATACCCTGTTTAGAGTTCGTTTAGAAAACGGACACGAAATCATTGCTCACATCTCAGGTAAGATGCGTAAGCATTATATCCGTATCTTGACAGGTGATAAAGTTAAGGTCGAAATGACACCTTATGACCTATCAAAAGGTCGTATTACTTATCGTGGCAAAAACTAATTTCTTATAAACTAAAATGGTTATAAAAGCATTTATATAAATACAGCTGGTTGCTAAATGGCTTCTTTTCGCTGATAGCTGATATAGACGCTTGGGTGGTTTAACTGATAATAATAATGAAAATGCTAACCTGCTCATTATTGCCTATCAATATTTTAGTGATTCAGTCTTAGTTATTTGTTTTTATCATAAAAAATACCGCTAAATTTCAGCGGTATTTTTTTGTCTAAATTTTATGAGTTGACTTACTTTCAAATTTTTAAATCATGATTAATAAGTAGCATGATTAAGAAATAGTGAGGCATTATTTAAACTCGACAGTCGCACCGTTTTGGATCACCCCTAGCAAAGCAAGTGCATCCCAATTTGTCAGGCGTATACAACCCGCTGAAGCTTGACGGCTGATACGATCAGGATCTGGTGAGCCATGAATACCATAAGAAGGCTTACTAAGCCCGATCCATACCGAGCCCACTGGATTATTAGGGCCAGGTGGAAGAATAGACTTGCTACCGTCTTTAGCAGTATAAGTATAATTAGGCTCATGTACCTTCACCTCTACCGTATGCGTCCCTGTTGGTGACGGTGTTGCCGTACTACCTACTGTGGTCGGATAGCTGGCAACTAAGTTGTCTTTATCATCATAGGCATATAGCGTTTCAGTGGCTTTATCAGCAACGACTCGACTGACAGGCTTGGTATTTGGATTGCCAGGATTATAAACTGTGATGGTTTCACCCGCCGTAAAGCTAGCCTTAGGGTTTAACGCTTTGAGATAGCTTTCACTAATATGGAATTTTTCTGCTAGCCCTTCCGTGATGCTCTCGTAATACAATCCCTCAAGTTTGGATTTGGCTTCAGCACCAGCTGGTATTTCTGTCATTTTAATATTAACATCCGCATCAGTTATCTGATAGCTGACCAACACTGGCTGCACCGTGAGTTTTTCATTCTTTGTCAGCGCTTGCCATGTTTCGTTGTTTAGCGTGTCAGTGACTGCCAAACCATTTGCTTGTTGAAACGCTTGCATGGCCTTGCGAGTATTTTTGCCCCAATAACCATCAACAGGGCCTACACCATTGTGATGCCAATTTAATAAGGCTTGCAATTTAGTACCGATGACACGGTCGATACTCATCCCCTCTTTCCAAGTGGCCTTATTCACCTTTTGCGCAGCAACTGATAAATTGTCTGTCGTATACTTAATAGTAGGTAAAAATTTGTTCGAAGCATTTGCGGTTTTGCTATCACGTGCTAGCTTTTGGCTAACGCCATTGGTCACAGGGCTGACCTCTTCAGCAGCATTCGCCTTATTAGCATTATTTTTGCTAATACTGGCTTCATCGTTATTGGTCGGTGCTTGGTTGTCAGAGTTATTGGTCGTTGCTTGATTGTTAGCATTTACACTATCCAGTGGTGCTGCAACGCTTTGCCCCATGAAAACTGCCGTAGAAAAACCAATCATCGCTACTGCCGTGCTGATTTTTTTTAATTGATACACCTCATGCTCCTAATTTTTTATAAAAATAATAAGTTTTATTTTGTTATGTTGTCATCAAGGCTTGTTATTTTGAGTTTTAACGCCTTACTACCCAACTTTACTCAAACACTTTTTCATCAGCTCTCTTCTAACGTGAAAGTCTGATAACGTGAAAGTCTAAGATTCTAGTGGTTTGTAAGCTGTTAATAGTGCCATATTACCTTGTGAGCATATAACAGCTTTATGTTAATAAAGCCCTTGTCCTGCGGTGTCTCTGTTAAAACAAGTACTTTTTTACAACTATCTGGTTTAGTGTGTTACCGCTAGAAAGCGATCAATAATGAACATAAAAAAAACCCATAATTTGCTGAGCAAACTATGGGTTTAGAACGACGATAAATGATAAAGGTTAGAATTTTTCCCTATCGAAATAAAACAGGGGAAAATTTAATCTATATCACTATAGTGGGACTAGAGTAATTTAGCCAATACTGCTTGACCCATCTCTTGGCACCCTACTTGCTTCAATCCAGCTTCACTACTGTCCAAGATATCCAGCGTACGCAAACCGTCATCAAGCACATCACTCACTGCTTGCTCAATCGCTTGTGCCGCTGCTTCTTGCTTAAAGGTATAACGCAGCATCATCGCAACCGATAAAATAGTCGCCAATGGGTTGGCTTTGTCCTGCCCAGCAATATCAGGTGCTGAACCATGACACGGCTCATACATGCCTTTGCCTGCTTCATCAAGACTGGCTGATGGCAACATACCGATAGATCCAGTGAGCATAGCAGCTTCATCAGACAAGATATCACCGAACATATTGCCTGTCACCATGACATCAAACTGCTTAGGATTCTTGATCAATTGCATACAAGCATTGTCAGCATACATGTGCGATAACGCCACGTCGCTATAATCTGCTTGCTGCATTTGGGTCATCGTTTGCTTCCACAGCTCGGTGACTTCTAATACGTTTGCTTTGTCCACTGAGCAGACTTTCGCTGCTGTGCCTGCTGCTTGCGCACGCGTTTTTGCCAATTCAAAAGCAACTTTGCCGATACGCTGAATCTCGCTTGTGCTATAGACCATGGTGTTGTAGCCTTGCTGTTCACCATTCTCTAGTGTGCGGATTCCACGTGGCTCACCAAAATAGATACCACCCGTTAACTCACGAACGATAAGCAAATCCAAGCCTGAAATAATTTCAGGTTTGATACTAGACGCATTGACCAACTGCGGGTAAAGCTTTGCCACACGTAGATTAGCGAACAAACCAAGCTCACCACGTATTTTAAGTAAACCACGTTCAGGGCGCTTGCTGCGTTCAATACCATCCCATTTAGGACCACCGACCGCTCCTAACAATACCGCATCTGCTGCACGGGCACGGTCTAGCGTCTCATCTGGCAAGGGCTCGCCCGTTGCGTCAATGGCCACACCGCCAATCAATCCAGATTCAAGTGTCAAATCTAACGCAAATTTCTTATTGACCGCATTCAGTACGTCAATAGCTTGAGTCATGATTTCGGGACCGATACCATCGCCCGCTAATGTTAAAATCGTTGCCATGCTAATCCTTGTGGGTAGGTAGTTTTTTATTTATGTTAGGGCATGCCCTCATTTTAAAAATGGTGATAAAAATGAGATAAATTACCGTCAAACAAGGAAAGTAGCGCAAATAATATCGAGATATTGATAAGCTATTTAACGATGTTTGGCAAAATTTAGCCATTTTCAACTCATTTAGAGGATAATCAATTGAATTGAGGACTCGCCCTAATACTACAAATTTACGATATTTTCCTAAAAACGATTTTTAGTGCCTTCAATAGCACAAAAAACCGTGGTCTAGTTGCTATTTTCGAAAATCAAATAGGCTTTAAGCTTTGGCTTTTACTTTCGATGATGCAGGCAATGCTTTCACGATACGAGTTTCTACAAACTCTCCTTGGTGCTCAGCAGACAGCTCTTTACAAAAGCGGCGCTGTACAGTGTTGCCTTGATACAGATCAACACATAGCGGCTGTGGTGAAGCGGTGTCTAATAAACTGCCAGAATTATCGTTAGACTTTTTCTGATAAGCCCGTAATTGATAAGTATCAGCGTCAATAAAATCGTGAATTAAAGTAAAACGCTCAACATAGCCCAGATTGTTTTCTGGATAGAAATTCACCTGTACTTCGCGTTTTGCAGGTTTTACTCGCGCATAATAATTGGTTAGACCCGGCATGCCTGAAGCAGACAATGGTACAATTTTAATCTCATTTTTATGAGCGAGTGGTGTCATATCTAAGTTTGCGTGCATTGATGTTTGTGCATGCTTATTGCTGGTATGACTGCTGGTATGACTTCTGCCATTTGCACTCATATCTTTCATCGCGACCAGCATGGCAGGATTGATAGGCTCATGCGTATCAGCCCCTATCACTCGTGTCTTATCTATCCGTGCAATTTCACAATGATAGGTTCCTATACAGGCAATATTGACTTCACCCGCAATCGGTTGAATCTTACCTGCCCATGCTTTAGCGTTTTCTGCCTCATCTATTTTCTGATACCCAGTCAATAGCTGACAGCCTGACAACAATAAGCTTGCGGCAACAACCGTACTTGTCCATAAAGCATAACGTTTTTTATTCATAATGGCGGCTACTATTTATGAGAGAAATAATAAAATATCGTAAAAAAACTACCCTTCATTTTAGCCAGTTCACCGCCATAACTCAACGCTACATTATTACTGTTCAGCAGTTTTATAAGTAATGGCTTGCAGATTCATGATTTATGCTCGTACATCATTAAATATCCATGGTGTTTTTTGCATCATCTTATGCTCATAATCTTTAATGGCATCGCTTTGCTGCAAGGTTAAACCAATATCATCAAGGCCATTTAACAAGCAATGTTTACGAAAAGCATCTACGTCAAATGCATATTCTTCACCTGTCGAAGTGACGACGACTTGGCGTTCAAGATCTGCAGTTAGCTCATAGCCTTCATTGGCAAGCGTTGCTTTCATCAAGGTATCAACAATGGCTTCATCCAAGACGATTGGCAGCATGCCATTTTTAAAGCAGTTGTTATAAAAAATATCTGCAAAGCTTGGCGCGATCACCGTACGAAAACCATATTCAGACAACGCCCAAGGCGCATGCTCACGACTAGAACCACAACCAAAGTTGCGGCGTGCCAGCAAAATAGTCGCGCCTTGATAACGCGGCTTATTTAGCACAAAATCTGGATTGATAACGCGGGTGCTATTGTCTTGACCCGGATAGCCTTCGTCGAGATAACGCCAATCATCAAACAAATTGACGCCAAAGCCCGTGCGTTTAATGGATTTTAAAAACTGCTTGGCAATAATTTGATCGGTATCGACGTTTGCGCGATCTAATGGGCAAACGATACCCGTTTGAGTGTTATAAGCTTGCATGGTTTTTCCTTAAAATATCGATTACTAACGTAAATTTTTTTGACGGTCTAATGAATCTCAAAAGAGCGTGCCATTTGTTTAACAATACTTGTCATTTTAGTTTTTTCACTTTCAGGATAATTCAGATGTAATACTGCTTCCTGACCATCCTTAACTTTAATAACATGATAAAAAACTTGACCGTCTTTTCTATAGCCGCTTGCTGTATAGGTTTTATCTTTTAACAGCTCGTAAGTAACTGTCATGCCTGTTTTATATCGATGCTGCTTCTCTTTTATATAATCACTATCTGTATAAAAGAAAACAGTTGGTGTATTACTCCCAAAGACCAAAATAGTGGCATTAGAATTGGGTAGCTTAAAATGACGACCATCACCATTATCTGCCTCAGGCAACCATATCAATTGATTTGGCACATCGACACAATAGGCAAATCTTCCATTACAGTAATCACGAGCCATCGCTAGCTGAGAGCTACCCAATAAGCAAAATAAAACAAACAGCATTTTCATTTTTATGCTCTATAGAAATGCAAAGTTAAAACGTTCTTACATCGACAAAGTGACCTGCCAATGCGGCGGCGGCGGCCATCGCTGGACTGACCAAATGGGTACGACCACCATTGCCCTGACGGCCTTCAAAGTTACGGTTAGACGTTGAAGCGCAATGCTCTTGTGGCTCAAGCTTATCCGCATTCATGGCAAGACACATCGAACAACCCGGCTCACGCCACTCAAATCCAGCCTCAGTAAACAAGGCATCCAAGCCTTCTGCTTCAGCCTGCAACTTCACTTGCCCAGAACCTGCCACAACGATGGCTTCTTTGATATTGTCAGCGACTTTACGACCTTTAATGACTGCGGCGGCATCACGCAAATCTTCAATACGCGAATTGGTACATGAACCAATAAAAATACGATCAAGCTGGATATCGGTAATCTTTTGCCCAGCGTCTAAACCCATATAGGTATAAGCACGTAACCAGCCTTCTTCTTGTGCTTCATCAGTGGCTTGATCAGGTGTTGGTACCGATTGAGTGATATCGACAACCATTTCAGGAGAGGTGCCCCAAGAGACTTGTGGTGCTATTTGGCTACCATCCAACTCAACAACAGTATCAAATACCGCGTCATCATCTGAATATAAGGTACGCCAGTAAGATTCCGCTTGCGCCCATTGCTCAGAGGTTGGCGCATAAGGACGACCTTTGACGTACTCGATGGTCGTGTCATCGACTGCAACCATACCCACGCGAGCACCTGCTTCGATCGCCATGTTACAAACGGTCATGCGACCTTCCATACTCATCTCTTCAAATACTTGCCCAGCAAATTCGATAGCATGCCCTGTCCCGCCAGCCGTGCCAATTTTGGCAATGATAGCAAGTACCACGTCTTTTGATGTCACGCCAGCACCAAGCTTACCAGTGACGCGAATTTGCATGTTTTTTGATTTTTTCTGAATCAAGCACTGCGTTGCCAATACATGCTCAACCTCTGATGTGCCGATACCGTGCGCTAAGCAGCCAAGCGCGCCATGAGTAGCAGTATGCGAATCACCACAAACAACCGTCATACCCGGTAACACCAAACCTTGCTCAGGGCCAACGACGTGTAAAATGCCTTGACGAGCATCATTAATCGTAAACTCAGCGATATCAAATTTGGCGCAATTTTCATCCAATGTCACTACCTGCAAGCGTGATACCTTGTCCTTGATACCAGGCACGCCTTCTAAACGCTCTTTAGTGACTGTGGGTACGTTATGGTCAGGACTGGCGATATTAGCCGACAGGCGCCACGGTGCTCTATTGGCTAACTCCAAGCCTTCAAATGCTTGCGGACTGGTCACTTCATGCAACAGATGGCGGTCGATATAAATCAGGCTCGAACCATCGTCACGCTTGGTGACTTCGTGAGCATTCCAAAGTTTGTCATATAACGTTTGACCTGCCATGTTGCTATCCTTTATTGGTTGCTAATTACTGGTTTTTTTACTTGCTTATAGTCATTCCACTATAAAATTATTACAGCGTTAACCTCGCTTGAAGTATTTAATATACATCTACACTCGGTTGCCTTGTACTACTTTTAAATTGACTCGACTATAGCCTATGGTAAAAATTTTATACGTCGCGATACTTTATCATCAGCGGCATCGTCAGCAGCGCTTGTATCAAAATCGATATTTTTATATTGGCGATTTTACATTGATGACCATTATCAGCACTTAAAACGTGCGATGAGCTGCAAATAGTCAATTTAATAGAATAAATATGTCACAATACGCCTTGATGTCTTGTGATTATAGCAGGCTAATCCTATAATAATAATTGATGATTTTTGCCCAGACGCAAACTTTTATTTCTAATACATTGTGATTGGGTCAGCCAACTTTTATTTATAGCTCGCAAAGTAGCTAAGGACATCCGTTTGAACACCACAAACTTGACGACATTCGTTACCGTTATGCACACTGGCAGCATCTCAGGTGCCGCAGAAAAACTGTTTATCACACAGCCTGCCGTCAGTAAACGCATCAAAAATTTGGAAGATGAATTCAACATTACTTTGTTTGATACGGTGGGACGCGGCATTGTACCGACCCAAGCAGCCAATGAAATGCTGCCGCACGCCAAGCGTTGGCTAGAAGATTATGAGAATTTTAAGATTAATCTGCAACACTCTCAGCATATCGTATCTGGCAAATTAGTGATCGGTACCAGTCATCATATTGGCTTGCACCATTTAGCGCCTGTACTTAAGCATTTTATCCAAGCTTATCCTGCCGTACAACTAGAAGTACATTTTGTTGATTCAGAAAAAGCGCACAAAGCCGTACTCGATGGCGATTTATCATTAGCATTTTTAACACTGCCGCCCGTTTATGATAAGCGCTTGACCTATCATACGCTATGGTCAGACCCTCTTTACTTTATGACAGGTACGCTATCGCCTTTAGCGACCAAATCTAATGTGACACTAGAGCAATTGGCGCGCTACCCTGCTATCTTGCCCTCTGCCAATACTTTTACCAGTCAAATTACCTTGGCTGAATTCGCCAAGCACAATCTGAAACCCTATGCCACGATGAGCACCAATCCTCTTGAGTCTATTCGCATGCTGGTTTCTGTTGGTCTGGGATGGTCTGTATTACCGCAAACCATGATTAGTCAAGATTTAGAACGTATCGATATGGCAGACAATATAGAGTTACAGCGCTATTTGGGTGTGGTTATCAATCCGAAATTGACGCAATCTAGCAGCGTTACAGCTTTGTTAGACTTGTTAGCACCTATTGAATAAGACTCTCGCTAAATGAGGATTAGAGCGTGCTATGGGATATAAAAAGCACGCTATTCGCATTTACGACCCTCATGCGTTATAATACGCTTGACGTTGTTTTTATAACAAAAATTTACTATAAGAACACTGATAGTCATATATTGAACACTTCGAGTAATATATGATGGTTAACAGTAGGTTTAATGGTTTTAAATGATTGGTTATATAGGTGGCCGATACTGATAAATGAGTCGCAAATGCGAGCAATCGATATGATGTAATATGACATTCTTATTGATCTCTAAGCACTGCGAATTCGTATTAGCCCTAGAACAGCATCAATCATATAAAACTAACAGCAGATATTGAATAAAAGCCATTATGTCCTACTTAATGGCTTTTTTCGTCTTTAGATATTGTTTGGGACATCGTCTTATAACACTTAATCTTTATAGTTAAAATAATTACCGCCAACCATGTTGGTTAAGGACAATTTATATGAACGGAGTTTCTAGTGGCGTGCTGGTATCACTTGGCGCCTATTTTTTAGTGATGATTGGTATTGGCATTTACGCTTACTTTAAGCAAGCCAATGATACTGAAGGCTATATGTTAGGAGGACGCAGTTTAGGTCCAGCAGTCACTGCACTATCGGCAGGTGCATCAGATATGTCAGGTTGGTTACTACTTGGCTTGCCCGGCTATATGTATGCTGACGGTGTCGTGAGTATATGGATCGCACTTGGTTTGACACTTGGTGCATTTTTAAACTACCTTATCGTGGCACCGCGCCTTCGCGTTTATACCGAAGTGGCTGACAATGCCATCACTCTACCCGATTATTTCGCCAACCGCTTTGAAGATAAGTCGCATATGCTGCGTGTTATCTCAGCCGTGGTTATCATTTTATTCTTCACGGTTTATACTGCTGCAAGCCTAGTAGGCGGTGGTAAACTCTTCGAAAGCTCGCTCAATCTTTCTTATAGCACTGGTCTATGGGTCACCGCTGGCGTTGTCGTTGCTTATACGTTATTCGGTGGTTTCTTAGCTGTTTCGATGACTGACTTTGTACAGGGTATCATCATGCTGTTTGCGATGGTCATTGTTCCTGTCGTCGCTTTCACTGATCTGGGTGGTATTTCAGCCACTACTCAAGCGGTTAGAAATATCGATCCAAGCTTGCTTAACATTACTAATGGTATGAGTATCCTTGGTATTGTGTCATTAATGGCATGGGGTTTAGGCTATTTTGGTCAGCCACACATCATTGTACGTTTTATGGCCATTCGCTCAGTCAAAGATGTCCCTACTGCCCGTAATATCGGTATGAGCTGGATGATTGTCAGCCTTATCGGGGCACTGATGACAGGTTTTGCTGGTCGTGCGTATGTGCAAAAGACAGCGATGACTTTAGATGATCCTGAAACCATCTTTTTAGTATTTACGCAGTTTTTATTCCATCCATTGGTTTCAGGCTTCTTATTAGCTGCAATTTTAGCTGCGATTATGAGTACCATCTCATCACAGCTATTGGTGGTATCAAGCTCATTGACTAAAGATGTCTATAAGTTGTTTTTTGATCAAGATGCACCTGAGGCGCGTCAAGTATTGGTCGGCCGCATTTCCGTAATCATTGTCGCCGTTGTTGCCATTTTACTGGCTTCTAATCCAGAAAGCTCAGTATTGAATTTGGTTTCTAACGCTTGGGCAGGGTTTGGTGCCGCATTTGGACCGTTGGTTATTTTCAGCCTAATCTGGCGCGGTATGAACCGTAACGGTGCAGTTGCTGGTATGGTCGTCGGTGCATTGACGGTTATCCTATGGATTTACGGTCCTTTCCAGATGAATGGCATGGCACTCAATAGCTGGTTATATGCTATCGTTCCGGGCTTTATCTTAAGTACAATCGCCATTTTTGCGGTAAGTATCATGACAGGCGGTCCAAAAGCCTCTGTTACTGCGAAATTTAAAGAAATGGAACTCAATTTAAATAAATAAGCTTATCGATATAATTATCACTATAAAAAAACCTCGCCATCATTGGCGAGGTTTTTTATTGATGACTATTAAATATAATACCTAGGACATTTGTACATAAGTAAGCTATGGTTATTTCTATTAGAGATCTCATACTTAACTAATAGCGCTATAACATTTCATAATTCAGGTGTTAACTTTTCACTCAATCATCACGCTTGTAGCCACTTATGCTATGTCATTAATCATCTAACTTGTTAGTGTAAGATATACTACTGAATAAATTTATAATTCACCTCAAATATCAAAGATAAATGGATAAGCAGAACTACCTCAGCGAGGCTAAAGAGTTAGAGATATGGCGGTTATGATATCCATTAGCGCTGGCACAATACCGAGCACCATAGAGTCATCAGGATATAAGATCATCTATAAGAAGACATACTATTAGCGCTGAGAGGTCAATGAGTCTTGGATTTAAGTGTGTTTCAAGAAGCGTATATTTCAGCTGAAATATACTTATGATCGTAATAACTCAATGATGTTGTGATTTATGTTTGAAGCAAATATCGTTTAATTGCGGGCAAGAAACCAATCACTGCCGTCTTAGACATCATCTAAAAAAACTGTCAAATAAATTTATTATTTTGCTAAAAACCTTTATGCACACTTTAAAGTCGTTGATTTAATGTTCTTTTATATCAACTTCTATTTCGAACACCGATAAAAAAGCGACCCATCATGGATCGCTTTTTTTTATGTATTGATACTGCTAAATATGCGTATTATTTAGTGTCTTGGTAAGACAACTTCACACCGAAGATATATCCATCATTGTCTTGGAAATCACCAACTATCTGCTTAGTCGGTAACTGACCTTTTGCATCACCAAACCATAAGTATTTGCCGCCCGCTGATACTGCCCAGTTTTCTGTCACGTTATACTTTGCACCCAAACCAGCGCTGTAATAGCCTTCGATAGGACCTAACGAAGTGACAGGGTTGCCAGCACCACTATCCCAACCAACGGTACCGCTAATTGCAAGTGCTGGCGCAACACGCTTGGCAAGACCAAGCTCTACTTGCCATTGATCATCATCATATTCTACGAGTGCTAATCCATCAGGACCATAGGTAGGGTTGTTTTTACTTACTTGATTATATAACGGCGGTACAATAGAAAAGTCGCTCCATGGTACCCAGCGTACTTTGGCAGTGGCTAAGGTTGTTGGGTTAATACCCGTTTGAAAATCAAAGTTTACTGACTGCGGTGTAGTGATTTCCATGGCCGTAGTTTGGCTGGCTTCTGCTGGGTTACCCGCTAATAAACCTGCTAACGGATACGTTTCAGCGATCTTCATACTATGATCAATCTCTGAACGATAGGTCAACGCCGCCTTTAAAGCAATTTCAGGTTTGCTATATGATGCACCTACTATATAACCATAGTCTTGATCTGGACTAATATGTGAGGTATAACCAGTGGCAGGTCCATATGCACTGCCACGCAATTTGACATCAGCTTGAATCCGCTGAGCAACGGGGCCGCCATAAACTTGGAACTCTTTATTAGCACCAAATTTGGCACCTAAAATAGCCGTGATACTTTCAGAACGTACTTCAACGTTCGTGCCTTCATTATTAGCAAGCTGACCAGCAGCATAACCATTTAACCCTTCTAAAGGAGCTAGCTGTGCTTCACCGGCTGCAACTTGTGCTTTACCGGCATCAATCTGTGGACGTAAAACTGGTTCAAGAGCCGGGTTTCCTGCAATGGCTGCTTCAGCTTGTCTAACTTGCTCTCTACCCGTCTCTAATTGTTGTTGAACCCCTGTAACGTATGTATCGAGACCTTCAGCGCTAGTAATTGTTTGCCCAGGAACTTTTCCGTTTAGTTGTGAGGCGATAAGCCCATCTATTGCTGCAGTTGGAGCACCTGTAAAGTTACTATCTCCAGTGTAAGCTGCTGCTGCACCAAATGGCTCATCATATAAAATACCGACACTAAACGTATCGTTGACATCCGCTTTTACGCCATAACGGAAGAAATCGTAATACTCAGCGATATCGCCAGTCTTATTGCCTTGAACATAACCTGCATCATCGGTAGCGACACGGCCATTATCATAACCACTAACATCAGCATCGATATAGGTGTAAACAGCTTCAGCATAGGTGCCATCTTGGAGGAAGGCTGTGACATCCTGACCTGAACGGTCAAGACCAGCAGCATTGGTTACGCTAGCTACAGAAAAAGCGGCAATTGCTACTGCAAGGGTTTTTAAATGAAAAGTATTGCGCATTGTGTATCTCCAAACGTCCTTGTTGTTTTACTACTTAAATAATCAATATTTAGCATTGCTGCGCATAACTTTATGATTATAAAAGTCGTGTCCTGAGATGAATACTAATGCCTTTTTGACACTAAAACAACAATTAAAGTGCTTTATTTCCCGAATATGACTGGACAGTACAAATAAGATACACGTACAAAACTAATATCTAGTTTTTCATTCTGATATTTTTTAAATTGCTCTCAGTATTTTTTAGAGATAGCAGGCAGATACTTATCTGTTATAATTTAATAATTCTAAAACACTCTAATCCTTTATTAAACTTAAACACGCTGGCATAAAAAAGCGACCCAATCAGGATCGCTTTTTATTATCTAGGCTATAGATTTATAATTTAGCAAATTACATTAGTTTGCTTGGTAAGAAAGCTTCATGCCGAGTGCAAAACCATCGTTGTCTTCAAAATCACTCACAATATTTTTGTTCGGTATTTGTCCTTCAGCATCACCGAACCATAAGTATTTACCACCAGCTGATACTGCCCAGTTTTCTGTCACATTATACTTGGCACCCAAACCAGCGCTGTAATAGCCTTCAATAGGACCTAGTGAGGTTACAGGATTACCAGCACCACTATCCCAACCAACAGTACCTGTCACTGCTAATGCTGGCGTCATGCGCTTAGCGAGACCTAGTTCAACTTGCCATTGATCTTCATCATAGCTTACTAGTGATAGGTTACTCGCTTCATTATAAAGAGGCGGAACAATAGCAAAATCACTCCATGGTACCCAACGGACTTTAGCAGTCGCAAGCATCGTCGGATTGATACCCGTTTGGAAATCAAAGTTTACAGATTCAGGTGTAGTAATATCAATTTTACCAGCTCTATTTGGATTTTTTTGTTGGAAAGCCAGTGCTGGGAAGCTTTCTGAAATAGGTAAAGTATGGTCAATTTCTGAACGATACGTCAGCGCAGCTTGTAAAGCAATTTCAGGCTTGCTGTAAGCAACACCGGCTAACCAACCATAATCTTGGTCAGCACTAATATGCGTAGTGTAACCGTCTGCTAAACCGTAAGCTTTGCCACGCAACTTTACATCTGCTTTTACACGTTGGGCTACTGGACCACCGTACACTTGAAACTCTTTATTCATACCAAGCTTTGCACCCAGGATACCAGTAATGCTCTCAGTACGTACTTCTACGTTAGTTTCTTCACCGTTTGGTTGTATGAGCCCACCAAAATTAGGATTCGGTTCATGAGATACAAAGTCATTTTTACCGCTATAATCCGCAGCCGCGCCAAATGGCTCGTCATATAAGATACCAATACTAAAGGTTTCATTGATATCTGCTTTTACACCATAACGGAAAAAGTCATAGTCTTCTGCGATGTCATCAATTTTGTTGCCTGATTCGTCTTCACCAGTCACATCAGCATCGATATACGTATAAACAGCTTCAGCATAAGTACCATCTTGTAAGAATGCAGTGATATCTTGACCTGAACGATCAAGACCAGCAGCACTAGCAACGCTAGCAATAGAAAGAGCAGCGACAGCTACTGTGAGAGTTTTCAAATGAAAATTTGCGCGCATTATGTATCTCCAAACGTCCGCATTGTTTTACTACTTTACTTAATTTTAATAAGCAAGCAGCATCCGAGGTGGAGGATAGTAATGATTTTCGAACATTAAAACAACTGCAAAAACACATTATTTCCTGATTATGACTGAACAGTATCCGTATTTCACAATGCGAATATAATAGTCATAAATTTTCAACCATTCAGTTTTTGCAGATATTAATTTTGCAGATATTAATAATGAGGGGGTCTTTCTGCCATTACATCAAAAGGTGCAATGCCGCCTTCAGGATCCTGACTTTCCACTTGTTTATAAATCAGCTGCAACTGTCGTTGTAATGTCTGAATATCTTTATCTTGCCGCGCAACTACCTCATCGAGTCGCTCTACTGTCATTTCTAGATGCGCCATACTCATCTGTAAATCAATGACTTGTTGCGTTTGTAGGTCCGTGTGCACAGATAAAGCCTCGTTCTGAGCTTTATCTTTAGGATTAAATTGATTCATATTTTTCTCTGAATTATCATAAACATAAGACTGGTAGGATTCATTAATAAAATGGCTCGATGACCGATAAAAAGTAGCAATTAGACGACGATGCTCTTTATAAAATAGCAGCCTTGAACAAAAGTCATAAATAGTGCGGATAAAATCATTTACGCTCACTACAGTCACGTGATGGCATGTTATACTGCTCGCAATTTTGCAGCAACCCCTACCTCACTATTATATAAGCTTAAGATATTCTATGGCTCTGATACATTTAAAAGATATCCACCTTGCTTTTGGCGTCGCTCCTGTTCTTGATGGCATTGATTTTGCTATTGAAGCAGGTGAACGTGTCTGTTTAATTGGCCGTAATGGCGAAGGCAAATCCACCTTATTTAAGCTAATTAACGGTACCTTGCAACCTGATAGCGGCGAAGTCATTATCAATAGCAGCGTGCGCGTTGCGATGCTAGAACAAGACGTTCCCGAGACAAGCGGACGTATCCTAGACATCGTTATGGGTGGTAGCAGCCGCACGGCTGAGCTGCTTATCAACTACAATGCCCAAACAGATTTATGTGCCAATGGCGACATGGATGCCTGCGAGCGTATGGCCGATTTGCAGCATGATATCGATGCGGTACACGGTTGGGATTTAGAACGAGAAGCCACCCGCCTGATCAAAACCATGGGGCTGGATCCAGATGATGATTTGTCTTCATTATCAGGTGGTCGTAAGCGCCGTGTACTACTAGCACGCTCATTGGTCACCAAACCTGATGTACTGCTGCTCGATGAGCCTACCAACCATTTAGACGTTGATAGTATTGAATGGCTAGAGCGCTTTTTATTGGATTGGCAAGGTCTAACATTGTTGTTTGTCACCCATGATAGAGCATTCGTCAACAAACTATCGACGCGCATCATTGAGCTAGATCGTGGTCAATTAACCAGCTATGACGTCACTCAAGGCGAAGGTGGCTATGCACGCTATCAAGAGCTAAAAGAGCTACAGTTACTCGCTGAAGAAAAAAATAACGCCAACTTTGATAAAAAACTGGCGCAAGAAGAAGTTTGGATTCGCCAAGGTATCAAAGCCCGCCGTACTCGTAATGAAGGCCGTGTCCGTGAGCTAAAAGCACTGCGTGAAGAGCGTAGCGATCGCCGTGAGCAAGTCGGTAACGTTAATATCACCATGGGTCAAGGCGAGAAAAGCGGTAAGCTGGTCTGTAAAGTCAAAAACTTACATCTTGAGTATAATGGCAACGTATTGGTTGATAACTTTACGACGACTATCATGCGCGGTGATAAAATCGGTATTGTTGGACCCAACGGTGCGGGAAAAACCACACTAATTAAAGCCCTACTCGATATGTCTGATGATGAAGTCACCAAGACTGGTAGTGTTGAGTTAGGTACCAACCTTAAAATCGCTTTCTTCGACCAGTTGCGCGATCAGTTAGACCTTGAAGCCAGTGTGGCGCAAAACGTCTCAGAAGGCTCAGACTTCGTCGAAGTGGGCGGTCGTAAGACACACATCATGAGCTATCTACAAGATTTCTTATTTGCCCCAGAGCGTGCGCGTACCCCTGTCAAAGCACTATCAGGTGGTGAGCGTAACCGCGTGCTACTTGCCAAGCAGCTATTAAAGCCTGCCAACATTCTGGTACTCGATGAGCCAACCAATGACTTGGATATGGCGACACTTGAGCTACTAGAAGAGTCAGTCGCCAGCTTTGGCGGTACAATTTTGCTAATCAGCCATGACCGCTCATTTATGGACAATGTCGTTACCTCTACTTGGGTATTTGACCAAGATGAAGACGGCAAAGGTATCGTCAAAGAGTATGTCGGTGGTTATCAAGAATACTTGGTACAGAAAAACCGTGAGCAAGCCGCACACGCGGCTAGAGCACCAGCCAATAATGCAAATACTGCCAGTAAAGTTACCAATAAGACAACCGCAGCAAAACCTAACAAATCTGCCAAAAAGCTCAATTTCAATGAACAGCGTGAACTGGATAATTTGCCAAAAGAAATCGCTGCATTAGAAGCTGAACAAGCGCAATTGCAAGAGAAACTAGCAGATGGCTCATGGTTCACCACTGACGTTAATGCAGCGACTGCCGCAAGTGAGCGCCTACTGACGATTGAAGATGAGATGATGAATAAGCTTGAGCGTTGGAGTGCGCTTGAGAGCTAACGTTAGCGACTGAAGCGATGTTTTATAAAACTTCGAGTTTTATAAGATATGAAAAATAATGAAATAATCACCGTTTTGTTTTTATAAAGCGGTGATTATTGGTTTACGACTACTTACATAGTAGTTAGGTACTGAAAGTTAGTGAACATTACCTTAATTTCGAGTATCATTCGCTATTGCAAAATATCCTTATTAATTATAAGGTCATCACGCTTATAATCCTTGCCAAAAAATCTATGTGAGACATTGATAATGCAGCTATTTTGCATCAATTCTCCTATTCAACCTTAGAGTATGTTCTATCAAGGTTGCTTTATTTTTAACGCAATAATTTATTTTATCACCGAAATAGCTTAGAATAGCAACAATTAGCAAAATTAGGCACAGCCAAAGTGGCTTGATATTGTACATTTTCTAAGCCACAAACCCAGTGTGGGATAATCCCATTTCATTCACCTGGAGGAAGTATTAATGAGCCAAGCCGAAGGCGTTAACGTACAACGCCGTAGAGTTCTTATTGCCTCGACTGCCGCGATTGGTGCAGCTGGGGTAGCTGCTGTGGCAACACCTTTTGTCCGTTCTTGGTACCCAAGCGCTAAAGCTGAGGCTGCAGGGGCTGCAGTGACCCAAGACATTGGTTCTATCGAAGCAGGACAGATGATCGTTGTCAAATATCGCGGTAAACCCATTTTTGTGGTCAAACGCACAGAAGACATGCTAGCGACTTTAGCGTCAGTAAAACCTTTACTGTCTGACCCTGAATCTGATGCATCATTACAACCTGAATACTGTAAAAATCCAGAACGCTCTATCTCGCCAGAAGTCTTGGTAGTAGAAGGCGTCTGTACACATTTAGGTTGTGCACCAAACTACCGTCCTGATGTTGGCGCGGCTGACTTGGGTGGTAATGATTGGTATGGCGGATTTTTCTGCCCATGCCACGGGTCTAAATATGACTTGGCGGGTCGCGTTTATAGTGGCGTTCCTGCACCGCTTAACTTACCTGTCCCAGATTACAACATGGATGGTACCATCTTGACGATTGGGGAGGCTTAATATGAGCATGGGTAAAAAGTTAATGCATTGGGTGGACGCACGCTTTCCAGCGACCGAAACCTATGAATACCATATGTCAAAGTACTATGCACCAAAAAACTTTAACTTTTGGTACTTTTTTGGCGTGTTATCAATGGTGGTATTGGTTAACCAATTGGTAACAGGTATTTGGCTGACCATGATGTACAACCCAAGTGCCGAAGGGGCATTTGCGTCTGTTGAATACATCATGCGCGATGTCAAAGGTGGTTGGCTCATCCGTTATATGCACTCAACTGGCGCATCTGCGTTCTTTGTGGTCGTATATCTGCATATGTTTAGAGCACTGCTATATGGTTCATACCAGAAACCACGTGAGCTTATTTGGCTCATCGGTATGGGTATTTACTTAGCATTGATGGCAGAAGGTTTCTTCGGTTACCTACTTCCTTGGGGCAATATGTCATTTTGGGGTGCACAGGTTATCTTGAACCTTCCTGCTGCTCTACCTGTGATTGGTGATGGGCTTGCAGAATGGGTACGTGGTGATTATATTATCTCAGGTATCACCCTAAACCGCTTCTTTGCTCTACATGTGGTTGCTATCCCGCTTGTACTTGTGGGCTTAGTATTCATGCATATTGTAGCGCTACACCATGTGGGTTCGAACAACCCTGATGGTATTGATATCAAGAAGCTAAAAGATAAAAATGGTGTGCCCTTAGATGGTATTGAATTCCATCCGTACTACACAGTGCATGATATGATTGGTATCGTGGTCTTCTTTATCTTGTTCTTTGCAGTGGTATTCTTCTTCCCAGAAGGTGGCGGATTCTTCCTTGAGCCACCAAACTTTGAGACAGCGAATTCATTGAAAACGCCAGCACACATTGCACCAGTATGGTATTACACGCCATTCTATGCCATTTTACGTGCGGTTCCTGACAAGTTAGGTGGTGTGATTGCGATGGGTGGTGCGATTGCCGTACTATTCTTGATACCATGGCTAGACAGATCGCCTGTACGCTCTATACGTTATAAAGGCATTTTATCTAAAATTGCTTTAACCGTGTTTGCGATTAGTTTCTTAGTTTTAGGTTACTTAGGCGCGACGCCAACGACACCAACAGCAACATTGATGGCTCGTATCTTCACTGTCTTGTATTTCTTGTTTTTCTTACTGATGCCAATTTATACCTCTATTGAGAAGTGTAAACAGCCACCAGAACGCGTTACCGGAGGTCACTAATGAACACGCTAATTAAATCCCTAGCGGGTCTAGGCTTAGGCGCGGCATTAACCTTGACGGCTGGTACTGCACTGGCAGCTGGTGGCGGTGGATGTGGTACATTCACCAATGCTGAGGGTGTTGAAGAACACTTAGCTTGTAGTACTGCTCCTATTGATTTTACCAATAAGGGCTCGCTACAAAACGGTGCGAAAATCTTTATGAACTACTGTGCTGGTTGTCACTCTGCACAGTATGTTCGTCACTCGCGCATTGCTAAAGATTTAGAGATACCACCTGAGTTGGTCGAAAAGTATTTGATGGTCACCACCGATCAAATCGGTGATCATATCAATGCTGAAATTGATCCTGAAGTACAAGCATCATGGTTTGGCGCAGCACCACCAGACTTATCACTTGAAACCAGACTACGTGGCGATGACTGGGTATATACTTACCTGTTATCGTTTTATGAAGACCCAAGCCGTCCTTGGGGTGCCAATAACTTAGTACTTGCCAATGCGGCGATGCCTCATGTCTTGCATAATATGCAAGAAGAGCTGAGTGCTGAAGAGTTTGAATCTGAAGTGGGTGATTTGGTTAACTTTATGGCGTGGATGGCAGAGCCTAACCGTCATGACCGTCAAGTGATTGGCTTCTTTGTGATTTTATTCTTATTAGTATTACTCATTCCAGTTTACTTATTGAACAAAGAATTCTGGAAAGATGTAAAATAATTAAGTATTAAAAAATATATTTTTATCGAAAAAAAAGGCACTACTCTGGTAGTGCCTTTTTTTGTCTCTTAAAAGACCATAAAACACTGAACCATTATTTAAAACAAGGCTCACCCGCAATGTTTACGTACCTTGCCTTGATAATCAGGGCAACTTTGTTTACGATGATAGGCTTTACTATTAACATTAGGCTTTCATGATTGATGCGAACGACATTCCAAGTAGTCAGCTGATTTTATACGCTGATGACGGCTACGACAGTCATGTAGTGCGCCTATTGCTTGAGGAAAAAAAGCTTGCCTATTATCTATCACGCTTGCACTCTGAACGGCCTGAAGATTTAACCGAGCTGAATCCCTATCACACCTTACCTGTTCTGCAACAACGTGAAATCGCACTGTATGAGATCAATGTTATCTTTGAGTATCTTGAAGAGCGTTACCATACAAACAAGCTACTGCCAGATACCCCGCAAGAGCGTGCCCAATTTCGCCAGCTGGCTTGGCGTATTCAGCATGATTGGCTGGTACTCGGTAAGCGTCTACTCGTGCACCCTAATAGCTTTAATAAAGCACAAGCTGCTATTGCGAAAAAACAGTTAAGCGATTCTTTGATTACTTTGTCACCACTGTTTGCTCATAAGCCTTACTTTATGGCAGACGATTTTGGCTGGTGTGATGTATTGTTAGCACCTTTGTTATGGCGACTTGAAGAAATGGGAATTGAGCTGCCACGCGCAATTAGTCGCCCCTTATTTGATTATCAACAGCGGGTCTTTGAACGTACTAGCTTTCAAAAAAGTGTGCGTTAATTAGGGTGTATTCTCAATCTGAGCATTAAACCTTAAATGGGATAAAAATGACTAAATCTTTGTCAAACTGTGTCAAATAACTCGCTTATATTTCGATATTATCAGTACTATTTTTCTTGTTTGGCTGCAATTTTTATCACCATTTGCAAGAGTAGGACACACCCTAGACAATGCTTAACCGCTGTCTTAAAATAGAAAACAAAAAAATACCTTTAAGTTATTATATTCAAATTATCAGTATAGGAAACCCTTAGATGAGCGAAACCACCTCTATTACCCCAACACGTCCCTATATGGTGCGCGCGCTTTATCAGTGGATAGAAGACAATCAACTAACGCCTTACCTGATGGTTGATGCCACTGCCGAAAACGTACAGATTCCAAGGGAACACGTGCAAGATGGTCGTATCGTATTGAATATCGCCAGCCGTGCGACTGGTAATATGAGTATGGAAAATGATTATATTCATTTTAGTGCGCGTTTTGGCGGCGTGTCACAAGAGATTTGGGTACCAATGACATCGGTATTAGGTATTTATGCGAAAGAAAACTCGCAAGGGATGTTTTTTGACCCCAATGAATATGACAACTATCAACCTGAAGATGATGCGATAGTAAGCTCACAGAAGAGCCCTACTGCGACACCTAAAGCCAAACGTGATAATAAAGCTGGTTTAAAAGTGTTGAAATAGTCAATTTTTCGGTATAAAAAAGGCTGGTCGTATTATATACGGTCAGCCTTTTTGTGATTAATCTAAAAGATTTATCATTGTGCACTTTCAGTTAGCATATAAGATTACTAGGTTCTTGGCAATGTCACGCCGCGTTGACCTTGATACTTACCGCCGCGATCTTTATAGCTGGTTTCACATACGTCATCAGCATCACTTTGGAAAAACAGCATTTGTGCCACTCCTTCGCCTGCGTAAATACGCGCTGGTAGATTGGTGGTGTTACTAAATTCCAAAGTCACATGCCCTTCCCACTCAGGCTCCAGCGGCGTCACGTTGACGATAATTCCGCAACGGGCATACGTCGACTTACCAAGACAGATCGTCAACACATCACGTGGAATACGGAAATATTCCATGGTGCGTGCTAGCGCAAACGAGTTTGGCGGAATAATGCACTCGTCACCGATGACATCAATAAAGCTTTTCTCATCAAAGTTTTTTGGATCTACAATCACTGAATGAACATTGGTAAAAACTTTAAATTCAGGCGCGCAGCGTACATCATAACCATAGCTTGACGTACCGTAGCTAACCAAACGCTCGCCTGCATCATTAAAACGTACTTGACCCGCTTCAAACGGCTCAATCATGCCGTGTTCTTCAGCCATTTTACGAATCCAGCGGTCAGACTTGATAGACATTTTTGTTCCTTAGCAGCTATAAAATAAAATTTACGATATGAAGTGTATTTTGATAGCGACGATTATACGGAATTGAGCGCTCAATTTATAGGCTTGCCTGCGTTTAATATAAATCTACAATCAATACGACAACCGCCTACCATTTTGCGAAATGATCTTCTGCTAAGCCCATTATCTTATCGATTTTAATCACGTCATCTTTTAGACGAATCTCACCACTATAAAAGCCAAGCCATTGCTCAAATATACTGGCAAGCACACCAAAGTTATCCGTCTTTTTATAAACGGTTATCGGCGTGAAGGTTAAGTCAATATCAACATTGCTCCAGCCTAGGTTTTGATGATAGATGCGCCAAGGCTGTCGCGTATTATCTATGGTTTTAGCAGTATCATCTTGCTCATTAGCTGGCAAATTTAAACCATCACGAACAAACATCACAGGCGGTAAATAATAAATCTGCCCATCCAGCCAGCACGCATTTTCGCTAACACCGGTCTCATTGACGCCCATCGCTAGATTTAGGACAAAATGACGACCGTCTGGCAAATAACTATTGATACAACTCCAAAACCAATTGGTCTTGTGACGCATATAACCAAGCGTCCAATCGAGATTGGCGATAGTCGTTTTGGAAAAGTGAATTTGTTTGGCTTGAGCATCAGTGTTAAATTTTGAATGGGATTTAATAAGTAAACAACCAGATATACCCGTCAACGGTTCTTTTTGGGTGAAGGTCCAGCCGCGCCTGCCCGTTGGTGTGCAGACTGCTAATGGCACTGCTTGCCGCTGTAGCGTCGCATCAAGCGTAATGTGTTTACTGTCCAATGCTACTGCGATTTGTGAAGGCGTAAAGTCCAATGTTAATGTGAGACTACTATGGATGAATGCCATTTGCCCTTGATAGCACTCGCCTTCTAACTGTGTTTGCCGCGTTAACGGCTGCAATGCTTCACAAACCTCTAGCTGCTCAGTCTCATCGTTATAAAGATAAACAAAGGCACTCGTTGCCAACTTAATCGTTGCCAATGCCAGACAAACCCGATAAGGCGGCTGGATAATTTGAATAAAGCAAAATTGATTGGCTTTTAACTCTTTGCGCCAGTTTGGCAGCGCCTTTTGC
Source organism: Psychrobacter sp. NC44 (assembly GCF_904846655.1). Lineage (NCBI taxonomy): Bacteria > Pseudomonadati > Pseudomonadota > Gammaproteobacteria > Moraxellales > Moraxellaceae > Psychrobacter > Psychrobacter sp. NC44. Next base: position 65,911 of record NZ_CAJHBN010000001.1, on the reverse strand, counting down.
GAAATAAGATGACTGTAATAGTCCAAATAATTGATATTTTTAACGTGAGCAAAAACACCAAAAATAGGCTGACCATTTTTAATCAGCTCATCGAGCACAACTGGCTTAATGCTGGTAGATAAGTGTTGTTGGTTTTGGTCATTGCGATTTTGATTCATGATTAAGGCATCCTAGCCAAATTTTTCTAAAGGTACTATTTTTCCTTGATAACTCACGGCAGTATGTACAGTTTTTCTTTTTGCCTTCGCAGAACCCACAAAAAACGCTTCCGTTATCAGCTTAACTTCAATACTGGTCAATCCATCTGCCAGTGTTTCTGTCACATCGGTAGCGGCTATCGCGCTCATCCATAAGAAATGTCTCGGAAACTTAAGTAAGAGGTCAGTTAATGCCTGTGAGAATTTGTTAAAGTCAGCAATCACCATGCGGCGATTGCTAAAGTCGGCGTTGACCTGATGGCGTTTACTACTCCCATCTTTATAGTAGCAAACGGCAATCACTTGATTGTTTGAGAGCTCAATCACATATATCGGCGAACGGAATAATTTCAGTCACCTATACTTTTTGGGAATACTATCTAAATGACCTTGATAAATCGATAAGCTCACAATATTCCCTTTTTAAAGATAAAAGCACTTTAAATACTATCCACTTAAGCTATTTCATTCTTATTAAAAACCACTATTAAAAAATACGTTTATCATCGACAGGCTTGGCGAATTTATTAATATTGGCTTCGATATTTTTAGCAATGCTAAGATAGTACGGCGCAAACTCATCATCGGCTAATACGCTCGGCTCACCTTTATCCACTTGTGCACGAATACCGCTGGCCAATGGCAACTGACCTAACAGCGGCACCTGATATTGCTCAGCAATTTTTTCGCCGCCACCTGTGCCAAAGATAGCTTCGGTATGATTACAGTTGCTACAGGTATGCAGTGCCATGTTTTCGACCACGCCGAGTACTGGGATATTGGTTTTGTTAAACATCTCAATGCCTTTTTGCGCATCAAGTAAGGCAATATGCTGCGGCGTCGTGACAATCACGGCACCCGTTACGGGAATACGCTGCGCTAGTGTCAACTGAATATCGCCTGTACCTGGCGGCATATCAATCACTAAGTAATCCAGCTGCGGCCAGTTGGTTTGGTTATACAGCTGCATCAGCGCACCAGTGGCTTTTGGTCCGCGCCACGCGACAGGCGTATTGTCACCATCGAGCAAGCTACCAATCGATAACATTGCCATGCCGTGTGCATTGATAGGAACAAACTGCTCGTTTTCCAGCTCAGGTTTGACATTATCGACGCCCAGCATCGTTGGCATACTAGGACCATAAATATCGGCATCAAGTACGCCAACACGGTTGCCTAGCTTTTGTAATGCCAAAGCAATGTTGACCGTGGTAGTGGATTTACCAACACCGCCTTTACCCGATGCCACGACGATAATATGACGAATACGCGGATGCGCGGCGAGTGACGCTTGTGTCGGTGCGGCTTTGGTAATTGGTGGTTCAACAGTAGTATTGCTATCAGCATTTGCCGCTGGTTTATGTTGATTGTCCATGGCATTAGTGGTTTTTGGCATTGCTTTTGGCAGACTTGACCCCGAGCCTTTCGTCGGTGCGGGCAGACGAACATTCATATGAATAGTCTTGATCCCGTGCGGATGTAACAGTTGCCCAAGTTCTTGTTGGATAATTTCAGGATTACTATTTACGGGTAGACGCAAGTCTAAGGTGAGCTGGTCACCATCACGTTCGAGCCCCGTTACCATGGTGGCAATACTGACAGTACCTACCTCATAACCAAGCAGCACCTTGTCCACGGCACTATCGCGCTCTGCCCGCTGCTCTGGTGTTTCTGATTTTTTGGTGGAGGTTTTCTTCATAAAGTTAAACATAGCGACTATTACTGCCTATACAAGTGAGTGGGCATGACAAAAACTCAGTGAATACTGTCGTGAACAATACCGCTCGTGAGCGTTTTAGCCAGACCTTTTATAGTGACAGTGTAGCTGAATTACCACTATAAAAAAACCACAACGCTAGTGGGACTAGGCTTTATAGCAGCGTTAACCGATAGACAAAAACTGTGAAGCAATAAACAAATAAATAAGTACACCCGAGGCATCACAGACAGAGGTAATCAAAGGCGCACTGGCAGTGGCAGGGTCAAAACCCAATTTATTAAGCACAAAAGGTAAGCTCATACCAATCACACAACCAATCATCACCACCGACATCATACTCAGTGCCAGCACTAACGACACCACTGCATCACCACGTACATAACCGATGATTGAGATAGCCACCGCCATCGTCGCCCCAAGCATCAACGCAACCACTGCCTCTCGACCCAATAATGAAAACCAGTCACGCATGACCACATCGCCAGTCGCCAAAGCTCGCACCATCAAGGTCGCTGACTGCGAGCCAGCGTTACCGCCACTGTCGACCAATAAAGGTAAAAAGAACACCAATACCAAATTGGCGGCAATCACATCTTCAAATTTTGCAATACTAAAGCCTGAGAGCAAGTTACCAAATACTAAGAACACTAACCAAAAGACCCGCTTACGGTATAACACCCGAACGCTGACGTCTTTTAATTTGCCAACCATGGTCGAGACACCTCCCGACTTATGGAAATCATCGGTTGCCTCATCACTCACCACATCCATCGCATCATCGTGGGTAACAATACCGACCAAAGCACCACTATCATCGGTAATAGGCAGCGCAATTAAATCATAGCGAGCCACGACTTTCGCAACGTCTTCTTGATCATCATTGACATTACAAGACACTACTGTACTCATCATAATGTCATTAATCAGCTGTTCAGGAGCCGCTAAAATAAGTACTCGTAAAGAGACAACGCCTAATAATTTACGCTCATCATCAATCACATAAGCATGATAAATAGTTTCGGCATCAGGTGCTTCTAGGCGCAGTGCTGCCAATGCTTCAGAGACAGTCATATGAGCAGCTAAAGTCGCATAATCAGACGTCATCAACGCACCAGCAGTGCGCTCCTCATAGGCAGATAACTTACGAATATCTTCACGTTGTGCCTGTGCCAATGCGGGCAACAAGGCATCACGTTGATCTTGACTGAGGCGCTTATATAAATCTGCGCGCTCATCCGCAGGCATCTCGCCTATTATCTTTGCTAATATAGCCCGAGGAAATACATAGGCAAGTGCAACCTGAATATCCGTTTCTAAATAGGAGAACACGGTAGAACGATTGGGCAGATGCTCAAGTAGCTGCCACGCAAGATTTGGCTCCATGAGTGCCAGAACATCGGCAATATCAATCGGGCGCAAATTTTGAAGTTGATTGATTGATTGCTCAAACTGCTGTTGCTCGATAGCACGGCTTAATTTTGCTGCAAGCGTTTTTGCAAAATCCTTATCATTCATTATACTTACTCCGTGCGACCCGAAACGGTATTCAAGCGCTCATAAAAAAGAGCCAATCTAATTGGCTCAAATTAATATAAAACTAGATGCTAATGGATTGGTCTTTTATTAGCAAGCCAATGATTCTTAAACCAATCAAACAACCCGCGAACCCATTAATTCACCACGCTGTTAATTCATAAACCAACCGTGACTGGCAACGATAGACTGACCTGTAAATACATTGCTTGGGAAGGCTGCTAAAAACAATGCCAATTGGGCAATATCGTCAACCGTCGTGAATTCTTTATCTACCGTATTAACCAGCATAATATCATTGACTACAGATTCTTCACTGATGCCTTTTTCAGCCGCTTGTTGCGGAATTTGCTTTTCGACCAATGGTGTTTTGACAAACCCTGGGCAAATCACATGCGCGCGTACATTATGCTCAGCGCCTTCTTTGGCCAATACACGGCACAGCCCAAGTAACCCATGTTTCGCTGTGACGTAAGGCGCCTTAAACATGGATGCTTCATGCGAATGGACTGACCCCATATAAATGACCGTACCGCCTTTGTCATCTTTATACATATGCTGTATCGCCGCTTTGGTGGTCAAAAATGCCCCATCTAAATGGATAGCAAGCATTTTTTTCCAATCCTCAAACGCCATTTTATGGATTGGATCGATAATCTGAATACCAGCATTGGAGACAAGAATATCAATACCACCAAAGGTATCGACAAGCTGCTGCACACCAGCGTTTACCGCCTCCTCTGAAGTCACATCCATGGCAATGGCAAATGCGCGTCCGCCTGCCGCTTCAATAGCATCAACGGTTTTCTGAGCGGCTTCAAGATTAATATCAGCAATACCAACCGCTGCGCCTGCTTTGGCATAAGTTTCAGCGATATCACGTCCGATACCGCTGGCAGCGCCTGTCACCAATGCCACTTTGCCCGACAAATCCTGTTGTAATTGGGTCGCCATATTTTATAGTCCATTATCAAATAGGTTTTTTAGAGGTCTGTGCCAAATATATCTAACAAGCTTATTGAGCAATGCTCACTGGCGTCTTTTCTTGTAGCTCATCAAAGCTAACACCTTCTGCCAGCTCAACTAGCTTTAGACCGTTGTCAGTGACGTCTAGTACAGCAAGTTCGGTAATAATTCGATCAACCACCCCTTTGCCTGTCAATGGTAGCTCGCAATTGGCAAGAATTTTTGGCTCGCCGTGTTTATTGACTTGTTCCATCAAGACAATCACGCGCTGCACGCCAGCGACTAGATCCATCGCACCGCCCATGCCTTTGACCATCTTTTTGGGAATCATCCAGTTGGCCAAATCACCTTTTTCTGATACTTCCATCGCACCCAATATCGCAAGATTGACATGACCACCGCGAATCATCGCAAACGACTCTGAGCTACTAAAATAACTGGCACCCGCTTCGGCAGTGACGGTTTGTTTACCCGCATTAATCAAATCTGCATCGACATTTTCTGCCGTCGGAAACTCGCCAATACCTAATAGACCATTTTCAGACTGTAGCCAAACATCGACATCTTTGGGGATATAATTGGCGACTAGGGTTGGTAGTCCAATGCCTAAGTTGACATAATAGCCGTCTTGTAGCTCTTGTGCGGCACGCTGTGCCATCTGCTCTCTTGTCCATGCCATGATAACTTCCTTATTTTTATAACGACCCCAAAAAATATGATGAGCGGTGTGAAACTCGCTTAGTCTACTAAATGTAGCACTTTCACTCGTTTTCCTTGCCACTCAAATTTTTAGGAATAGTCTTACAATATTCTATTATTAATTTAACACTTTAAAAAAATCTATAAAGCCTTTAACTAAGCGCCTTCAACGGCCTTAATCGTGGTTTTTTCAATACGCTTTTCAGGATTGCTATTCAAGACGATACGCTGCACAAAGATACCCGGCAGATGCACATAATCAGGATCAAAGGTGCCCGTCTCTACGATTTCTTCGACTTCGACAATAGTAATTTTGCCTGCCATGGCGCAATCTGGATTGAAGTTACGCGCCGTCTTGTTAAAAATTAAATTGCCCGCTTTGTCCGCTTTTTGCGCTTTGATTAATGACACATCAGCGCGCAATGAGTGCTCAAGTATATAAGTACGACCGTCAAAATCACGGGTTTCTTTGCCTTCAGCGACCAGTGTGCCGACGCCAGTGGCGGTGTAAAACGCAGGAATACCAGCACCGCCCGAACGTAGTTTTTCCGCTAAAGTCCCTTGCGGCGTTAATTCAACTTCTAACTCGCCTGCCAAGTATTGACGCTCAAATTCTTTATTTTCACCGACATAGGATGAAATCATTTTTTTAATCTGGCGCGTTTGCAATAGCAATCCTAAGCCAAAATCATCGACCCCAGCGTTATTACTGATGCAAGTTAACCCTTTAACACCACTATCACGCAATGCGGCGATTAACGCTTCAGGAATACCGCACAGACCAAAACCACCGATAGCGAGCGTTTGTCCATCGCTGACGATACCTTTTAGCGCTTCTTCGGCACTGCTATATACTTTTGATTGACTCATGCTTATCTCCTTGCAAGTCTATTTTTTGTTATTAACTTCTATCATCAATGATTATGAGTGACTGACATCACTCAATATTTCCATATTTATACTAATACAATTTCTATCGATATATCATAATTAAAAATCTTGTGCTAACTTACCATATTATTCTCGTAGCGAGAAGAGAATAACCATAGGAATATACAAGCCAGCGCAGTAGCGGTATATATGATGGGTCAATATCTTATTAAGACAGGATTTATGTTTAATAAAATATCAAATATTGGCTATTTTAAGTAATTTTATTGACCAATATCACTATGCTCTGCATACTCGCTGATTGAACTTTGCCAAGGAGGGCGGTCATGTTTAGTACCTTTGCTATTGTCATTACTTTATTATTACTGATGTTTTTTGCTTATCGCGGTTATTCCGTGCTGATATTAGCACCGATTATGGCGACATTAGCCGTACTATTATCAGGTGATTTTTTAAGCACTATTCCTGCCTATACCGATGTGTTTATGGGCGCATTGAGTGGATTTTTACTTAAGTTTTTCCCTATATTCTTGCTGGGTGCATTATTTGGGCGTTTGATGGCAGACTCTGGTGCGGCGACTGCGATTGCCAAAACTGTGGTCGAAAAGCTTGGTGCCAGCAAAGCCATCTTAGCGGTTATCTTAGTTTGTGCCATTTTAACCTATGGTGGCGTCTCTTTATTTGTCGTGGCATTTGCTATTTACCCCATTGCCAAAGACTTGTTTAAAGCCGCTGATATTCCTAAGCGCTTGATTCCGGCAGCGATTGCCTTAGGTTCATTTACCTTTACGATGACGGCATTGCCAGGTACGCCTGCCATTCAAAACGCCATTCCGATTCCTTACTATAATACCAACGTTTTTGCCGCGCCTATCTTGGGTATTATCGGCGGCACCATCATGTTTATTTGTGGTTGGTTATGGCTACAATCACGCGCCAGAAAAGCCAATGCAGCAGGCGAAGGCTATGGTCAGCATGACGAAGAGGATGTGGGCGGCGTTGGCGCAGCCAAAAAAGAAACTGAGGTATTAAATACGCATCACACCTCATTTACTATTGCTATGATTCCACTGGTGTTGGTCATTGGCTTGAATGCTCTATTAACTTACACTGTCTTTCCATCAGTGGATTTTAGCGGCTTACAAGCTCAGTTTCCTGATCTAAATATCGCAGGCTCACTGGGTTTATGGTCAATAATCATCTCGTTAGTCGTGGCCTGTGCGGTGTTAATTTTGCTACGTATCGGTCATTGGAATAATCTGCAAAAAACCATCAACCGTGGTACTTATGATTCGATGCTGCCGATTTTTAATACTGCCTCAGAAGTTGGCTACGGCGCGGTTATCGCCTCGCTAGCAGGCTTCCTCATCATTCGTGATAGTATTTTAAATCTAACACCTGACAATCCTTTAATCTCAGAAGCGGTGGCGATGACTACGCTGGCTGGTATTACTGGCTCATCGTCTGGTGGTTTGAGTATCGCGTTATCGACGTTGGGTGAAGACTATTTAAGAATGGCGGTCGCAGCGGGTATTGACCCAGAATTGATGCACCGTGTTGCTGTGATGGCAGCAGGTGGTTTGGATACGCTACCGCATAGTGGTGCGGTCATCACCTTACTTGCGATTTGTGGTTTGACCCATAAGCAGTCCTATCTAAACGTCGCCATGGTAACGATGGTGATTCCACTTATTGCTGTGGTCGCCGTTATCATTTTAGGGACGATATTTGGCTCGTTCTAATATCCTAGAATGAGGCATTTATTAAACCTTAAAGATAATTAAATTTAACGATTATTGCTTGATACCAAAGAGCCCACTGAGCGATTGCTTGGTGGGTTTTTTATGCATGCTTTCTCATTACTACCTCTAAATACAACCGACTATTTATCTCTCATAATTGATTGACACTCTATATACCGTATAGAGTTAATCGCTTTATTAGCGACTATATTAATTACTCAGGTAATGTCACAAATTTGGCCGAATTACGGTATCATAGGCACACTTTTTTAAATTTTTATTTGCTTAATACGTTTTAGCATTGATAGTTTGATATTAATAGTATCGCGTCTAATAGCTCAAAACCGCTTAAGACGTTTGATAACCAACCCGTTTATATAAAAATATAGGTGATAAAAGTGCGTGAGATTCTAGTAACCAGTGCGCTGCCCTACGCCAATGGCCATATCCATTTGGGGCATCTTGTAGAATATATTCAGACCGACATTTGGGCACGTGCCATGAAAGCGCAAGGCCATCAGGTCACTTATGTCTGCGCAGACGATGCACACGGTACGGCAATCATGCTCAAAGCAGAAGCCAATGGCGTCACACCGGAGGAACAAATTGCCGCGGTGAAAGCGTCGCATGAAGCAGATTTTGCCAAATTTTTGATTAACTTTGACAATTATCACTCCACGCACTCAGAAGAAAACAAGCATTTTTCTGAGCTGATTTATCGTCGCTTGAATGATGCTGGGCATATCAGTACAAAAGATGTCGAACAATTATTTGACCCTGAAAAACAGCTATTTTTAGCCGATCGTTTTGTCAAGGGTACTTGCCCTGAATGCGCAGCGGCAGACCAATACGGCGATAACTGTGAAGTTTGCGGTACGACCTATGATGCAACGGATCTTAAAGACCCGCATTCAACGTTATCAGATGCCACGCCTATTCTAAAAACCTCCAAGCACTACTTCTTTAATTTGCCTGAATTTGAGCAATTCTTAAAAGATTGGACGCGTAGTGACAATCGCTTGCAAACATCGGTCGCCAATAAACTACAAGAATGGTTTGAAGCAGGTCTGGCAACGTGGGACATTTCCCGTGATGCGCCCTACTTTGGTTTTCAGATTCCAAATACCCCAAGCGATGAGCCAGACAAATATTTTTATGTATGGCTAGATGCGCCAGTCGGTTACATGGCGAGTTTCAAAAACCTATGCGATAAGCGCGCAGGTACAGACGAGGCGCTTGATTTCGACCGTTATTGGATGCAAGAAAACGAGCATAAAACCGAGGTGTATCACTTCATCGGTAAAGACATCGTTTATTTCCATGCGCTATTTTGGCCTGCTATGCTTGCTGGTAGTGAGTTCCGTACACCAACGGGTGTTTTTGCTCATGGCTTCTTGATGGTCAATGGCGAAAAAATGAGTAAGTCACGCGGTACTTTTATTAAAGCCGAAACGTATGCTGATCACTTACATCCTGAATACCTGCGTTATTATTTTGCTAGTAAATTGTCTGATAAAGTCGAAGATATCAACCTTGATTTAGAAGATTTCATGCAAAAGGTTAACTCTGACTTGGTTGGTAAAGTGGTCAATATCGCTAGCCGCAGTGCTGGATTCTTGGTCAAAAAGTACGACGGCATGCTCACAGAAGTCTGCGCTGAGCCAAGTTTATTAGAAGATATTACCAAAACGGGCGATGAGATTGCTGCCGCTTACGAGAACCGTGAGTTTTCGCGTGCCATGCGTTTGATTATGCAATGTGCTGATAAAGCCAATGAATATATCGATGAGAAAAAACCATGGGCACTTGCTAAGGTTGAAGGCGCAGAGCAAGAAGTTCAAGATGTTTGCTCGGTCGCGATTAATATCTTCCGTCAATTGATGGTCTACCTTGCGCCAGTATTGCCTGAGCTAACCGCCAATGCCAAAGCGTTTTTGAACATTGACGACTTAAGCTTTGCCAGCCGTAATGAGTGGCTACTGGGGCACAAGATCAATAAGTTCAAGCCTTTGATGCAGCGTATAGAAGAAAAAGACGTTGCCGCGATGGTTGAGGCCTCAAAAGAATCTTTGGCTCAAGCTGCTGCTCCTGTGGCTAGCAAAGCCGTTGCTAAAAAAGATAATAAGCCAGCAAAAGAAGCTGCTACTGATATAGATGCTGAGACAAATACTGAGCAAACTGACTATATCGGCATCGAAGACTTTGCCAAAGTTGAGATGAAAGTCGCTCACGTTCTAGCCTGCAATCATGTCGAAGGCGCAGATAAGCTTTTACAATTTACCTTGGACGTTGGCGAAGACAAACCGCGCAATGTGTTTAGCGGCATCCGTAAGTTCTATGAGCCTGAGCAATTGCTAGATAAAAAGGTCATTTGCGTGACCAATCTTGCCCCGCGTAAGATGAAGTTTGGTGTCTCAGAAGGTATGGTGCTATCAACTGGCAATCCAAAAACTCAGCTGACAGTGGTTACTTTACCTGACAACTGCGTGATTGGCGATGTGCTTGCTTAATAGTTAGGCTTACTCAACAAACAAAAAAGATGTCCAGCTGGGCATCTTTTTTATTGTCCCAAAACTATCGCTGGTCAATCGCCAAAATCAGTGCTTATATAGAAGATAATATCGATGAATATTGATTCAGTACGTTCTTTACAGAGGTAATGACAAACGCGTTTTAATTTCTTATTGCCATAAGTTACATTACTGTCATAATATGGACGTAATGATCAATGGATTGATTACTTTGATGTTAGCCCGTTATCTCAGCATGCACATAACATTGACTCGGGTAACCTGCACTCTCTAACCTATGAGCCCCAATAAAATGACCTTTGCTACTACTTTACGCTTCAGCCTATTCGGTGCTGCTATGAGCGCCGCGCTTGGATTAATTGGCTGCTCAAACACGACCGACACTGCTGCAACGACAGATACAAGTGCCGCCGCAGATTCTGACAAGCCTGCCAAGACATTAGCCATCACTCAAATCGTCGAACATCCTTCGTTAGATGCGATGCGTCGCGGCATTATTGATGAGTTGGCAGATAATGGCTATGTTGAAGGCCAAAATCTAACCATTAATTTTCAAAGTGCTCAAGGCAATACAGCGACAGCAGGTCAGATTGCGAAGCAGTTTGCAGGAGACAATCCAGATGCCATCGTGGCAATCTCGACGCCATCAGCTCAGTCTATCGTTGCGTCAACTAAGACGATTCCGGTTATTTATACGGCTATTTCAGACCCTGTCGCGGCAAAGCTCATTAATGAGAACAATACGCCTATCCAATCTAATGTGACAGGACTGTCTAGTGAGCTACCTATCGAGCCGCAACTGGACAATATTCAAAAAATTGCGCCTAATGCAAAAACCATTGGCTATGTTTATAGTCCAGGTGAGGTCAATTCGGTGGTGGTACTCAATCAACTAAAAAAAGCTGCGCCTGCGCGTGGGCTTAAGATATTAGACGTAACCGCCAATCGCCCAACGGATGTGGCGATGGCGACTCGTAGCCTTGCTGGTCGTGTTGATGTGATTTATACCTCACTAGATAATAATGTGGTATCCGCCTTTGAAGCGATGGCAGGTGCTGCCAATGAGCTTGATATTCCTGTCATTGCCTCAGACGAGTTCAGTGTGCGACGTGGTGCAACTGCGGCACTTGGTGTCAATGATTATGACTTTGGTCGTACCACAGGCAAAATGGTGTATCGTGTTTTAAATGGCGAAGCAGTTAGTAGCGTTAAGCCTGAAGTGATGAATACTTTAACCTTATATGCAAGCCCGAAACATGCGGCTGAGCAAGGCTTCAGCCTGACTGATGAGCTGCTAAAAAATGCCATTAATATCGACAAACAAGCGCAGAGTGCGGATAAATAATACGGATAAATAATACGGATAAATAATACGGATAAATAGTTTTGACAAGTAGCACTGAAAAATAACATTTAGCCTTCTATATAGATGGCTCGCTTTACCCTTTATCCATCTATACCTTTTATCTATAAATTAAATAATGTACGGACACATTATTATTTTCAGGAGTGAGACCCATGTTGTATCAAAATCGTTTTGGTCATTTTAACTTTAGTAAAGCACTATTATTAGGTGGCGTTTGTACTGCCATCTTGACTGGCTGTAATCAATCAGCACAAGATACCAGCACCACTGATACAGCTGCGACTGGCGATGCAGCCACGGCTATGAAGACTGTCGCAATCACAGCTATCGTCGAACATCCAGCGCTTGATGACGTCCGTAAGGGCGTTATCGACGAGCTTAATGAAGCAGGCTTTAAGGATGGTGAAAATTTAAAGGTTAATTTCCAAAGCGCACAGGGTAACACTGCCACTGCTGGACAGATTGCTAAGCAATTCGTCGCAGACAATTCAGACGTTATCGTTGCGATTGGTACTCCATCAGCGCAGTCAGTAGCTGCTGCTACTAGCAGTATCCCTTTAGTATTCTCAGCAGTCACTGACCCAGTTGCCGCCAAACTAGTGACCAAACTAGATGGCTCTGGCACCAATGTCACTGGCGGCTCTGATGCCCTGCCTTATGAGCCACAAATTGAATTGATGCGTCAAATCATCCCGAGCCTGAAGAATGTCGGCTATGTTTATAGCCCAGGCGAAGTCAACTCAACGATTATCTTGAAAAACTTAAAAGAAAAACTGACACCACTAGGTATCAATGTACTCGAAGCGCCTGCCCAGCGTAGTACTGATATTGCGATGGCAGCACGTAGCCTCGAAGGTAAGGTCGATATGATCTATACCTCAACCGATAATAACGTCGTATCGGCTTACGAATCACTATATCAAGTCGCTAAAGAGAGCAAAATCCCACTGATTGCGTCTGACACTAGCTCAGTTGAGCGTGGTGCCGTTGCTGCATTGGGCGTGAATTACTACGAGCTTGGTCGCGAAACAGGCAAAATCGTGGTACGTATTTTAAATGGTGAAAAAGCAGGCGCTATTCCTGTCTACACCCCGCAAATGTTGGATCTATACGTTAGTCCAAAGCATGCCAAAGAAGAAGGCATTACTTTGTCACAAGCGGTTATCGATAAAGCAAAAGAAGTGGTAGAATAACGCACTTTTATAGCTAGCTCATTACAGCTATCATAAGGTAGATATCGAGTTTGATGGATTTGGTGTCAGCCGTCATCTACCTTTATGCGATGAGGCTAAATGTTTAACATCAGAAACCCAGCTATGAATCAGTAGGCTGGGCTTCTTATTTAAACCACATTGATTAAATATAAAGTATTTGCGTCATTTCTAAATTTGCCCTTTTTTTAATCAAAGCTTTGAACCTAGGTAGCTTATGATAGCTGTTGATCGTGACATGTTTTGGTTTACCCTAACCGCAGATTGTTTAATCTGTTAAATTCACCGCTTAGTCGTTTAGCTAAAATTGACGTATAGATGAGACAGCGCTGATCTATATCACGCACTCATTCTATGAATCGATATTAGAACGTTAGTTGCTAAACGCTTGGTTATGACTTACTGATCTCTTATGTCTTTAATTGCTTTTTTTGGTGCACTTGAAAGCGGTCTGATTTATGGCCTAGTAGCACTTGGTGTGCTGATCTCATTTCGCACCCTCGACTTCCCCGACTTGACCGCTGACGGTAGTTTTCCACTAGGTGGCGCTGTCGCTGGTATTTCTATCATCGCTGGTGTCAACCCATGGCTTGCCTGTGCTTTTGGTATGTTGGCAGGTTCAGTCGCTGGTATTGTTACGGCATGGCTACACGTCAAACTTGGCATCCTGCAACTACTTGCCAGTATCTTGGTGATGGTCGCACTATATTCTATCAATTTACGGATTATGGGTGCGCCGAACTTGCCATTATTGGGTGAAACCACGGTCTTTAGCACCTTGGTCACTGATGGCAACGGTTATTGGATGCGCTGTCTAATTATTGGTGTCGTGGTGATAGCTGCCATGTTATTTTTAAACTGGTTCTATAGTACCGAAACGGGTCTTTCGATGCGGGCGACGGGTTCCAACCTCCGCATGGCACAGGCGCAAGGCATCAATACCTCATGGATGACCATCATTGGTATGGCGATTTCTAATGGTTTGATTGCTCTAGCAGGTGCATTGTTTGTGCAGACTCAAGGTGGCGCAGATATCTCGATCGGTATTGGTACCATTGTCATCGGTTTGGCAGCGGTCATCATCGGTGAAACCATCATTCCTGCCAAGCGAATTTGGCTGATTACCTTTGCCGTGGTCGTCGGTGCGGTGCTGTACAAGCTATTTATTCAGGTGGCGCTATCGAGCGATACGCTCCGTAGTATTGGTTTTGGTCCGCAAGATTTAAACTTGATTACAGCGCTACTCGTCGTATTTGCCTTGGTATTGCCAAAAGCTAAAAATAAATTTTTAAGTCGTAAAGTTCGGGCTTAATGTCAATGTGCAACCATAAGGAATAATTATTATGATGCAAGCTACAGATTTGCGGTTGACCTTTAATCCTGGAACGCCCATTGAAAACCCTGCCCTACGCGGTATCAATCTCAACATCGCTGATGGTGAATTTGTCACTGTCATCGGTACCAATGGCGCGGGTAAATCAACCTTTTTAAATGCGGTCAGTGGTACCACGCGCGTCGATAGCGGTTCAATCTTATTAAATGGTATCGATGTCACCAAAAAGACCGCGCACCAACGCGCCCATTGGGTGGCTCGTGTCTTCCAAGACCCGATGGCGGGGACTTGTGAAGCATTAACCATCGAAGAAAACATGGCGCTGGCTTATAAGCGCGGCGGCAAACGTGGTTTGAGCTTTGCACTCAACCAAAATAACCGTGATTTATTTCGCGAAAAATTATCAGTATTAAAATTGGGGCTAGAAAATCGTCTGACCGACCGTATGGGTCTGTTATCCGGTGGTCAACGTCAAGCTGTTAGCCTATTGATGGCTTCATTGCAACCTTCCAAAATTTTATTGCTTGATGAGCATACTGCTGCCCTCGACCCTAAGACTGCTGCTTTCGTTTTAGAATTGACCGATAAAATTGTAACGGACAATCAGCTTACAACGATGATGGTTACCCACTCGATGCAGCAGGCATTGGCGCATGGCACCAGAACAGTGATGTTACATCAAGGACAAGTGGTATTAGATGTGGCTGGCGATAAACGTCAAGGCATGACTGTACATGACTTACTTGATATGTTTGAGCAAACTCGCGGCGAAAAAGTCGAAGATGATAGCTTGATATTGAGTTAAATAACTTAGCAAAATTCTTCAACTCTTGAAAAAATAGAACGTCTGTTTAATATCAGGCGTTTTTTTATGACTGCTTTAATTGATACGACTGTCTTAATTTTTAAGCATCAAGCAATACTAACTTTTGAATCAACTCACTGACATGTTGTGACTGCATTTTTTTCATCACTTGTGAGCGATGCACCTCTACCGTGCGGACCGATATATCTAAATGGTTGGCGATATTTTTATTCAGATTGCCTTGCAGTAACTCATTGGCGACCTGCTTTTCTTTATCGGTCAGCTGCGCATAAAGATTTTTAATATCATAAAGCGTGGCGCGTTTTAGAGTGAGGTCTTGCGCACGCGCAAGCGCTTCTTGTAGCCGGCGGCTATTAATCGGTTTTTCCAGATAGTCAGCCGCACCTTGCTTCAGCATATTGACAGCATCAGCAATCTCGCCATTTCCCGTTAGCGCTATCAATGCCATAGGGCTGTCCTGTTGACTAAGGTGCACTTGTAGCGCTTGACCACTCATCTCTGGCATCATCAAATCACTCACAATCACTGCTGGACGATAGATATTGACTTGCTGTAAAAATATCAGAGCACTTGCCCACACTTGGGTCGATAGCCCTAAGCTGCTAATCAAAAAATCACAGGACATGCGCACACTTTCTTCGTCGTCAATGATATGAATGATAAGCGATTCTGGCGTAATGCCTGATAAATCGTCAGACAGATGACTGCTTTCATCTTGCCAGCACGTAGGCTCATTTGAGAGTTGATTAGACGTCATATGTGACCTTATGGCTAAATACATTATTGATATTCATTAGAGTTTTTCGTCATTATTCGCTAAAGATAATGACAGATAAAAAGATATTTGTGCGCCCACCGTGTTTGACAGCTGATAGTTAGCATTGGTTTGTAGCAGTTGGATTTTACCGTTTAAGCTACGTTTAAAGCGGTGCTGCTCGCTGCTCATTACTTGGTAAACTTGCTCAATTTCATGCTCGACATCAATATTGTTTAGCTGCATCATACCGCCCAGCGACTTGCATAAGCGCTGACATATCATCAGTCCTAATCCTAGACCGTCTGTTTTCGTAGACTGGGTAGCATATTGACTGGGTAGGCTCTCTGGTAGGTGCTGCCTATTCAGCTGAGTTTGATCAAAGCCGCCAGCGTCATCGCTTAGATGCAATACCAACCATTGCTTATTATTATACCTCTCTGCCTGACAGCGTAGCATGATATTGGTCGCCCCTTGCTGTGCAGCATTGGTCATGCTATTTATCAGTAACTGATCTAATAATAAATTTGGCAAGGTTAAATGCTGATAATCACTTGCCAGCCAAAAATTGACACCTACTGCTTGCTCACCCAATAATAAGATGCACTGTTGATAGATAGCTGCGATATCGACACGAGTTTCATTCGCTTGCGACCGTCCAGCCCAGCGGCGGATATTAGTCACCACAGCAGCGACGCGTTCTGTTTCATTGACAATCTGCTGTAGAGCATTCTCTGTTGCCGCATTGTCAAGTGGCGTTATGTCGATAGCATTTTTAGACAACCTTGCATGTTGACTGCGTATCAATAATCCTTGCGCATAATTTTGAATGGTTGCCAGCGGCTGATTGATTTCATGAGCGATAGCACCGCTCATCTCACCGATGACCGCAAAGCGCTCTGATTGGTGTAACTGCTGATCATAATCACGGATTAGTCTATTTTGCCGCACTATCTTTTTTTGCCGCCGCCATGCCAGCCAGCTCATCCAAGCATAATTTACTGTCGATATCAGGACAACCAAAATAATCACAGCCATCCATAATCGATGCGCCTTTATCCAGTCGATCATATGCGCGCTCAGCTGCTTTTGGGCGGGATGGCGATTCATCTCATAAAGGATGCGCTCAGCATCGCTACTTGATTCTGCTGGTAACCAGCGCTGCTCTAATTGACGCTTGCCAAATAGATGTTGATTGATCTGGCGCACCAAAGCATCTGGCGCTTGCTCGGTCGCTGCCAGTGTCCAATTTGGATATATTTTCGTTGAAGAGTGGCAGCTGGATACAGTGGCGACTGGATGAATGAGACGGTATTGCTTGTCATTGATTTGACCGCGCCTTGCCATATCCTCCATCAAACAAAGCGGCGTAATGGCAGCGTCTACTTTGCCACTAGCCAAGGCATGCAAAGTGCGCTCTATCGGATAACCGACAAACTGTGTTTGATAGTGATTTGGCGTAATACCATTTTTCTGTAATAAATGTGCGCCCAATAAATAACCGCCAAATGCGTCAGTGTCGACGGCAGCAATATGACGTTGCTCCAAATCCTGCAAACGATAAATATCACTGTCGGCAGCGACCCATAAAGCACTGGCGACCTCTTCCATCGCACTCGGCTGTTTTAATGGCGTATATTCATTTAGCTTATTAAATTCATTGGCGAGGGTGACTGTCGTCGATAGCTGATTTTGCGATTGTTGCCCATTAATACCCTCAGCATCAAATCCTTGATTGCTAAAAATTTTATCACGAGAACTTTTATCACGAGCGTTTTGCGCATTGCTATTTAATTGAGCCGTCTCTGTTTGTAAGGTAGCCAGCCAGCGCCATCTGATAGTATTCATTTTTATAAACTGCACTTGCGGGCCAAGCACTAGCGCAAACTGCTGTGCTTCTATTTGCTGTTGCCAATTTTCCAGCGCCAAAGGTACCAATATCACGGTGTCATCTGATAACTGATCATTAAGCTCGTCAAGCCACGGCTGCCAGCGATTTTGTGCGGCTGTCTCGCCTTGCGGTGCCAGCACACCCAAATAGTAAGTCTGGGCGGTGGCATTAGATAGCGGCAACCAAGCAGCCCATGCTACCACGGTAATAAAACAAGCCTTTAAGATAGTCCAAATTTTAGACTTTTTATGCATACACCTAGCCTTATATTTGACCTACCAAACGTACATTATAATTAAAAACCTTAATCATAATGTGGTTTTCCACAATATCACAATATTACCCGCTACCCTATACTAGATGACAGTCGTGTAACTTTTAATTCGCTGAGCTTAAGTCACAAATATTCGATTTCAATTTTGATTTCAATAAGAATGATTAATACACCTCATGAAATATGGGTGATGAATTATAAGCTTGGTAAAAATATCTTATGGAGGGCGGGCTTATGAAAAAATGGCCACTGATTATAATAATAGCAGCCATCATCGGGCTGGTGGTTGCCTTTATTATTGGGAAATTACTGCCAAATATGCGCACCAGCAGTAACGATATCGAGGTCAATATCACTGATCCTGCTCTCATCAAGCAGGGCGAATATATCGCTCGCACTGCTGACTGTATTGCGTGTCATACCACGCTCGATGGCGAGACTTATGCAGGCGGTCTGCCTATGCTAACGCCACTTGGGGCAATTTACTCGACCAATATCACACCCGATCAAGAAACTGGCATCGGCAACTACAGTTTCGCCGACTTTAAAAATGCCGTTAAGCATGGGGTACGCAGTGATAATAAAGCCTTATATCCTGCTATGCCGTATCCCTCTTACCAGCTCATGCCAGAAGAAGACTTAGCCGCGATGTACGCCTTCTTTATGTCCGATGTCACAGCCGTCAAGCAAGCCAATCTAAAAAGCGAGCTACCTCCGATAGCAAACTGGCGCTGGCCCTTGGCATACTGGCAGGTCTTATTTGATCGCAAGCGTGACTTTGTCCCTGAGACAGACGACGCACTATTGACTCGTGGTCAATACTTAGTCGAAGGTCCTGGGCACTGCGGCTCTTGTCATACTGGGCGCGGTATTGGCTTTCAAGAAATCGCTCTAAGTAATGCAGATTCTAACAAGTATTTGAGCGGTGCCATCATCGATGGTTGGCGCGCCAAAAGTATCCGCGGTGAGCATCGCGGACTTGGCACTTGGACGGTTGCAGAATTAAATGACTTCTTCAAAACTGGTCGTACTGATACCACTGCTGCCTTTGGTGCCATGGCCGAAGTGGTTGAGCATAGCACCCAGTATATGACCGACTACGACATCAACGCCATGTCATCTTATCTAAAAACATTAACGCCAGCACCAAACAAAGAAGCCACACTGCCTGCGAAAAAAGACATCACTACGCAAAAATTACTAGATGGTGACTATGATTCGCGCGGTTCGATTTTGTACGCCGAATATTGCCAAATTTGTCACCGTGTCGATGGTAAAGGAGTCGCGCGTATTTTCCCAGCGCTTGATGGCAATAGTGCGGTTTATTCTAACAATGCCGATTCGGTCTTACAGATTACCTTGAGCGGTGGTCGTATGCCTGAAACTCCACATGACCGTATGGCATTTACTATGCCTGAATTCAGCAATCTTAGCGATGCAGATGTGGCAGAAGTGGTCAATTATGTCCGCAATAGCTGGACCAACCAAGCGCCTGAAATCGATGTCAATGACGTGGTAAAAATGCGGGCTTTCCTCGCCAAAAAACCAAAAACCAGTACGGATATTGCTCCAGACTTAAGTATTGACGCGCAAACAAAAGGAGCAAAATAATGAAAAAATCTCCACTCAACTTGCCTACTATTGCTCGCGTTATCTCTCAAAAAATGACCATAGGCAACTTAACCACCGCTATCCTTACTGCTTCAGCGCTTAGTATCGCCGCTATCAGTAGTGGTTGCTCGCAGCCCGAGCCTATCGAGCAGAATGCACCTGAGTACGGCTTAGTCACCACTGATGATGCCAACGAAGATATCGGCACTTATGTGCTGCCGCAAGATACGGCTATCTTGGATGAACCAAATGCTGATGAGATATTTTATGGTAAACGCTTATTAAACGAAACTAAGCGCTTACTGCCAGAGCATGTGGGCGCGCAAATGAACTGTAACAGCTGCCATATTTCACAAGGTAAAATTCCACTGGGTGATCCGTACATCAATAGTTATAACTTCTATCCGCGCGTGATGCCACGATCTGGTAAGGAAGTTGATTTAACCAAACGTATTAATGGCTGCTTCCAGCGCTCAATGAATGGCAAACCGTTGAAACCTGAATCCCCTGAAATGCTGGCAATGTTGGCTTATATGAAGTGGCTATCGCAAAACACCCCAAAAGAGCAAAAAGTCGATATCCAAAATACGGGTAAAGTGGATGAATCATTAACCCCAGACCCTGTCCGCGGCGAACAAATTTATAAAGCTCAATGTGCAACTTGTCATGGTGATAATGGCGAAGGCATCAAAGACAGTCGCGGCGATATCGTGTTCCCGCCACTGTGGGGCGATGAATCCTTTAATATCGGTGCTGGTATGGCACGTACTTACAAGGCGGCAGCCTTTGTAAAATACAACATGCCCATGGGTATTCAGACCAAAGGCTTATGGGGTCACGGAAATGTGCTGAGCGATCAAGATGCCGTCGATGTGGCGCACTTCTTTACTCATCAGCCGCGCCCTGACTTTGCTGGTAAGGTCAATGATTGGCCAAATGGTAAAAAACCTAAAGACGCGCGTTACTGATATCTTAAGAAGACGGTATTTATAAAGACTTTACTTAAGAGGACTTCACTTAGCAGACATCATTCTATGCTCGCTTGTGAGTGAGCATTGACACGATAAACCTTTAAGAAAATGCATTTTTCTTAAAGGTTTTTTTGTTATCTATCAAACCCGCGAAAGAGGACGCCATCCGACATTAGGGTGGCGGTGAATTTCGCATCATTTTCAATGTTTAAATTACATAATATGCGCCTGAATCCAGTATAATAATTAATTATTGTAATACTTATAACTCACCACGAGCATTTATGAAAATCAACAAAGCGTATAAATTTAGGCTTGAGCCTAATACGGAGCAAGAGGTTATTTTAAATAATCTTGTCGGCTCTGCACGTTTTGTTTGGAATCAAATGCTGGCAATCTCATTTGAGATGTTTGCTAAAGATGAGTTTATTAATGCCACCAATCTGGTTAATAAAATTATAGATTTAAAAAGTAATCCTGATTTTAACTTCCTAAAAAGCAGCTCAAACGCTGTGTCTTTACAACAAAAAGTACGCGATCTGGCATCGGCTTGGTCGCGGTTCTTTGATCCTAAAGTACATGCCAGATTAAAAGACAATAAAAAGAAACCTCGCAAACCCAAGTTCTTTAAACTGGCTGACGGCACAGAAATCCAGCTACGCTCGTTGATGCCAAGATTTAAGCGCAAATCCGATGGCTGCGACTCAATTCGCTTGGTTCAGTTTGATAAATATTGCCGTGTTGAAGGTAATCGAGTAAAACTGCCTAATGGCATTGGCCTGGTGAAGTTTAGGAAGTCGCAAGACATCATTGGTACAATTAAAAATGTCACCATCAGCAAGAAATCAGGGCACTGGTACGTGTCTTTTGGTACGGAGCGAGAACTGGATGAGAACCCTCGTCACCCTGCCACAAGCGCCATTGGCTTGGACATGGGTATCAGCAAACTACTCACCACTTCAAACGGTCAGTACATCAAACCGAAAAACAGTTTTAAAACCAATCAACTCAAACTTGCCAAATTGCAACGAGGGTTAGCAAAGAAAGTAAAATTCAGTGAAAACTGGAAAAAGCAAAACCGCAAGATTCAAAAGCTACACAGCCACATTGCTAATATTCGCCATGACTACTTGCATAAAGTCACCACCCGCATCAGCAAAAACCACGCCATGATTGCTTGTGAGGATTTAAAGGTCGCTAATATGTCGAAATCAGCCAGCGGGTCGGTGGAGAACAAAGGTCGTCATGTTAAAGCCAAGTCGGGATTAAACAAATCAATCCTAGATCAAGGCTGGGGCATGATGGTTAATATGCTTGAGTACAAACAGCAATGGCGCGGTGGGTTACTGATCAAGGTAAACCCACACTACACCAGTCAAACCTGTTCTCAATGTCAGCATATTGCTAAAGAGAATAGACAAACTCAGTCTAAATTTGAGTGCGTCAAATGTAGGTATGTTGCGAACGCTGATTTTAATGCGGCTCGTAATATATTAGCGGCAGGACATGCCGTTTTGTCTGCGGAGGGAGGATGCAGTAAGGGTCGCCCGTTGAAACAGAAAACAAGCGACCTTCGTGAGAAAGTCGCCTAAGAGCATCTGCTTTTAGAATCCCCCACTTGAGCTTGGCGAAAGTGGTGGGAGTATGTCAAAGTTAATGCTTCTACAAACTTCTCGCTCGTCACTATATAGTTGCTGTATATCAAAGTTCGCTACCGCCATTTACTATGAGGTCTGTCATGCGCAAAATTCCTGTCTACTCCCACCCTGCTGCCGGTTGGCCTGCGCTGATTTCCTCTACTCGTAAGCTGATGGATTATCAGACTTTTTTACGGGGTAGCGTAAGTGTGCTAAAAAGCAACCAACCTAAAGGCGGATTCGACTGTCCGGGCTGCGCTTGGCCTGACCACAAATCACATAAAGCCATCGACGTCTGTGAAAATGGTATCAAAGTCATTGCTAGTGAGACCATGACAAAAAAAGCCGATGCGCAGTTTTTTGCGCGACATAGCGTCACTGAATTACAAGGCTGGTCGGGCTATGAGCTTGAGCATAGTGGTCGTTTATCAGAGCCTGTATATTATGATGCCGCGCAAGACCGCTACTTACCAATCTCTTGGGAAGCTGCTTATCAATGTATCGCTGAGCAGTTAGGACAGCTTGATTCGCCAGATGAGGCGCTATTTTATACCTCAGGCCGTGTGACCAACGAGCCCGCCTTTATGTATCAGCTGTTTGTGCGCTGTTTTGGCACCAATAATTTACCAGATTGCTCCAATATGTGTCACGAACCAACGTCGGTAATGCTCGGTAGACAGTTGGGTATTGGCAAAGCGACCGTGAAATTGGAAGACTTTGAGCAAGCCAAACTGATATTGATGTTTGGACAAAATCCTGCGACCAATCATCCACGCATGCTTGAAATGCTTGCTCATGCTCACGAGCAAGGCTGTCGAATCCTCTCAATCAACCCTATGCGCGAACAAGGCTTACGTAAATTTAGAAATCCGCAAAAGCCCACGCATATGGCAGCTGGTCAAAGTGATGAGATGGTCGATGAGGTCATTCAAATTCAGATCGGCGGCGATGCAGCACTCTTGACCGGTATCGCTAAGTGGCTGACTAAAAACAATAAAATCGATCAAAGCTTTATCGATGAGCATACGTCAGGATATGAGGCACTCGACGCATGGCTCCGCCAACAATCATGGCCGGATGTGGAACGTGGGTCTGGTATCAGTAAAGAGGAAATCATTAATATAGCAAAACTGGTAGCGGCGAGTCCTGCGACCATTTGCACGTGGGGTATGGGCATCACTCAGCACGTCCAAGGCGATGATAATGTAGCGATGATTACCAACCTATTATTATTGATGGGGATGATTGGTATTGATGGCGCAGGCGCGTCTCCCGTTCGTGGTCACTCTAACGTACAGGGCGACCGTACCATGGGCATCCATGAGCGCCCTGCACAAAAGCTACTAGACAGCCTTGAGCGTGTGTTTGAACGTCCGATGCCGCAAGAAAATGGCTTTGATGTGGTCTCTGGTGCGAAAGCATTGATTACCGGTAAGCTAAAAGTATTTATGAGTATGGGCGGTAATTATGCCGTGGCAGCACCTGATACTAGTGCGATTCAACAAGCTTTAACCACCACTCAGCTCAATATTTTTGTCGGTACTAAACTTAATGAAACTATGCTGTATCCGGGCGCGAATAATCTTATTCTGCCTTGCTTAGGTCGTACCGAACGTATTATTACTGCCAAAGGTGAGCAATTTGCCACTATCGAAGATTCCATGTGTCAGATTGTACCCACTCGAGGCAACCTGAAACCTGTCAGCGATACGTTGAAGTCTGAAGCACAAATTGTGGCAGATATCGCCACTCATGTGCTTGGTGCTGATTCGTCCATTCCTTGGCAAGCAATGAGTGAAGACTTTGACATCGTTCGTGATTATATCGCCCAAGCGATTGACGGTTTTGAAGACTTTAATCAGCGTATTCGCGAAACCGAGCGTGGCTTTCATTTGTACCATTCTGCGCGGCATCGTGTGTGGAATACTGACAGTGGCAAAGCGCAATTTGAAGTACCACAATACCCTATCACCTACGTCGCAGCACAAATGGCAGAGACCTCTTTAGCCTTTCACCATGACAAAAAACCCAATGATAATACTAATAGTGCGCCAAACAATGAACAAAAAATTTGGCAATTGACCAGTGTCCGTAGCCATGACCAATTTAATACCATGATTTTCGGATTTGAAGATCGCTATCGCCAAACCACTCGCCGTGATGTGTTGTTTATGCACCCAGATGAAATGACTCGTTTGGGTTGGCAAGCAGGTGACCGAGTAATGGTATCTCGCCATGCCAGCTCAAATGGTTCAAATAACACAGACGGTACCGCTCAGCCACGCACGCTAGGGCCGTTAGTATTGACTGAGATGGATATCGCCGCTAACGCTGTCGCAACTTATTATCCTGAATGTAATGATTTATTTGATTTAGACACGCATGCACCAGACTCTCACATACCAGCGTATAAATCGACGACCGTTGTTTTGCAACGCGTTGAGGCAAATGCTGTTACGACCGATCATGCATAGTCAGCAACGGGCGAATCATTGAATGATGCATATATTTAAAGGAGATGATAATTTTGGTAATGACCATACGATATAACGAGGTATTATGATTGCCCAAAGTGATACTGAAACTGACGCAAAATATAGCGATAATTTTTCGGTAAACACCCTAACAGATAAGACGTCAGAAACTATAGAGTCATCTGCAACGCCGCTTGCACGTAATCATTGGGCGCAAAAGCATCATTATCCGACAGATAAGTATAACTCTAACAACATTATTGAGACCCGTGTTGCTAAGACTAATATTGCACAGACCCATATGCAGCAAATCAGTATCGACTGCCAATCAGCGAGCTTAGCAGTGGAAGCTGCGGTTGCTATCGTTATCAATGGTATTCACTATGCGGTACTGATGGCAAGCCCTCACCAGCTAGAGTATTTAGCCGTCGGCTTTTTGTCTAGCGAAGGCTTAATTCAGCATAGTCATGAGCTGCTTGATTGGGAAGTTACCCAACTGAATGATATTGCAGATTATCAAAATCTCACGCAAGATTCATTTATAAAGGAACGATTTATAAGAGATGCTACGGATGAAATTTTTGAATCTGCAGCATTTGAACAAAGCTTATCGTCACTGCAAGATTATGACATTTATGTGGTGGAGCTAGTACTAAACCAGCGTTGCCATCAGCGTATCCAAGCGCAAAAACGTCAGCTAGCAGGGCGTACAGGTTGTGGTATATGCGGCATCACAGGGCTAACACAAGCACTGCCTGACTTGAGTATCTATCGTCAAAACAGACAAAAGGCAGATACACCAAGTCTTGACTGTCTATTAGCAATACGCCAGCAAGTCGATGCGATGCAGCATACTCACCAATTGACTGGTGCCGTACACGCCGCTGCGACGATGTATAATCAGCAGCTATACCTATTCGAAGATGTAGGACGCCATAATGCGCTTGATAAGCTGATCGGTTGGCAACTGCGCAATAAAATAGAGATTAGCTGCGTCCTTATGACCTCGCGCCTATCGATTGAACTGATACAAAAATCGATTCGTGGGCGCATCCCTTGGCTAGTCGGTATGTCTGCACCTACCAGTACCGCAGTGCGTGTCGCTGAGCGTTATGGCTTAGGATTAGCGGGTTTTTTGCGTGATAACAGAGTCACTTACTATTCAAATTATTCAGACCTATAAAGTTTTATGCTCGACTCTCTCATTAAGCGCACTTATTCATAAACTCTCATTTGCAGCGCTTTAATGACAGACATATAACGCTGATTTTTCGATAATAAACGGTCTCCTTTTTAGCTCAAACAAGACCTTTTTAAAACACTATCTATTCCCTATCTCGTTTTATCAAACACACAACGAAATAATAAAGATATTATTTCGTTGTGTGTTTGATAATTATGATGTTTTTTGACGAACCATTCCTAATTTTAAGCTTGATAATAGCTTAATTTGACCTCTTAATACTTTGAATAGCCATTAATTTATGGTCAAATAAGGAGAATTGAGTAGATAATTCGCATTTAGCTAAAAAATAACTTGTAATTTAAATTATATTTGCTAATATAGGCGTCCTTGATTGGCTGGGTGGCAGAGTGGTCATGCAGCGGACTGCAACTCCGTTAACGCCGGTTCGATTCCGACCTCAGCCTCCAATTATTTAGGTTAAAATTTTATTCATATTATATTAATTTTAGCTTGCTTTATTAATATAAATGCTTATAATAGCGACCACTATCTAACAAGTAGAAAGCTTACTTTTAGATAATACAAGTTTTGCCCGGGTGGTGAAATTGGTAGACACAAGGGATTTAAAATCCCTCGCTAGTAATAGCGTGCCGGTTCAAGTCCGGCTCCGGGTACCATTATATTAAAAGGCTTCCAAGCAATTGGAAGCCTTTTTCTTATTGTGCATTTTCTCTTATTAAACTAATTTTTTTCCACTATTTAGACAATTTACTAGTAATGAACTGCTAGCTTTACTGTTAAACGTCCTTCTCACGTTTAGGGTAATAAGCTATATCAATTGTATATAATCAATAGTTAGCCACATCCTATTATCCCATTCTGAAAAGGCAAACCTTGTGTCGTAATAAAAAATAGATAGAACGATCCTAACATGATAAAAAAAGCAGCCACTTTCATAGTACTTAACGGCCTATTGGTGACACTAGCCAGCGCAAGCATTAATTTGGAATCCGTGAGCATAAATAAACACAGTGCCTGCATAAAGATAGCCTTTAATAATTGCTCATAGATTAAAGGACCGCGAGTTTGTTCAACAAACAGCAGAATCGATATATCTACGATGATCATAGTGAAAAAGGCATGTTTAACAGAGCTATTTAAATACGCATTTCCATTGTGTCGTTGGTAAACTTTGAGTCGCCTGGCTCTTTTCCTTTTTATATAACTCGTGGTAGGTTGAATAGTCATCGGGTTGGTTGCGTTAAAATACCAAATGGTTTCCCACCTTCCTTTAGTCATGTCTGGCATGATGTCTTCTGCTTGAAAATGTTGCAACTCCTGACTGGCAGGTGACCACCAATATCCTGTCTGCGGACAAGGCTGATTTGCCTCACAACGTGAAGATTCCAGTACTACACTACTGCCACCACCACTATCCGCGATACGCTCAACGAGCATCCAAGTAACAGGAGCTCTACCGACAGCGTGTGTCGTATCAGGGTCATAACCGACATTAGCTTCATTTGCTAACATGCCATCCAATAGCACTTGAGCACTGGCATCTGCTCGATTTGGTACATAAATGCCAGCGACAGGGACGACTTCATCTACCTTAACGCTATATTGTTGGTTGAGACTATAGATAGGCCATGATTCAGGCGCATTGAGCGCTCCTCTTGATTCAATGCTATAATTTTCTATTAAGTCGTATAAACACCAACCAAAATAACTGGTTATTCCCATGTTAAAAGCGCATAAGCTTGCCTCTCTTTCCCATTTTTCATAATCAAGTTGTTGCTGCTCAGGCATCCAATCGATATCATAATCCATACTGATAGCCCGAAAATCACTCTCAACATTACCGCCATATCTTATTGCCGCTAGATCCCCTTTTAACAGCTCTTGATAACCAACATTTAAGCTGTCTAGAGTATCACGCAGGTTTGGCAATACCCGTTCGCCCCAGACGATATCAGGCTGTCTATTGATAGGACGTGTACGGTAATCAAACGGTAAATCATTGACAAACAGCTCAAGCGCCTGCTCAGCAGCGTCTAGCATATTCGCAAAAGCATCGCGCATCTCTTTAAAATAAGCGGGTGAGCTGTAGCGTTCTAATAAGTAAATCTCTTGCGGTCTGATGATGTAGTTGTTCATTTTTAGCGGTTCTCATACTGCTTAATAGAGGTTGGCTGATAAGTTTTTATCTAAGCAATCACCAGCATCACATACAGTATCGAGCTAATAAACCATGTCGCATTCACAGCAATACCTGAATACCATTTCCGCTTAACGGTTTGATTTTGGTTTGCAAAAGCTGCTTGGCGCTCTGCTGTGACAGGCAAGATGTTATATGGGTTGTTTTGACCATCCCACATAAGCCGACGCTGAACTTCCGGATGTAGTGCAGGATTAGCGCTCGACTGGTATATATTACCCTCGGCTAAATCTAAGTAGCTAACCGTACAAGCGCGCAACCAACCCATAAAAGTCACCTCGTGGCGTAGTCCTGTTAAGCCTTTGTTTTTCTTCTCTTGAGCAATATCAGCACAGGCAAAGAGTGAGGTACTGATGTCTGTCGGACAGGCATGAGCATATCGTGGGTCAAGCGGTAACTCGTCAGCGGGACGTTCCATATAGGTACGGATAAACGTCCATTGGTCATAAGGGTTAAGCTGCATGTCTTCAAAGTTAATAGATAAGCTTGGTTCTCCTGTTGATTCATCGATGACATGCAGATTCAGTACTTCATACACCAAACCTTCATTACGCCTTATGGAGGCTGTGATATCTTTATAATTAATCAGATGAAAGATAGGGGCTTGCTTACCGTTATGTTCGTAGTAAGCAATCTGCTGGGTATTTTTTAGTAGTAGAATTTTATGGTATCGAGATTGCTTTCTTTTTAGTTGCTTTAGAGTTAAATATGGTGAAAAGCCAAGCATTGTTAGGAATATTATAAGCATAATAATTGGAAATAAAACTATTAGCTCAAACTCTTCAATAAAAAAATATTTAAGAACTACATATAAAAATAAAAATAAAAACTGTCCAAACAACCATGCACCACAATATGACGCTAAAAGCCATACATTTTGAATAGAGTTAATGATAGGATGAAATAGCAGATAGTCTGGATTCACATCATGAATAAGTGTACTTATTCTATCAATACTGGCTTTTTTTTCTTGGAAATTACCAATCTCTCCTTCATAAGGGCGACTGAGTATTTTACCGACAGGAGGTATAGGAGGAACAGGTAAGATCATAGTTATACAATATGTAGTTAGCAATTTTTGCTAGCTATTATAAGCCACCACTGCCCATACAAATAAGCCAACGTTGATGAGTATGATACATACCCATCTGACATTAACCTCCCAATTTCTACCTTCAAACGCTAGTTTGGCTTCATAAGTTATGGGCTGTATTGGATACGGGTTATCTTGACCGTCCCATGTGAGTAGCTTTTGCACGTCGGGATGCAAGATGGCGCGTTTGGTACATTGGTAATGATTAGCCTGAAATAGATTACCTAAGGCTATTATTGAGCCTATTATAAAGACCATGATTTGACCACCGCCAGAATGATCACTAGGCAGTATGCTGTTTTTACGATAGATAATATCAGCACAAGCAAACAGTGATTTACTAGTGTCAGCTGGGTAAGCTTCGCAGAACTCAGGATTTATCGGTAAGTCATCGGCTTCATTTTCCATATAGGTACGGATAAATGCCCATTGTACACGCGGGTTGACTCTATAATCTTCTAGCTTTAGATGATGGGTGATATCGCCTGTCTCAGGATCAGCGACATACAGATTAAGCGGTGTGTAGGCTCGATTATATGGGTCTTGATGTAAGTCTGGATGCACATCTTTATAGTCGACTATCTTAAGCGCATAAGGCTGTCTAAAATTCCATAATGGACGGTAATAATAAGCTATTTTCTGTTCTTTTTTTAAAAAGTAGTACTGGGTACGAATGAAGCGCTTTCTGATGAGTTGATAGAGAAATAAAATTAGTGGCGTACCAAATACAACAATCCATAAGAAGCTGAATACTATATCAAAAATACTAAATTCACCATCTATAAAGACAACCTCTCCAATATCTTGAAGAAAATAATTACCTAACCAAAATGAAGAAAAATAAACCCAGCCAACAGCAAAATAAAACACCCAGAAGTATGCGGGTAGGAAGGTTAAGTAATCAGGATTAACATCATGAATTTCTTTGTTAAGATGTTCAATCTCTTCAGTGCTCTTTAATAAGCTTTTGTCTATACTGGCGGTATAAGGACGGTCAATAGGATTGTGAAGCTTACTAAGGTGGGTAGCGAAATCATCGCGTAGTTGCATGTTATTATCCCTAATTACTTTTATCTAAGCAATCACATACAGTAATAAAAAGGTAGCCAATGATTTATTAAGACAACCACCCCAAACCAATCACATACCAGAGTTTATCGACCATGCTCGGATAGTCACCATGTGGTCTTGCCGCGCCTATCATGTCTATAATAAATGCACCGATAAACAGCATGATAATAGTAGCAATAATAATACCTACACTGTAAACAATGGTCTTCCAAATAGGCTGGTTATTCTGTTCAAGGTTGCCCTCTGGTAAATGTTTGTTTAAATCATAAGGGTCATTGGGATCAATCTGACATTCCGCTTCAATAGCTTTGCTAAACTGATGGCGGTAGCTGGTCAGCATTGAGATCACACGGCCAACATAACGCAGAGCTAATAAAGGTAGAATAACTATTGTCACTGGGTAAAACCTAAAAGTTCGTTCAGGGTACTCCATGTTTTCGTGAGAGTAATGTACTACGTTCAATATCAAACGCTTAAATGACATCAGCGGGGTTTCACGTTTCTTATGTATGGGATAGATGTAACGTATGGCCTCTTTGACTTCTTTTAGTTGCTGATCGTCACCTTCCATATAACGACGGATAAACTCAAAATAACTGATTAAACTTTTATCAAAGACATTGTTTTGAAAGGCAAGTGCAAACATACCCGTAATGGTTTCGCCGTTTTTATCAAAGGTCACGGCTCTGATGTCTCTATCTTCATTGATATAGGCAATAAAAAAAGTTAAGTCATCCCAGTTATATACTTCTACTTTACGATTGTATTGACGGACATAGACCTTACGGGTTTTACGATTAAAACGGATGGGATAATGCCATGTGGTAAATAGTTCGGTTGAGAGCACATTGATTAATGGAGCGAAGAATAGAATCATAGAAAAAGCGAGAATAAGACCAATACTAAGAAATACGATGTCAAAATCTATTGTGGATTTTACAATCAGATAGAGGATACCATTACTCACAGATAGCCCCACAAACCCTAAACATAATCCCCATCCTACCGCATCACCACGTCGTCTTTCATTGCGCCCTGTAGTCTCAAGATAAGTCGAGTTAAACTGTACCACCGTTTGTTGAGGGTGCAATGGCACATCATAGTTTTTATATTTATCCAAAGGCAC
Organism: Psychrobacter sp. NC44; assembly: GCF_904846655.1. NCBI lineage: Bacteria > Pseudomonadati > Pseudomonadota > Gammaproteobacteria > Moraxellales > Moraxellaceae > Psychrobacter > Psychrobacter sp. NC44. The sequence goes on along the minus strand of NZ_CAJHBN010000001.1, from coordinate 34,590 downwards.
TGTCTCATGGATGCCTTTAACGTCTACAAGCTTCTGCCCTACCGCTTGATAACCTGGGGTCAAAAATGGCGGTTTCTTTGTCAGTCGAAACCGCCCTTCCATGTCTACAACGAATCCACTCATTTTTAGTTGTCCTTAATGTCGTGGCAGTTTGAGCAGACTCTTATCAAGTACAAACCTCATTCCTGATCATTAATTGTGCTAAGCATCTTAAAAAGATTATGAGTGGCGTTAGCTTTTAAATTATTGTAATTCACAAGAACCAATTCATCCAAGTCCTCTGTCGTTGGCTCACTATCTACATTTATCAAACCTTGTATGCCAACATTAACTGACACATCGCTATGCTCTGATACAAACTGTATAAGTTGCTGTCTAAGCTGTTCTTGACGCTCGTTTCTGGTGATAATAAGTAGCTCACCACCTGAAATTTCTAATATAAGCTCATCACCTTCAACTCTTAAATCGCCAAAGTATCGATCTGTCCCTCCTTCATACTCACTGATCGGAATGTCATCAGGATTGGTTGCAAAGTTTTCAAAATATAGCTTGTTCTGCTCTTCTTCAAGCGCTTCGAGATACTCTAATCTCAACTCTTCTGCGGTCTTGGACGTATTATCAGCATAAGAAGTGTCAGCTGCCATAGCAAGTTGCGACTGACTAACTCCTATCGTAAATAGTAGGGACACACACAGCCACATTTTAAATAAGGTCTTTGGAATTGAATGATTTACCATATGTAAAACTCATTTATTATAAGTTGATTGATAAAATATTGATTAACTTAATCGTCTAACTGATTGGTCTCGTTGAAATACCAGATAGTTTGCCATTCAAGTCGCTTCATCTTTGGCATGATGTCGCCTGCTTTGAAGTGTTTGACATCTTTACTTGATGGTGACCACCAGTAGCCTGTGAATGGACAAGGTTTACCCGACTCACAACGTAAACGTTTTGGCTCGACATTATGGTTACCGCCGCCAGTATCCGCGATACGCTCAACCAACATCCAAGTGACTGGTGCATCACCAACCGCTTGCATGGTTTCAGGATCATAACCGACGTAAGCTTCATTTGCTAACATGCCATCCAATAACACTTGAGCACTGGCATCTGCTCTACTAGGTACATAAATACCTGCGACAGGGACGACTTCATCTAACTCAACGCTATATTTTGGATTAAGACGATAAATAGGCCACGATTCGGGTGGGTTAAGTGGTCCTCGCGATTCAGTAGTATAGCGTTCAATTAAACTACCAATTTTCCAGCCAAAATAACTGGTTATTTCTAAGTTAAAAGCGCGCGTGCTTGCCTCTCTCCGCCATTTTTCATAATCAAGTTGTTGCTGCTCAGGCATCCAATCGATATCATAATCCATACTGATAGCCCGAAAATCACTCTCAACATTACCGCCATATCTTATTGCCGCTAGATCCCCTTTTAACAGCTCTTGATAACCAACATTTAAGCTGTCTAGAGTATCACGCAGGTTTGGCAATACCCGTTCGCCCCAGACGATATCAGGCTGTCTATTGATAGGACGTGTACGGTAATCAAACGGTAAATCATTGACAAACAGCTCAAGCGCCTGCTCAGCAGCTTCTAACATAGTTGCAAAGGCATCGCGCATCTCTTTAAAATAAGCGGGTGAGCTGTAGCGTTCTAATAAATAGATTTCTTGAGGTCTTATTATATAGTTTTCCATTGTTTGCTCACTTATACCAGTTTTGTTTGAGGGTTGGCACGCCAACCATATCTGTATTTTCTAAACCCTTTAGATCACTACCATAGCCCCATCCTGTTTTTCTGCGTGGTTTTACTCTGCTTTTAATTAATTGTGCTGGATCAAGTACAATTTGTTTGCCACCACCCTCTAACACATACATAGCACCGCGTCCATTAGCCGTTTGGATTTGACCTTTACTATTTTCAAGTATTTGACTGGCGGCTTTACCTTCCCAAACTTTCATACCACCTTTAGGAACAATGTAATGGACGACTTCTCCATTACTATTCCAGCTTGCCCATACTGCAAAACGTCTGCGCCAATCTTCTCGTTTTTTAAGTTTCAAATACTCCGAAGCTCGCATCCAACATATACTATTATCATTACTAGTAGGGTCAACAACGCGATATAAACTCGTCCCCTGTTTTAGTTCTACTGCCTTCATATCATGAAATGTGTTAAACTTTTTCCATAATGGTCCTTTACCTTTATCAGAAATATTGGGATAACCTTTAGGTATTTTGGGACATTCTTCTACTTTAGGATATTTAATTCTTCTGGTCACATCTACCCATTTAGGCGAACTGATTTTTATAAGTTGCACCTCACCATCAGTATGGACTTTTCTAAAATTCGCAACGTTTGTCAAGTTGGTTACTGCTTTATAGCCTCCTTCAGCATCTAAACGTATTGCTAGCCGCTCTAAAAAGTCTTGCACAGGCGCTAAAAATTCACCAAGACGTCTGTTAGCACGATTTCGTATGTCTACTACTACTTTAAGTATATCAGCTGCTTTTTTACCTATACCTGAGCTGCCATACTTTTGTACAAATTCAACAGTCTCCTTTAGATAGCCAATATGCTCGTCAAATACTGTTAAAATCTGCGTCTTATTGACTTTAGCTTTTAAACTCCTTAGTTGCTTAGCTGACCACCTGTATACGTTCCCAGAGGCTTCTTTGCGTATTAGCTTTTTTACGGCAGGACGTCCTAAAAACTTATTAAGCTCTTTTATACCTTGCTCAATAGCTGGTTCAACTGCTTTATATATCAGGCTACCTGAAAATTTGCCAGCTTTAGATAAAGGTCTCATCATGAAGCGTCTAATAGGGGCAAGTAGTACTTTAAATATTCCTTTAAATAGCGATCCTAAAACTGGAAACAGACCGATCAAGGTCAAAATTAGACCCACCCATGCCCAAGGATTACTGTCATCTTCATTTATTTTTTTACAGTTAGCGCAGATATCTCGAACATCACAAATCTGGTCTACCAACGGAATCATAGAAACGACAGTACCAGTAACGACTTGAGCAGTAGATGGTTCCGTTGCAAAATCACCTTGTATGACTACCCAAAGCCAATCGGCAATATCATTTGCTGTTTCTTTACCCTTTTGCACAGCGCCATTAACAGGTACCATAAACCATGCAAGCGCATTTGAAAGTTCTTCTTTTTTCGGTAAAAAGCTCATAGTTGCACCTTCTATTATTTAATAAAGCTTTTAGCAGCTTCTAAAACTTTAAGAAATGAATCAGGAGTAGCGTCTTCAAAATCTTTTTCTTCATATTCAACACGGTTAGCCTGCTCAGGCACATTTTCATGATGTGCTTCACCTTTTCTATCGAGTCTTCCTTTAATAACTTGTCCGCTATCAAAAAATATCTTGTAGCCAACATCAGGTATACCTTCACCATCAACTCCTAAAAGCTTAAGACCAATCCAATTTTTCATTTCTGCCGACGGCAAGAAGGGTAATTCAGTTTTAACTCCACCCCCACTGCCCCAATCCACCTTACTTGCCTTATAGCCCACCTGACTTGGCGTGATAAACGTCACATTACCACCCGATATCTCAATGCCACTACCTGCGGCTTTCAGCGTTAGCGTATCAGGCGCGATAATCTCAATACTATCTCGGCTATGGAGTCGCAGTACTTGCTCGCTATCTAAACGCATCTCGTTCTGATGTGCTTGTATGGTCACATCGCCATGAGCAGCGGTATGGGTTTGGGCTTTATTACTGTAGTAATGGATATCGCCCGCTACTAGCTGATTCATTTGCGTTTGACTGTGATGATGAGTATTGTCTGTCGCGTGGCTATGCGTGCTTTGGGTACTGGTATGCTGGCTGTGTTGTCCACTTAGCATCGCGAGATGACGCTGAGAGTCGATCAGTAGATTAGGTTGTTGCCATTGTCCTGACTCGCTTAAACTTGAGTCATTGGTATCTTCGCTAAATTGGGCAAAAGGTGTTTGCGCATCTTCTTTACTACTGCTTTGCTTGTTATTGCTGCTGCTTTCTAATCCCACGGGCTGATGGATGTCAGCTAGCTGAGCGTAAGCTTGTTGATGTTGGTCAGCAGTTTGCAGTTTGCTATGACTGTCATGACTCATGTGGCTATTCGATGCACTGTTAATATTGTGGCTACTGATATGAATACCTGTACTGCCTTGCACATTGGCGGCGGCTTGGGTCTCGATGCTGATGCCTTTGCCCCGTGCTTGACCGCGAGTATGGTCGGTATGCTGGTATAGATGACCAATGGTTAGGCTAGACTGGAAGCTGCTGCTATAAACATTAATCTGTGGGCTGTCAGGATGGGCGTCAAACATTAGCTGGTTATAGCCGTTGATAAGGCTGTCTTTGGTCGCCTCGCCTGTTCGACTGCTATCGATACTTTGAGTCTTGATACCGTCTATGGGATAAGCATGGCTTTGGTTGATAAACCAAGCTGGACTGGTGGCATCAATGCTACCTGAGTCACTGACGATACTGTTGTGCTGAGCATCAGAATTGCCTTGGCCATTATGGGTGCTACCAATGATGATGGGATGAGTGATGTCGCCACCGATAAAGTCGATAAGTACGTGTTGCCCATGGCGTAGCGGATGGGTTTGTCCCATGTGATCAGCGACTAAGTGGCTGGCAATGGGTATCCAATGCGCGCTGTCGCCGCCTTCGCTTTGCCAGTGGTATCTAATATGGGCACGGTGGTTACGGTCATGAGTGATAGCGCTGCTGTCTGTGTCTATGATGCTGGCGCTCATAAGTCCTGTTAGACTCGGATGCGGTTGCCCAAGTGTAGCAAGCTGCTCTCCATAAGGAATATGGTGATGGTGCGGAAATGGCAGGTAGCAGGCGCTGATGTGATGCACGTTATTGTCGTTGATCTCCCAATATGGTTTGATAGCTATTTGAAATCAACACTGATATAGCAGTTGCTGTATCTTGAGATAACTTATTGCCGCTTAATTGGCCAAACAACTTGCCGTATTTACTTTCGTTCTTTCCAATGAACTCTGATAGCACAGTGAACGAAGCTTGTATATCTCCTTTCAATGAGTCATAAAGTCTGTCAGTGTTGACGCTCTTTTGTTCTTGTTGTTTGATTAAAGAGATTAGGTCAGGCTGCAAATTACATAGGGTATTAATAATCCAGTCACCCACCTGTATATCAGTATTGGTACTGTTATTACCCATTCCACAAGCTCAATACTATTCTATCGATACATCTCAAATAAAGAAGAAACTACTGAATAATAAAATAGTTATCAATAATTGAATAGTTAGAATAATGAGTAAAATCCTTTTCCTATCTATAATTTCATTGACTAGCTCTATGTGTCTTATATCTGTTTTTCTATATTCTTTTTTTAAAATTTTTTTTCTCATCTGAATACCAGCGTAAGCTCCCAAATTATAGAGAAGCAGAAAAGATATGCGCAGATAATCGTTCATTTTAAAAACTTTAGTAGTGCTACTTGTAAAGTTGTTGAAAAACTCCTTATCTTTAATAACTTCGTATTGTAAAGCTAGGCTTAGTAAAGGAGCTACTGCGAACATTAGATATACAACCGGTACTGCATAAATCTCACTATCTGATTTGCTATCAATAAAAAATAACCAGTAAACAAATAGAAATGTGAAGAATACAAATGATAATAAGTGTAGGATTGATTTTTTTTTCACAATTTAATTCCTAGTATTTTCATAAACAATATTACCTGCTATCTCTCCTAAACTGCCCCCAAGTAACCCACCCCCAAAACCCCCAATCACTGCACTGAGACCTACAATGACGACACCTCCTATACCTCCTGTTCCTACAGTAAAACCTACAATTATAGCGCCAACTACCGCACCTTGTGCAGCTCCATATTCAGCGCCTATTACAGATCCTGATAGCTTTAATGGCTCAATGGCTACAGCTTTATGAAGTTTATCTGAGTTTTTAGATTTGTATGCGTCATGAATCTCTTTACTACCTTTAAATGCGTTGTATCCAACAACTAGATTACCACCAAGTTTCAAAGTCTTTGTTACTTTTCCATTTTTCTCCATATTATTTACGTAAGCATCCAAGCCTCCATTAAATGATGTCGATCTTTTCATTTCGGACTTGATCGACTTACTCAATTTATCAGTTCTTACCCCTTGATCCCATTTTAAAAACCGTAATGATAATTTATTGTTCAAAGCTTTATATATTTTTGCGTTGTCCGTTCTAAATTGAGAGAAATGTTTTGAATTACCAGATTTCGTACCTTGTGCTTCATTATAGTTACTCACTAGTGTTCCAAAATTCTTTAATGTATCTTTATTAGTTTGACTTGAGAATGTTATTACAGCACTAGAACCATCTGCAAAATAGTCAAGAAGGGTTTTATCACTATCCTTATTATCATTTGTTATTTCAGTTGGCACAGGGTTTGAAGATACGCCAACAAAATCAGCATCAGATAAAGTACTTGTGGTCAAATCTGACAAATAAACAAAAAGCTCTGGATTAAAACCTTTCTCTCTCTTCATTTTTTCAATTTTATTTTTGGCATCTTTTGCATATTTTTTCATCTTTTGAAGTTCAGTATTACTGCTATGAGATGAGTTGGATAAAATCACAACGTCACCAGGTTGTAAAGTAAGAACAGGCGTACCGATTAAATGTGGATTATTAGCTCGAAAGATGTTCTCTTCTAATTTGGTTGGTGTGTATTTATAAGCTCTTGTTAAAAAACTTTCAATAGATTCTTGTTTTTTAACTAAATACCAAGCAACTTCAGTATTATCTACACCTACTATTTTATTATTCTTCGGGTCTCTTTTGAGTGATGCTGGCGTTGTTTTGAGCTTATATCTACTAGCTCGCCCTTCCTTAGATAGTGGATTTGCCGTAATATCTTTTATAGGCTTACCTTTTATATCTTTGATGTAATATCTGACTTCTTCGACACCACGGTTAGAGAGATTATGTTTTTCAGATAGACCATTGTTACTGAACCTTCTATTTTTACCTAATGAATGTGGCTTACTACTTGTGGGTTTTGCCGAAAGACTCTTATAAGTGACTGTAACATCATATCTAATTAAGCTAATATCGACCATGTCTGATACTTCTAATTTAAGTTTTGTATAATATTTAGCCATATCTAGTCTTCTCCCTCTACATCCACTTCATCATCCTCTACTGCTTCCTCCACTTCATGAACAATCACATGCAACTCATAGTCCTTCGATTCTTCATCAACTAATAGTTTTAACTTACCTTCATAGTCAGTAATATGAATTTCTGTCGAACCATCAGGTTTAATAAGCATACATTTGGTAAAAGCAAGCGGGTTATCATCTTGGTCATGTACTATATAGCGTAGATAATAGTCTAAGTTTTCAGGTAGTTTGGCTGTCGGTAAGTGTACAGCAGGAGATCCTGCTCCACCCCCACTACCCCAATCCACTTTACTGGCCTTATAGCCCACCTGACTTGGTGTGATAAACGTCACATTACCACCCGATATCTCGATGCCACTGCCCGCCGCTTTTAGGGTTAGCGTATCAGGCGCGATAATCTCAATACTGTCTCGACTATGAATACGTAGGACTTGCTCACTATCAAGTCGCATTTGCGCTTGGTGCGCTTGTATAGTCACATCACCATGAGCGGCGGTATGGGTTTGGGCTTTGTTTGAATAGTAGTGAATGTCTCCTGCCACCAGCTGATTCATTTGCGTCTGGCTGTGATGATGAGTATTGTCTGTCGCGTGGCTATGTGTATTCTTGGTGCTGGTATGCTGACTGTGTTGTCCGCTTAGCATCGCGAGATGACGCTGAGAGTCGATCAGTAGATTAGGTTGTTGCCATTGTCCTGACTCGCTTAAACTTGAGTCATTGGTATCTTCGCTAAATTGGGCAAAAGGTGTTTGCGCATCTTCTTTACTACTGCTTTGCTTGTTATTGCTGCTGCTTTCTAATCCCACGGGCTGATGGATGTCAGCTAGCTGAGCGTAAGCTTTTTGGTGCTGGTCAGCAGTTTGCAGTTTGCTATGACTGTCATGACCCATGTGGCTATTCGATGCATTATTCATATTGTGACTGCTAATATGAATACCGCTGCTGCCTTGTATAGTACTAGCTGCTTGGGTTTCGATGCTAATACCGCGTCCTCTAGCTTTACCACGTGTATGGTCGGTTTGCTGATACAGATGTCCAATGGTCAGGCTAGACTGGAAGCTGCTGCTATAGACATTAATTTGCGGACTGTCAGGATGGGCATCAAACATTAGCTGATTGTAGCCATTAATGAGGCTGTCTTTGGTCGCCTCTCCGCTGCGACTGCTATCGATGCTTTGAGTTTTGATACCGTCTATAGGATGAGCATGGCTTTGATTGATAAACCATGCGGGGCTAGTGGCGTCTATGTGGTCAGAATCGCTAGTCAGACTATTGTGCTGAGCATCAGAATTACCCTGGCCGTTATGGGTGCTACCGATGATGATAGGATGAGTAATGTCGCCACCGATGAAGTCGATAAGGACGTGCTGTCCATGACGCAAAGGATGGGTCTGTCCCATGTGGTCAGCGACGAGGTGACTGGCGATGGGTATCCAATGCGCGCTGTCACTATTGTTATCCTGCCCATCTTCTTCTTGCTGCCAGTGATATCTAATATGGGCACGATGGTTACGGTCATGAGTAATGGCGCTGCTGTCTGTATCAATAATACTGGCACTCATCAGACCTGTCAGGCTCGGATGCGGTTGTCCAAGTTTGTCCAGCTGTTCCCCATAGGGAATATGGTGATGGTGCGGAAATGGCAGGTAGCAGGCGCTGATATGATGGACGTTATTATCATTGTCGTCATCATTATCATGGTTCGTATTGGACTGCAAGGTAATAGGATCAAAGGGTGCTGCCCCCAACCAATCCGTAGGAATATGATTATTAATGTGCTGATGAATAGACACTAAACTGATGGGATCGGTTAAATAAGGGTTGCCATCGATATAGTGGCTACTTGGCAAACTCAGATGACGGATATTACCAGTGAGGCTGCCTAGATTGGCACGCTGCTGCTGGTTCTGCTGGTAGCGGGTGGCGAGCTTATCGAGACTGTCATCATCAAAACGGCTATGACTGTGCATAAAGCGCTGATGCGTGCTGTTTGATGAGTCGATAGGTTGCTCGCTACTGCTACTGCCAGTATAGATACTCATCAAGCGACTGTCATAACGATGTAAGTCGCTTTGCTGAGTATGCTGCGCAATACGGGGACGAATGGCAGTGATGCGGTCTTGTCTATCAGCAAGGTTGGCAGGGTTTTGACTGAGGATGCTTTGGATATCATTGACATCAGGACGCAATTCTTCTCCATCACTAGGTAGTAAGATTAGAGTGTGCTTGTCGATGTCGTGACGGTAATAGCCTGTGATGCCATAGAGAGCAAGGTATTGGGTTAGATAAGCAAGATCGGTTTGGTTGTATTGGACGCTGTGCTGAATATGATAGTTGCTGTCATCACTGAGGCGCTCGTCAATCTCAACGTTCATATCGTATGGACTGATAATATCGGTAATTAGCTCACTGAGACTGAGATGATGATGACGGCGATTATGACTGTTCAGGCGTAATTGACCTAAGTTAGGTTCACAGATGATGCGGTAGGCGGCCATACCACTGTTACTACCGAGAGCAACGACTTCGGTGATGATACCGTGACGGGTTTGGCTTGGCAGTAGCGTGTCGCCCGTATGCCAATGTATCGAGAGACTTTGCCCTAGCCATTGCTTTATATCCAGTCCTGCCCGTGGATGCAGTAGAGTAATGCTAATACGGTAGCCGCAATAGAGGGCGAGCTGGCGCTGCTGATAAGACTGCTGTCGTTGATCTTGATGATAAGGGCTTGGGTAGGAAGTAGGCACTGGCATAAGCGCGGGCTTACTCCAAACGCTGTCGGGCAAAGGCATGCCAAGTAAGCTTTCAATCAAGTCAGCCTGTTGAATGAGACTGGTAGCAATATCAAGATGGGCACTACTCAGTTGCACATGCCGCTTTGTTTGAGTCCATACCATGGTAAGCCCTTTTTTATCAGTCCAAAGGTGGAAAGTTTAATATTGCAAGATTATAATTTGTGCACAGATTGCCCGTTAACTAAGTATTCATTTGTCGTTGATTCAATTAATAGCCATCGTCAGATGAATCACGTTTGGGTTTGATTCCAATCATGTCAGAGAGTATCGCTAACTGATCTTCGTTTTTGATGATATGAGTGAGCCATTGGTCGAGCGGCATATCCGCCCAATCAATCGCCCGACCGAGTAAAAACGTCACCGGGCTGTGCGGCTCATTGGTCGAAAAATAATCTTGAATTTGACCTAATAGTTTAAGCGCTTGCTGACGATTGCTTTGATGATCTCGGTTACTAGGATTAAAACTGGTTGAGCTAATATTTTTTGTGCTAGCAGCTTGTCCACTACTATCAGACATTGCACTTTCACCAATACTGTCCATAGTATCGGCTACGCTTTCTTGAGCAGAAACACTACTAGTATCAGAATATTCTGGTATCAACGGTCGCAAATGTTGGGTCAGGGCAACCAATAAATCCGTGACTGGTGCGAAGACTGGCGCATCCATGCCCATCAAATCATTTAACTGATCAGTCAGGGCCTGCCACTGCTCAGTAACTTTTTTAAGATTACTCATCAGTGCTTGTTGCCAAGTCTCACTACTGGTCTTGATGGCGTGGTTATAGTCACTTAGCGTTAATTGATTGGACGTTTCGCTATCGGGATTTTGCTGACGCTGCTTATCATGATCACGCGCGGTTAGATAGTAATTGTAGTTATATTTTTCTGTCTTTGTATCAGAAAGTGATAGCTGCTTAATATCATCGGATAGCGCTTTGACGAACCATGACAACAGCCCTGCTCTGATGTCCATACTGTCTTCTTCACCATCTAGCGGCGGATACATAGTGAGCCAATACTCGTCATTGAGTGTCTGTAGCAGACTTAACCCCTGACTAATACCTGCTAAATGGTCGGTGTGACTCAACGCATCGACATACCAAAGTGCCAGCTTCATATCTTTACTAGTATGGCTGAGCAAATCGGCACATTGGTTTTTGACAAAATCCCAGTCAGCCACTTTTAGTTCAGTGACCCAATTGCCTTGTGCCAGTAATGGGTCATCTTCTTGACGAGCAGCAACGATGGCATTAATACGTGGATCGAATATTAAGTCTTCACCGACCCCATGACGACTGCCTTCAATCGGCGCAATAAGAGTGTCAATATTATTTACTAAAGAGTTATCGTTACTCATTATAATGACTCCTCTTTAATAGCCTTTTTAGTAGGTTTTTTGCTGGCGACTTTTTTCACTGTCGGCTTTTTAGCTGAAAGGGGTTTTCTTGGTGGTTCTTTAACTTGATCCTCAACTTGATATTCAGTTTCATCTTCGCTGTGTTGCGCCATTTGATTGAGCGCCACAACGGCATCAGTATCCAGACGGTAGGCAAAATTATCGTCCGCATCGACGAATACGGTAATTTTCTTTAACACACTTTGACTGTCATCATGAGCCAGTAGCTGACCCGCCATCTGCGGCAGCAAGGTATGACTGATAATCGCATCGGCGTTACGTGCACCAGAATCGACCTCATGACAACGCGATAAAATCAGCTCAATCACCTCATCATCAATGACACAAGGCACATCATAATTGTTATGAATACGGCCAGTGATTTTGTCCAGCTTAAGGCGAATAATTTCTGCGAGCGCATCATCCGTTAATGGATAATAAGGAATGACCGTTAAACGACCCAAAAACGCGGGCTTAAAGGCTTTATACAAATGCGGATTAATGACTTGTTTTAGGCTATCACTGTCTGGCAGGCTAAAGTCAGTAACACTCGGATCTGTATTGATACATGCCTGCATAATCGCAGACGAACCAACATTACTTGTCAATAAAATAAGCGTGTTTTTGAAATCAATTAAACGCCCTTCGCTGTCTTCCATCACCCCTTTATCAAAGACCTGATAAAACAAATCCAATACGTCTGGATGGGCTTTTTCTACTTCATCAAGTAAGAGTACGCTATAAGGACGACGGCGAATCGCTTCGGTTAATACACCACCTTCACCATAGCCAACATAACCTGGAGGCGAGCCTTTTAACGAAGCAACGCTATGGGCTTCTTGATACTCTGACAGGTTAATCGTAATAAGGTTACGCTCACCGCCGTACAGCACCTCTGATAGCGCCAGCGCGGTTTCGGTCTTGCCTACACCACTTGGCCCGACGAGCATAAACACACCTTGCGGACGATTGGGATCATCTAAGCGGGCTTTTGCGGTATGAATCCGCTTGACGATAGCGGCCACCGAATGATCTTGGCCGATGACCCGGGCTTGCAAGGTATCAGCCAAACCCAAGATATGGTCTTTTTCATTACCTGCCATATCATTCAGCGGTATTCCAGTCCAATCTGAGATGATCTGCTTGATGACCTGACGATCCAATACGGGATGAATAAGGCGCTGCGTCTCTTGTACTTGTTTTAACGATTGCTCGATACTTTGATATTCAGCTTGTTTGTCTAAGCGCTCTTTTGCACTAAGCGCATCAGAACCATCTGTCTTGTCATTCAACTGCTGATTCAAGGAATCAAGCTGATCATTAAGCTCGCGCTGTTCGTGCCAACGACTGGTCATATCAGCAATGCTTTGCTGATTGGTTTGGCGCTGCTCATCTAATACGGCAATTTTTTGGCTGACTTTTTCTTTTTCGTCCACACCGCCGATACGCTCGAGCTGCTGACTGAGATTATTGATATGCTGCTCTAACTGCACCCCTTTGGCGTTTAATCTGTCAAGTTGATTGGGTATGGCGGTCTTGGATAAGCTCACCCGTGCCGCCGCCGTGTCTAATACACTGACCGCTTTATCAGGCAGCTGCCTATCGCTGATATAACGTGCGGATAACTCAACCGCCGCTTGTAGCGCATCGTCATCGATTAATATACCAAAATGATTCTGCATCTTGGCACTTAGACCACGAATCATCGCTACTGCTGTCTCTATATCAGGCTCATCGACTTTGACGACTTGGAAGCGACGTGACAATGCTGCGTCTTTTTCGAAGTACTTTTTATATTCTGACCATGTCGTCGCCGCAATGGTTCTGAGCTCACCACGAGCCAGCGCAGGCTTCAGTAAGTTCGCCGCGTCATTTTGACCCGCTTGCCCACCAGCACCAATCAAAGTATGCGCTTCATCAATGAATAATATAATAGGCTGTAGCGAGGCTTGTACTTCTTCAATGACTTGCTTGAGACGGTTCTCAAACTCCCCTTTGACGCTTGCCCCTGCTTGCAGCAAGCCCATGTCAAGACTACGTATCGTCACATCTTTGAGCTGATCAGGCACTTGACCGGCGACTATCTTTTGCGCCAATCCTTCTACCACTGCTGTTTTACCTACCCCTGCCTCACCCGTCAAAATAGGGTTATTTTGGCGGCGACGAATCAAAATATCGATCAACTGATGAATTTCAAACTCACGGCCAATGACAGGGTCTATTTGCTCTGAACTGGCTTTAGCAGTCAAGTCATAAGTATATTTATCCAACGCAGGGGTTGGCTTAGCTTCAGTTTTCTTAGTGTCTAAAGATTCTTGATTGTTAGCATCATTGTCTGCACTATTCGCACCATCATCAGCACCCTTATTGACGCCTTTACTATTGGTAATTTTATTACTGCTTGATCCACTGCCCTCAGTACTACCGAGACATTGACGCTCATAATCATCTTTTAGGGTAAAGCGGTCGATATACTGTAGTGGCTCAGGAAGAGTTTTGAGTAGCGACTGATAACGCTCATACGCCAATAGCACGAGCAATATATGACCAGAGCGAATTTCTAGCGGGCTATTTTTATCAGCACTTTGATTATATTGGCTACTGGCTAGCTCCCACGCATCTTCTAGTAACGCCATCAAACCTTGACTAAATACTGGCGTTGAGCCTGTTGCCTGACCAAAGGTGTTTAGCAAATCAGTTATATCTGCTAGTAATGACTGCTGATGAATCTTATTAAATTTAAGTATTTGAGCCACATCATTGTGCGGCGTGGCAATCAGTTCATGCAATAGATGGACAGTATCGACTTCACGATGCCCATTATTAATACAAAGCCTAGCTGCCTGCTGCAAACACTGTCGACAGCTTGGGCTTAAGCGGGTAATCACAGCTTTTAACTGGCTCATAATCTTTTCCTTTAACATTCTTATTAGACTTAATACCAAACCCAAAAAGTAAGATTAGCTGTGTCAAACTCGCTTAGCCTACAAGACGTAGTACTTTCACTCGTTTTCCTTGCCACTCTAATTTCTGTGAATGGTATAAAATTATTTTTATTAAACAGCAATATAAAATTGATGCATGGCTCTTCATAATAGGTAAAATCTGTCTATTAACCATGAAATACTTACTGAATCGGCAGCGCATAGCGAGTGTCATCATGATGCTGCGTCGCAGGCTGCGATATCAAAAACCCACCCTGACCCAAACCACCAAAACTGCTCTCTGATAATGACAACGGGGTGATGTATTGCTTGTCTAACTCGAGTTGCATCTCGACCGCCAAGCAAACACCGCACCATTTACGGATAAAATCAATAATGACTTGATACATATCCCCTGCTGGTAACAGTCTTAAATAGCGTTTGGCATCCAACTGATGAAACACAATTCTAATCTTGCTATCAAACTGTACGACGCGCGCACCGCAAAATGCGGACAACCCAAGGGCAGCATGCTGACCACCAAGTGCTGTCTGTTCACTGGCTGGTAGATCAAACCACTCCGGTACGAATTGCTCGACACTGACGGTGCTATCTAAAAAATGCGACAGTACATGTGACAACTGATCGGCTGTCAGGCGTCCTGGGGCGATCATGCCAGCATAAGCAATCAAGCTATCGATGGCGGTTAGCTTCTTCGGCTGACGCGCCAATGCCCGCAAGCTCAGTAGATAGTTGTCTTTTTTATTATTTATCTCATACTGTAATGGCAAGTTATAAAACCAACTCGCTTGCACGTACAAATCCGTCAATCGATGGTTAAATAAATCTAAAAATGCTGGTGCCGCTTTATCTTTTGCATGATTGACTCGCGAGGCTAGATGGTCGGTATACATCGCTGGCAAGGCTGACAACGGGCCAGTTAATCCAATAATTGCGGGGCAAACCTCTATCCGTCTGATTTTTAATGAACTAGCCTTTACTTGACCATCCTTTAATGAGCTGCCACTGTCTTCCATATTATCCTGAGCAATGAGCGCCATCGACTCAATTTCAGCTTGCGGATAGGCCAATGACAACGAGGCACGGTAACGTACCTCAATAGGTGTATACCCCATACTGACTTCATGCCGAACCAAACGTAGTGCTTGTAATAACTCATAAGATTGCGGCGCCGCCATTAAAGCCGTTAAATAAGAGGACTGAGACCGCTGCGTGGCTGACATCTGTATATCTCCTCTTTGGTTACGGCATCACTGATGGCCAACTCGACGAAGCTATTTAAGCTAGCGTGATAGCCAAACACATGCGCCAATAAATGGGCAAACTGGCGGATACTCACTCCAGCAAAATTCTTTTGGTTGATTTGAATATTGATCAGTGTACCGCGCACAAAACCAGGCTGTGGCAAGCGCTGAATACGTCGAGCTTCGATACTGGTTTCGACAGACACAATACCTTCGACCAACAGTTTGTTAGAAGCAGACTGGGTAATGTCGTATAGCGATAAATACTCTTTCATCAGCTCCGCATCTTGGGCGGCAAGCGATAAAAAATTCAGACTAATCAGCGATATCAAGCGCCAACGTTCCTCACCTGTATAGTCGAAGCGTGCCGTTCTGGTCGGCTGCTTTAGCAACGATAAGCTGCTAAAGCCAGTCATCCCTTCGCTAAACAAATCGCCACGGCTTTGACCGAATACCACTTGAGCCGGCAAATCTCTATTGGTACACAATAAAGACGCACTCATGCTCACCGCACCTGATAAATCTTCGCGATTTTTTTCTACAAACATAATCTGATATTCAAAACCCTGTTTGAACTCAGCCATATCCTTATCACGTTTGATATGGTAATAACGACCATCATCTTGCTGCTCATAATGATTGAGCGCATAAAATGGATGATATTCACGTTGTATCAAACGATTGTCACTTTGCTTGGACTCTATGACTTTATTAACCTCATAGATTTCATGTTGAAACAGCGCACGAGTATCGGGCACTAAATCGTAATAGATCGAACGATGGGTCACTTGAATAGGCTTGGCAGCCGCCTTGAATAAATTGACAACGGGCGTACAAAACAGCTTGATACTGCTGGCACTGAGCTGCTGCAAGTTTTTTAGGCGGATGGTATTTTTTTTATCAAATCTAAAGTAACAGCGAATCTCAAAGCCATTGCTATCGATCTTTAAATTTGGACAAACCTTACCAAGATTAAGGCGCAAGAAATTGAATTTTTCAGGGAAATAGAAGTATTCCTTTAATAAGGCAGAGGCAGCATTACTCACTCGATGACTCGGAAGAATTTGCTGCTCAGGATCGAAGCCTATAATCTCAAACGGACTACCCGTAATCTTATTGACCTGCCTACCATGCAGATGCGTTTGCTTGACATCACACCCTAGTAAATCCCATAGACTAGTACCCTGACTGGCGTCCTCGTCTATATACAAATCTAACGAGTGGTTTAATAAGGCTTGATAGTCAAAGCTTGAATTAAGCCCCTTAAATTTGATACTGATACAGCCATTCAGCAGTCCATGCTGATTGTCATACACCTCTTGACGAGTTTCAAAGTCGACGCTATCTATCTGTAGCGGCAGCAAGGTCACATCTTGGGTTGACTGAAACTGGCAAGGCGTGCCATTTATTTTTTGGCTGGCGAAAGGGCTGTTTTTAGGGACTAAGACTGCCTCGCTCATCGCATTGCCCTGTACGCCTAGATTAAACTGTGCAATAGAGACCGATGGAAAAGGTTTGAGATAATCGGGATAAACGACTTCTAATAGAGATTCGGTAAAATCAGCGTATGAATCGTCCAATTTTTTATTGATGCGCGCACTGATGAGCGAAAAAGCCTGTATCAACCGCTCTATATGCGGATCATCGACGGTATCGTGCCCCATCAACAACCGATTGGCTATTTTGGGATATTTTTTGGCAAATTCTTTTGACTGTTTATTAAACAGGCTAAGCTCATGCTCAAAGTAAGGAAGTAAACTGTCCATGACGCCTCAATATATTGATCGCTGCTAACTGTATAAATTGAGCGGTAGTAGTAGTTATTTCATTAATGGGATAATGATTATTTTATTAAGTAACGCTGAGAGCTTGGCTCAAAGAACGCATCGAAGCTGACCAGCTCTTGTGCTGGATAAACCTTTAATAATGCTTCAATAGAAAAACACAGTTGATTGACATCAACAGCGCCAATATCTAGCGATACGCGAACGTTTTTTAGCCGGGTATCTTGTTGCTCGACTGTTTGGGCTATTTGGCGACAGATATAATCACAGTCAGTAGGATTGGCACTGCTGAGTCCCACAAA
Source organism: Psychrobacter sp. NC44 (assembly GCF_904846655.1). NCBI lineage: Bacteria > Pseudomonadati > Pseudomonadota > Gammaproteobacteria > Moraxellales > Moraxellaceae > Psychrobacter > Psychrobacter sp. NC44. Next base: position 16,946 of record NZ_CAJHBN010000001.1, on the reverse strand, counting down.
ATCTAATATGCCAAAATTCAATATCGATGAGCGCACGTGTTGATAGGCCTGAAGCTTACTTGACACCACACAACGCGTATTTAATAAAGCTTCAAGGTCTCGTGCGACCGAAGACTTTAGCTCATCGATATTAAGACGACGAACCACGAGCTCATGCGACAAATGACGGGGCTGATCATCAAATAACTGCTCGAACAAATTTGGACGAAAGCCAATTTCTTTGTTAGAGGCGTTAGTGGCGTAATTCATTGATATAATCATTCCTATTTAACAAACAAAAAAGAAAGGCCTAGATATAAACCTTTCTTTTTCGGTACGACACAATAGATGACACCTGATACAACCTAAATTAGGCGGTATAAGTAGCAGTGTTGTTGGCTAGTGACCATTTTTTAGTCACAGCGCCTTTAGCAGTACCATCGATATCTTGCTGGGTGTAAGTCCACTCAACAGCAGCATATTTGATACCGACTTTTTCGATTGGTACGCCTTCAGAACGTACCGTTGGCTCGACACTTGCGATCAGCGCATGCTTAAGTTTTACTTCAAGATATTTAACGCGTTTGTCACCGTTGGCACGATAAAAATCAATTTGAATCTCATCAAAAGTATAACCAGCAGAACACGCTTCCCATAGTTTAGGACTGGTTGAGTCCAAATCTTTCATAAACGTCATGTCAGCATGCTCACAACGCTCAGAAGTATGGCCACCAACGCTACTTGCTGTCGCTGATTTTGGCTGACGGATCAAGTGATCCCAAGTATTTACTTCAAGCCAACCTTTATGCTCGCTATCACGAGACTCGCCATCAATTTTATATTTACCGCGGAACTGAATATAAATATCTTTCATATCACATACCTTTTTTTAAAATTTAAATTTCACGTTAGTTTTTAATAAACGATCAGCTGTTGCTAGATTGCGGCAGTTGAGTGACCAGACGCAGAGAAACAGACAGTTCGTCAAGTTGAAAGTGTGGTCTCAAAAAGACCACGGACTTGTAGACACCAGGCTTACCCGGCACTTCTACAACTTGTACAGAAGCTTCGCGCAGCGGGTACTGGGCTTTTGCTTCTTGTGAGGCGCCGTCATCTAGCAAGACATAACGAGAAATCCAGTCATTTAAAAACGACTCAACATTACCAGGTGCTAAGAAGCTACCTACCTTATCGCGCATCATTGCTTTTAGGTAATGGGCAATACGTGACACCGCCATAATGTATTGGATCTGCGTCGATAGCGCAGCATTGGCGTTGGCATCATCGTTTTGATAAGTTTTGGCTTTTTGCACCGACTGCGCCCCAAAAAAGGCAGCGTAATTGGTATTTTTGCAATGGACTAACGGGATAAAACCTAAGTCGCTTAACTCTTTTTCTCGGCGATCGGTGATAGAGATTTCCGTTGGACACTTAAGTGCCAAATCCCCTTCGTCAGTCTTAAAGGTATGAACAGGTAACCCTTCAACCAAGCCACCACCCTCAACGCCGCGAATGGCAGCACACCAGCGATAGTCAGAGAAAGCAGCCGTCAAGCGTGAAGCGAACGCATAAGCCGCGTTCACCCATAGATAATCGTCATGATTATTACCAGAGACTTCTTCCGTAAAATTAAATCCTTCAACCACCGTGCCATCTTTAGGATCGTAAGGCAGACGACCTAAAAAGCTAGGCACGGTTAACGCAACATATCGCGCATCTTCTGACTGTCTGAACGCGCGCCAGCGGATATATTCAGCGGTTTCAAATATCTTTGACAAATCTCGCGGGCGACCAATGTCGGTAAAGGAGTCGAGACCAAACATTTCAGCGGAAGCCGCCGACACAAAAGGTGCATGAGAAGCGGCCGCAACATGAGACAATTGCTCAAGCAGATACATGTCTGAGTTTTGGCGAGTAAATTCAAAGTCACCAACGATAGCGGCATAAGGTTCACCACCGAAGCTACCGAACTCTTCTTCGTATATTTTCTTAAACAGCGTGCTTTGATCAAAATCAATTGACGATTGAAAATCTTTAGTCAGTTCGCGCTTCGTAGTATTCATCATACGAATCTTTAGCATGGATTCCGACGGAGTCTGGCTACATAAATAATGCAAGCCACGCCAGCTGGACTCTAGCTTTTGAAACTCGGGCGCGTGCATGACAGTGGTCAGCTGCTTGGAGATCAACGCGTCAATTTGGGCAATACGCGCGTCAATCGATGCGGCCAAATTATCTGACAACGTTACGGTTCCTTGCATGACTTCATTGGCAAGCTCTGCAATTTGCGACTTGGCACGATTTTTTTCGTCATCAGACTTGGCAACGTTACTTTTATTGACGATTTCTTCGAGTAAGTCGTAACTGTCATTATTTAACGCATCAGGTGCTAGATTTTGCTGGGCTTGGGCACTCATCGTTTAATCCTCACCATCGGTTTGATTTTGTTCCGCCATTTTTTTGACTTGCTCAGTGTTCTTAAGCACGTCATCTAATAGGTCTTCAAGTTTTTCGTTGGCCGATATTTTATTGCGTAAATCTGCTAAGCGATCTCGTGCTTGTACCAATTGCTTTAGTGGCTCAATTTGATCAGCAACCGCTTCAGGACGAAAATCGTTGATACTATTGAATGCCAAATCAACTGCGAATTCGCCGCCTTTATCACTTAAGTCATTGCTTACTCGAAAGGTCGCACGCGGTGCTAGACCTGACATCACCTCATCAAAGGTATCTAAATCTACTTCGACAAATTTTTTGTCTTTAAAGCGTGGTTGTTCAAGGGTTGAATCTCCTGAAAACTCTCCCAAAACGCCGACCACAAAAGGAATTTCCTTGGTTTCGATCGCATCGCCTACTTCAACGTCATAAGTCAGATGCACCCGAGGCGCACGTACTTTTGCGAGTTTCTTTTGTACACTGTCTTGCTTTGCCATAATAAGTTACCTCAGCAATGTCTAGTTTGAACGCAATATACTGAATGGATCAGTCGATTTGGCGTTACTTTTTTTGGTAGGTGAAGGTTTAGTAACAGGCTTAACTTTTGGTGGTCGTGGCGGTTTTTTTACGGCTGGTTTTTTCATAGGCTTCGATGCTTTTTTTACAGACACGTGGGGCTGAGGTTTTGATTTAGTACCTGATCTACCGCTTCTAGGCTTGACGACTGGCGCTGGTGGTTTCGGCAAAGACTCATCGTAATTGAAACCATAGATATCACCATATATTTTACTTAAAGCGTACTGATACTCCTTCAAAAACGCTGCGTCCACTTCATCAGTGAGATAATCTGATTGCAGTTGGCTTTGGGAGACGATAGCGCTGCTATTTAGTAGTATTTTTTTTAGCTTAGCAGTGCTTTGACCCAAATCAATGGCTTCACTGGCTGCGTAAACAGCATAAGCATGATAGCCATTGTTAGAATAAATCTGCGCCAAAATCTCCCATGCTAGCGAGTCATTAGGATTACGAGATACTCTTTGATTCAAATCCGCGACCAGTTGATGCAGTTGCGGTGATTTTGCATCAGCATTTTTGAGTGCCGAAAATTGATTTATGATGCTAGAACCGGGGTCTTTTTCTTGTATGACAAGTTCACTATGGGCGGTAGTCATTGCTGAACCCATGATGAACAGACCTGTCAAAAACGCTTTGGATAGCGTAAAACTGACTCTAATATTGCTTCTGATACTGGTCATTGTAAGTCGGTGCTCGCCATTATTGGTGTGAGATAAATACATGTGCCTGCTCAAAATTATTTTAATTAGACGCGTTAACTAAAGTGGTGATATTGGTGAGCGTTTCATTCAGTGTTGCCTTATCACTACTATTCATCAAACTATTATCGTGATAAGCATCAATATTACTTTCCATCACTTTAACTGCTGAAAGCATGGCAAGCTGACGTGCATCAAGTCTTTCATTATCAACGCTTAGAGCCTCATTAGCCGCTCTCAATGCCCGTGCATAGCGTTTTGCGTCGTAGTTATTTTTGGCAATAGTCATCCACGCTTCACTGCTAAGTTGATTGCCGTTTGACAAATAGGCAAGCGAAGGCTCACTCAACTGCTTCACTATCGGTTTGCTGACCGTGGTTTGTACATTTTTCTGAGCAGTGGTGCCACAACCCGCTGTCAATAAAGACGCGCTAAGTAAGACTGATAGCAGACCTGCGGTGGCAAGTTTAGTACGATAAATAGGATTCATAACAACAGGATCATCACTAAAAATATAAAAGGATAGATTTTTTAAAAGAAATAAATATAACTAAAGTTCATTAATCATAAAAAATCAATGAGGTTGATTATACATATACTTGACAATATTTCAATAAACTCTATACTTTTCTTAATAAATAATTTAGTAAATCACCCATTCAAGCCATTTTCTTGGTATAAAATACGCAGTAACGGTACCCTTCTTATGCCTTCTAAGACCAATCGTCTACATAATATTACCGTTCATACTGCTAATCCAACGATAAACACCTTTTACCCTGTTTCGTTTTGCGGTGCAAGCGGCATTAATCAATCTGACAATATTGACATACTAGTGTTTAGTTATAATTTTATCGAATCGAACGCTTGTTTATCATTAATCAATGCTCCGATATGCTTAACCACGTTTTCCGCTGATCGTACCGCTAGCTGTCGTACTGGGCTGATACGCGGCATCCGTTATCAGCAATCTGATGGCGCGATGCACTTTTATACTTTAGAAGTTGTTAGCCCCGATTGGCAGTTGGCACAGTCGATACATACCCGCAGTTTTATCAATCAATCGACGCTCGATATTGTTACCCTCATCCTTAGTGATTACGATTTAAATTGGCAAATATCTGAGTCTCTTTTGTCATCAGATGATGAATCATCCGCACGTTTATCGGCACCTTTATCCATGCGTATACAGTCGGATGTCAGCGACTATGAATTTGTTACCGGTCTGCTCGCTGATATTGGTATATCGACTTTATGGGTGTCAGGGAATTCCGTTGATGAGCTTGGCACGTGGTGGTTGGTTGATGGTTTAGACACAGGCGAGCTCATACCGCTGACCTATAGTTATGCTCAGTCATCCGTACAATCAGGTCAAGATAGTGTCAATACGCTACAAATGAGGTCGCAGCAACTTGGCAGTGATAGGGTAATAGTACGAGCAGATGGGTTGGCGGCAGATACCATTTATGAAGGTCAAGCAGTAGATGAGTCACTGCTTGCGATAGATGACACGACGGTATTAATTGGTGCACCCTCTCGCGTGAACAGCGAGGACGCCGCTACTTATATAGCAGAGCAATGGATATCTGCCAATCGCTGTCAGCGCGAAACTTATCAAGCGACGGGTGCCCTGCGTGGTCTGAGCGTCAGTAGTCCAGTGAGTATCAATAACCTACCCTCTATTGGTAGCTTATCCACGCATTGTATCGCGGTTACCTTAATCGGTATTGAGCCTGACAACGATAGCGTGTCATACCATCATCAAGTATTTATCAAACAGTGGTTACAGCGCACTGCTCAGCATATGCACTGTCATGCAATGAATCACAATCACTTTTCAATACCCGATCATGGCTTTGACATCGCTCGTGATACTGGGGTTTGGGTATCAGCGACGTTACTTGACGCTGCTATTCCTTATTGCCCTTATCCCAGTTCTTTATCCTTTGCCAGTAGCACTTACACGGGTCTCGCCCAAGCTCGTACTGGTGACACAGGTTTATCAGCTTCCCCCAGCTATGACTCAAGTGTCAGCACTGACAATCTACAGCAAACTATTACTACGTCTGTCTGGTCAGGTATCAGCCCTCATGATGATGGCACCACCCCGCCCCTGCGCTCATTGCAGCTGTCATCGGGTAGCACTCATGGTTGGCAGTTTGCGCCAAGGCTGGGACAGTCGGTACTGCTTAATTACTGGTATGGCGATATTGACAGTCCTGTAATTAGCAGGTCGCTTTATGACGGTATCGGTATGGGCGATATCGATGACAAAGACATCACCACTCGTGATGCAGGCTTATCTAATCGACATAACTTACAAGGCGGCGCGTCCCCTAGGTGGCATGGTGGTGGTTTGGGTCATTCGCAAATTAATGAAGATGATACTCACAGTGGATGGATCTCTGGTATTGCTCAATATGGGCTGACGTCTGATTCTGAAGTGACCCTAAGCTTTGATGATACGCCCAACCAGATAGGAATGCAGTGGTCGGTGAATACAGGATCACGTGCCAATGCTGAGACACCAACCATCACTTCTAGCGCCACCTTTGCCCCTGATGAGCACGTGCTTGAGCTTGGCGTACTGCGTCATCGTTATAGTAATCATCAATCATCAACCAGTGGTCAAGGGATTAATCTGGCAAGCGATCATGGCTTGCAAATCACTGGTGATACCGGTGTACTGCTATCCACCTTTGATATCAGACATAGTCAAAGCGAGCACGAGTCTGCTTGGGTCAATGATGCAGGACAGCGGCAATTAGGCTTAGGAGCTGAGCTGAGTGAGACCTTTCAAGAGACCAAGCAGGCACATTTGCAATCCACGACAGCCATGCAGACCGCCAATCAATCGATAAAAGCGTTTAAAACCAGCGCACAAATCATCGATGAGACATTAAATACGGAAGTATTGGGCGCAGCCGATGTCATGTTAGTCAGCAAAGACAGTATCTTAGCGGCAGCCAGCAATACGCTATGGACGGCGAAAACAATAGTCAGGCAATCAGGTGCTACCCAGTCGGATGTGGTGGCGGGTAATTATACGCTGACGGCAAATACGATTGACTCACTCTCAGGCGTAGGTGGTCAAGCCGATCTGTCAGGACTGCATATCAGTGCCAATAGAGAGCCACTGGCAATACAGGCACAGGGCGGTGAGTTGCAATTGCACTCTCAGCAAGGTATGACGATTGGTAGTGAGTCAGGACAGGTAAATGTGTCGAGTCCTAAGCGGATTAAGCTGCAAACCTCAGCAGGAGCATCCATTACGATTGATGACAGCGGGATTAAGCTGGTGTGTCCGGGGATGATTAAGATCAAAGCGGTGAAGAAAGGGCTGGTTGCGGGGGCGAACATTACACCAACACTGCCCTCGCTAGGTGGCTCAGAGGTTAAGTCTTATCTGACTTATGTTGCTAAGGACATGTTCGGTGAACCTATCGCTAATACTGAGTATCTATTATTTATGGAAGACGGTACGGTCAAAAGTGGTAAGACAAATGCGCAAGGTCGTACTGAGCAAGTAATCACTGATACCCCTGAAGAAGTCGGTATACATATCGTTGGTGACGAACACGAAGGGTTTGCATTAAGCTTTGAGGATGATGAGTAATGGGAAAAATAGCAGACGGCAGACCAAGAAGAAAAACTAGAGAGTTATCATTGTGGATTTTAAGACAAAATCTGAGCGGTGGAGGTGCGATTCCTATTAAAAAAGGAGAGGTATATATAGGTGATGATAATTTAAACAAAAGCTATGAAGTGCCTGCTAATGGTAAAATTAAAATACGCTTAAAAGAATGGGACGATATAGATAATATTAGCGTTGTAGATTTGCCTAATCAAAAAACCATTAAACTCAAAAGTTCAAGAAGCTCGAAGCCACATCTTAGAGACAGTAATAGTTATGGAACTGCTACTTATGATCGTATAGTTTTAGATGATGTCGCAGTACCGATGCGAGTTAACTTCTATGCTTTAGTAAAAGAAAATAAAAGTGGTACATCGACAGCATCAAGTATTGTCAATGGCTTAGAATATCAAATAGACTACGCGTCTAAAAAAGTAACTGGAAAAACGGCTCCTGTAGCAGAGCTAGGTTCTAATCTGTCATTTACTAAAGAGATACCATTAATACGCTCTACAGCATATCGGATATATTTTTTGGATAAAAATAGAAGACTCTATGACCCGCAATTAAAAGGAGAAAAACAAAAGCCTCTTATTTTGACTATAAAGTCGGATGAAAAGATAAGCAGTCCATTTATCAAAGGCTACCAGCTACAAACCTTTCTACAGTTCAAAGTAAAAGCTAAAAGTAGTAGTAATATTCCTAATGATGTAAAAGTCCAGCTAATTGATTATAAAAAAACAGTGGTCAAAACACTAAAGGTCGATCCTAAAACAGGTTTAACTGAGAAAATAAGTGCTGACTATAAAAGAACAGTACAAGTTTTAGTATCTGGTAATCCAGTAACAGCTAGGCTTGATGTTAAAGATTCACAAGGAGATGTTGTTCCATCACCTTGTGACTATCTTAGAACACTTACTATACCAACAATTAAGATACCTACAGCAGTAAACAAACCTAATCATGAAGCTATTTTAGCTGCCAATACCCGACTTCCTATCGTTTATGATCTTGAAAGTAGAGAGTTGTCTGTATTTAAAAGTAATGACTACAAAAACCTTGTTAAAAACCTAAGCAATGTCGATAAACTAATGGCAAAAGTGCACATGCATAGATCCCAAGTAGCAGACGCGCTCAAAGCTAGGGATGCTAGTATGCTAAAAACTGCAGAAGATGCAATGATAAAAGCAGAAGCAGACGCTCAAGATGAAATTGAGCAGGATTTTTCGACCATTGCTGATATGAAAGAAATATTCTTAGTCAAGACAGCCGTTGCCAGTGCGGACTCAAATGGAACCACTATTGAACGACGCTATGTGAGAAGAGATTATTTCGAAGATACAATCCAGCCAACACGTATCAATCAATCACAGACAGACATTCCTACTCCTGAAGGCGACCCTCCGCCACCAGACGAACCAAGTCTGCTATATGATCCAGCAGGCTTTGCTAAAGAAGCGCTTGCTGATAGGATTAAAGAGATATCTGCTTCAATTGAAGGTGAGATAGGTACTGAGGGGCAAAAAGACTTAAATGTTCTAGACTATCTACTACCTTCAGCGAATGAGATTAGTGGTCTCATTATTAAGTCTGATAAATACCAAGTAGATGGCGAGGCACAATGGCTACGAATGGTAGGTAGCGCTGGTGCCAACGGCTCAGCTAGTTGGAATCTTGAAGATAAGATAGGTATTGAAGGCGGCTTTAATGCAAATGGTAAGCTTATTCTATGTGAGGCGAGCATCTCTCCTATAATGGCGCTACCTTCATTAGAAGGGTGGCACTTAAAAGCCACTTTTGAAGATGGTATCAAAATAGATTTAGGCTCACTACGCTTGATAGTTTCTTGTGAGATTAGTGGATTTGCAGGCGTCAATATCGGGATAGAAGGTGCTGGTAGTATAAAAATAAAAGACGGTGCACAAAAACTGGTCTCAGCCGCTCGTGATCCTAGGCAAACAATGATGAGTGCTTGGGATGCAAATAAAAACATGCCTGCTCTTAGCCTAGACTATAAAGGTATTAGTCATCCAACTAGTGATGATGAGATAGAGCAGTTACAAGAGAAGCATAACGTAAAAGGGTCTGCAGCTATCTCTGCATTTATCGGTGTAGAAGGAGGAATAGAGCCAAAGGGTGGTATAGAGTGGCTACCGCCAGAAGAAGAGGATTTTGTATCCTTTGCATCGATATCGGCAACTGTTGCAGGTAGCTACGGTATCGGAGGCTCTTTAGACTTTTATGTTTTCCTCGACGCTCGAGCAGGCAAATTTAAAATCAGAGCCAAAGCCGCTGCTTGCTTTGGGGCAGGAGGCAAGCTTGGATTCTTATTTGAGGTGGATGGCGGTCAGATCGAATCGTTTCTTAGGTGGACATTCTATCAGCTGGTCAATGCAGGCTTTCGTAAAGTCGTCCATATCCTAGAAGAGGCTTTTATCGCATTGACCCAGTTTTCTGTCATTTATTTAGGAAGTAACTCTAGTGTTTCTAAATCCCTAATAAATATTGGAACAAGATTCAGAGCTTTTTCTAATGCCTTAGATACTGATTCAAAGCGGCATGATCTAGCTATTGAGATTATGAAGGGTGAGAAAAAGCAAATGCTATTATGCGCTACGCCCAATGGTAAAGGCATACTAATTTATAATATCAGTCGCCATGGATGGTATAGTCATGCACTTAGCTGGCCTGACTTTGACTTTAGTATTTTTAAGGGCTTAAGTATAAAACTGCTTACTGAACGCAAAAAAGCCATTATAAAGATATTTACTACAGTGACCACTTATCCTGAGTGGGACAATGTACTACAGCACATGAACAGGGACGGAGTGAAAGACTATCATTTGCAAGGTTTGAGTAGTCGCTCTAATAAAAGCTTTCGTCAAGAAAATGAAGCACACGTTCTACGGTTTTTAAGTTATGGTCTTAATAATATAGACACGCCCTTGCTCACACTATTAAATGATATCAAAGCAGATAAAATCACTGAAAAAAATGATACTGGCAATACCTTTATAGATCAATATCTCAACATGCTAGGTGGACTCATTAAAAATTACTATCCTAAAGGCGAGCGTGTAGTCCTTAATACTGATCCTGCTTATGAGAAGTATCGTATGTTGGCTAAAGTCGATTATGTTAGTCCTAGATTTTATACAGCTAAAAACCCACAGCACTTTGATGCTAACATCTTAAATCCAAGGGATAAACCAGCTGATGGCATCTACCATGCTTAAGGGTTATTCAAGGTTAAGGACTATTTCGGTAAGAGGATATTAATAACACGATTAACTTATCGCTTGCTGGCTATTAGCGACACAGCGAGCTGAGGTAAAAGCATTCTGATTAGCATCTTGTGCTTCCTCTATCAACGGTGGATTAGGCAAGCGTTTTATTCGCATTAGAGTAATTGACCCATTGGCTTGTATGTTTTGTGCCGAACCCCATTCAGCGTTTACTGAGCGCAAAACTTTTTCAGTACCCGTGTCAGGGCCTTGGGGATTATGCTCAGGGCTGTTGGCATAGTAATCCTCGCTATACCAGTCATTCATCCATTCATTATTTTGATTGGTCATGTCATACAGACCCAAAGGATTAGGAGGATATAGTCCTACAATAGGTATAGCTAAATTAGTATTATATTTTCTTGAGAGTGCTGACTTCTCATCAAACGTCCATATATTGTGTCCACCATTTATTTTACCGTTATCGGTTGGAAATAATATATATTTACCGCGATTGCGTGCGGCATATTCCCACTGCGCTTCGGTTGGTAGACTCATTGGAACCTCTAACTGTTGACCAAGCCATTGACAGTAGTGCTGTGCCGTTTGCCAGTTTACACCAGCAGCAGCATTAGATTGACGTAGCTCTATCGTAGTATCTTGCATACCAATTTTTTTTTGTTTAGTCGCCATACTATAGATATCAAAGTCACTATAAGTCGTTTTATAAGCATTCATACTAAAACTCTCAAGCGTCACCTTGTGCAGTGGTTTATTGTCACTTTCACTCCTGATAGGACCACCATCATTGATAGTCACTTTAGAACCGAAGTCGCCCATCTCATAGCTACCGCCTTCAATAAAGCGCATGTTCGCTTTTTGCTGCGTTAAGAAGTCATCTAGCTGCTGCTGTTCATCTGCCGTTAGATTGCTACGGGTTTGGGGGATACCATTACTATCAACCGAAGTCGCAGGATCTTTAGCACAGGCAGTCATAGTAAATAGCGGCAAAATAGACAAAAATAAAAATAAAGGCTTAAGCGTCATAATAAGCTACAGTGATATTTTGTTGTGAATTTAGAGGATTATACTAATAATTTGCATGGATTGTCTAAGTGGAAATATTAAACTACTGTCGAGATAGATTGGGTTAATAAAAAGGATCAAAAACATCAGCCCAAATTATAATATCTGGTGTCATACCATCATCAAGTATTTATCAAGCAGTGGTTACAGCGCACTGCTCAGCATATGCACTGTCATGCAATGAATCACAATCACTTTTCAATACCCGATCATGGCTTTGACATCGCTCGTGATACTGGGGTTTGGGTATCAGCGACGTTACTTGACGCTGCTATTCCTTATTGCCCTTATCCCAGTTCTTTATCCTTTGCCAGTAGCACTTACACGGGTCTCGCCCAAGCTCGTACTGGTGACACAGGTTTATCAGCTTCCCCCAGCTATGACTCAAGTGTCAGCACTGACAATCTACAGCAAACTATTACTACGTCTGTCTGGTCAGGTATCAGCCCTCATGATGATGGCACCACCCCGCCCCTGCGCTCATTGCAGCTGTCATCGGGTAGCACTCATGGTTGGCAGTTTGCGCCAAGGCTGGGACAGTCGGTACTGCTTAATTACTGGTATGGCGATATTGACAGTCCTGTAATTAGCAGGTCGCTTTATGACGGTATCGGTATGGGCGATATCGATGACAAAGACATCACCACTCGTGATGCAGGCTTATCTAATCGACATAACTTACAAGGCGGCGCGTCCCCTAGGTGGCATGGTGGTGGTTTGGGTCATTCGCAAATTAATGAAGATGATACTCACAGTGGATGGATCTCTGGTATTGCTCAATATGGGCTGACGTCTGATTCTGAAGTGACCCTAAGCTTTGATGATACGCCCAACCAGATAGGAATGCAGTGGTCGGTGAATACAGGATCACGTGCCAATGCTGAGACACCAACCATCACTTCTAGCGCCACCTTTGCCCCTGATGAGCACGTGCTTGAGCTTGGCGTACTGCGTCATCGTTATAGTAATCATCAATCATCAACCAGTGGTCAAGGGATTAATCTGGCAAGCGATCATGGCTTGCAAATCACTGGTGATACCGGTGTACTGCTATCCACCTTTGATATCAGACATAGTCAAAGCGAGCACGAGTCTGCTTGGGTCAATGATGCAGGACAGCGGCAATTAGGCTTAGGAGCTGAGCTGAGTGAGACCTTTCAAGAGACCAAGCAGGCACATTTGCAATCCACGACAGCCATGCAGACCGCCAATCAATCGATAAAAGCGTTTAAAACCAGCGCACAAATCATCGATGAGACGCTAAATACGGAAGTATTGGGCGCTGCTGATGTGATGCTGGTCAGTAAAGACAGTATCTTAGCGTCAGCAAGTAATACCCTATGGACGGCGAAAACAATCGTCAGACAATCAGGCAGCACCCAGTCGGATGTGGTGGCATGCAATTATACGCTGACGGCAAATACGATTGACTCGCTCTCTGGGGTTGGTGGTCAAGTTGATCTATCAGGCTTACATATCAGCGCCAATAGAGAGCCACTGGCGGTACAGGCACAAGGCGGTGAGTTGCAATTGCACTCTCAGCAAGGTATGACGATTGGTAGCGCGTCAGGACAGGTGAATGTGTCGAGTCCTAAGCGGATCAAGCTGCAAACGTCAGCAGGAGCGTCGATTACGATCGATGACAGCGGGATTAAGCTGGTGTGTCCGGGGACGATTAAGATCAAAGCGGTGAAGAAGGGTTTGGTGGGTGGGGCAAGAGCTAATTATTCATTACCGATGATGCCTGAAACTGTTCCACTGTTTAGTAATAAGCTAGATGTTTATGATTTGTTTTATCAGCACAATTTTGAAGATATCGAGTTCCAGATGCTACGACCTGATGGGCAACTGATAGAAGGTGCATTAGATGAGCATGGACGTACCGCACCAGTTATTAGTGATAAAGAAGAAGAGGTTGAAGCCTATGTGGGCTTTAGAGATACCGACTGGGGCGTATCGTATATTTCTGAAGAGGAAGATGTGAATGATTTAGCTTTAGAGCAGGCTGACGACCTAGACTTAAACAAAGTCTTTGAAGCAATTGTAAAAGAGGAAGGCTTCTACAATCACATGTATCTTGATAGCGCCGAACCTAAAAGCCTTGTAACCGTAGGCTATGGCAAAATGCTGTCGTCTGCGGATGAAGCGACAAAATATCCTTTTTATATCGGAAATGTATCAGCAACCGATGTTCAAATAAAACAAGCGTGGCGTATAGTTTACAATTCGGTTCACGGTAGAAACAATAGTCGAGCATCTTATTTTGAATCTTTGACAACAATTCGTATGACAGAAGAAGATGCAAAAGCAATAACACTCGCTCATATTCAGGGTAATCTCGATTCTGCTCGAGAAGCATTTTCAGAGTTTGATAATTATCCAGTCCCAGCTCAAGAAGCTATTTTAGATATGGCTTATAACTTAGGGATATCTAGCACAGGTATTTCGAAATTTCCTAGTTTTAATAGACATCTTAAGAATAAAGATTTCGCATCTGCTGCTACTGAATCAAATAGACCACAACTTCGTAATTCTAGAAATGTGCACGTAAGAGAGCTTTTATTGCTAGCCGATCAACAACAGAAATTGAGACAGTAAATGAAACCTTTTTTAATTTTGGTTGCCTCATCGTTTGTACTAGCTTTTGGATCAGGATGTATGAAAATACTACCTGATAGTATTGAGCCTATTCCTAATACTTTTACAAGCATAGAAGATTCTTTATCTTCAAATTTAGATAGTGGCAATTCAATCGAAAATACTTCTATTTATAATATTAATGAACTTACGGCAGGATTCATAAAACCAATAAAAAAAGATAATCAATTAACTTTTATTGACAAGTTCATTGATGGCGAATTCAAAGATATTGATTATTTAGACCGAAAGATTGAAATCAGCAATTGTAACGATCTAATAACCTATGATCTAAGAGAGACATCAAACATTGCAAATAGTGATCGAAATATATTATTAACAAGAAAAAGAGCTTGTATTCTAATCAAAGATATCACTAATGACTCAAATATTATTGCATTGAATGACAAATATAAAAATAGCAAATTTATACCTATAGCAGATAAGCATTTAAAAAAAATAGTAGATAGTATTCCTTCTAGAATTTCTGAAAATCGAAACGTCGACTGTTCTATTGATCAGTACGACAATGTTGCTTGTGTGGACGAATACGAGCCTAAAGAGTATTCCATGTATATTAATCAAGTAGCTATTCATAATAATAAAAACTACTACTTCATCACGGTCAATACCTCAGTACCAACTTACTATTACTTGACAACCATTGACGGTGATAAAGTAGATAGTCAGTGGATTTACTATTAATAATCTGATAGTAGTGCTACTGATTTAAAAAATTTATCCACTATAGATTTACTAATTAATTTTCTATAAAAAATCGCAGGAGTCTAATGCGTGAGTAATACTAAAATTATAAAATTCAGAATAAAGTTTGTAGATTTGTATAAAATGCCACTGGAAGGCTTGTACCATATAGTAACGATAAATGGACGAACCGCTTGTTCAGGAACGTCTATAGCTGGAGGATATACGGTATGGATAACCAGACCAGCAGGTACACTCGTTAATATATCTATAAAAGATCCTCGTAATGGTTCAATGGTAAGTATCATAAAAGACCTTATCGTACCTATTAGGGAAATGACATTCGAAGCGCAAGCTCCTTTTGCAAAGCACAAATTTAAACTTAAAATGTTCGAAGGGTCTGCAGGAGACTATTTAAGAAAAACTCACGAAGTTGAAGCTGAAGAAACTTTATCCTCTATTGCCAAAATATATGGAGTAAAGTGGCAGCAAATAGCCCAACTTAATAATTTAAAAGAGCCTTACAAAATACGACCAAAGGACTTTTTAAAATTACCACCCACAAAAGCAAGGCAAAAAACCTCCACAGATTCAAGTCCCCAAAATAGTTCTAAAGATGGTGACTTATCACTAAAAAATGAACATACCGTAGGAAAAAATGAAACCCTTTCAGGTATATCAGCAAGAAGTGGAGTATCGGTTGCAGATTTAAAACGACTCAATGGCATAACAGACCCTAAGAAACTAAAATCTGGGCAGACGATTAAGCTGCGTGATATTAGTTCAGCCCGCCCTTCTACTGCTGAACCGACAGCGAAGCCCTCGACTCCTCCAAATTCATCTAGTAACTCTAATTCTAATAGCCCTAATAATGAAGAAAAAGGACTGATCGATAGAGGGCAAGAAGCCCTTAAAGAAGCAGCTGACAGTCTTAAAGAAGGGTTTGAAGATTTCAATGATGCCGTTAGTGGTACTAAAGAGGGAGAATCAGCAGATAGTCCTCGTTCTTTTCCAAGTAAGCCAACCCAAAGAAAGAACAATGAAGAATCAGATAACTCTGACTCTGCTAATTCATCACAATCTAAGCAACCATCAAACCCTATTAAAACACAAGCAAGTGAAGATAGAGGTCAGACTGGAACGCCGAAGTTTGATGTGACCACGGATGGTTGCCCAAGATGTCAAACACTGACTCTTGATGAGCTGCATTTTATATTTTCACAGGACCCTGATACAGCGAAAAAATTAAAGATATGTATTGATGCCTTTAATAGTGTAAATTCAAATTTTCTGATGGATAACTGTTTAAATAAAGCTTTTTTCTTTGCTCACATAATGGAAGAAGTCGGAAATAAATTTAATATAAAAAATGGAGAAAGTTTAAATTATAGTTGGGAAAATCTGTATAGAACTGCAACTATTACGAGTAATGGCAAAAAACTTTTGAAAAGCCCATTTAAAGCTTTTAGGGGTAATGAATCTTTATCTAAAATTTATGGAAGATATAATGGAAAACCTGCAAACCAAGAGATGATAGCAAATATCGCGTATGCAAACCGCTTAGGTAATGGGAATGTAGAGTCTGGTGATGGATGGAAGTATAGAGGTAGAGGAATTATACAGATTACTGGAAGAGACAAATATGATCCAATAAATGTAGCTATTAGAGAAAGAGTTCCAGACTTTAATAGAGAAATTACTGCTATCAATATAAATGATATTGAAGAGGGAACAGTGGCTTCTATGGCTTACTGGTATAACAATAAAATTTATAAGATTGCTAATAAAGGCCCGACAGTATCAAATTTTGAAGAGACGGTTGATATTGTTAATGAAAATACTCCATCTCGAAAAGATAGAATAGATCACTTTAAAAAATGCTTAAAGGTGTTCCGGTAACCCTCCCAAACCTAAGACACCTAACAAATAGAATTAAGCTGCTTGATTGAGTTTCTGTATGGGCGTAAAACC